>DATBFS010000050.1:0-55447 GCA_036558385.1 Solirubrobacterales bacterium | reverse complement strand
TCACAGTGGCGGGACCGCGCCGGCTTCGCACCGGACTTCCCTTGACCACCGGCCGTATGTCGCCCGCGAGTCTAATAACTCCGGCGACATCCTCCGCTCTGCGTCCGGTGTCGCCGGGTTCGGGCGCGTTACGTGGCGCAGGCCGTAGGCGTGCTAGCTGCCGCGCTCGGAGACCTTGCGCTGAAGCTGCTCGACGACCTCGGGCATCTCCTTTCGCATCCGCGAAAGCTCCCAGTGCTCGATCTTGATCACACGCAGGCGGGAGGTGGCGATGACGGTCGCCGAGCGCTCCTGCTTCTCAAGCAGGCCCTGCTCCCCGAACACGTCCCCGGGGCCGAGGTCCGCGAGGTGCTGGCCGTCGCGCTCCACCTTCGCGGTGCCCTCCTCGATCGCGTAGAAGTGGTTCGAGTATCCACCCTCCTTAACCACGACCTCGCCTTCGGCGAACTCGTCGGTGGTCGCGAACGGGGCGATCTTGCCGAGCTTCTCGTCGGGAACGTCGGCGAACAGCGGGATGGTCTTCAAGAGGCTTACGTCCAAGGCTCCTCCCGGGTCTGGGTGAGCAGGGAACCTAACCGATGCGAGCCCCAGCCGTCACCGCTCCGGCTCTCGGGCCGAGCGGCGATCGGTCTACAGGCGCTCGGCCTGCAGGTCGAGGCTGAACCGGACCTCGTCGTCGACCACGTCCGCGTCGAGCAACTTGTCGTCGAGGAAGTCCGCGGCCTCCGGGGCGACGAAGATCCGCTCTTCGGCGAGGACATCGTCGCCGTCCTCGGGCTCGGCCACGACGGAGAGCCGAAGGTCGGTGCGTGGGCCCTCGTGCTGCTCGGAGGTGATCCGGAGGCCTGCGCCGTCGGGAAGCCCCGGGGCGTCGACGATTCCCTTGATCGCGTTCGCGGCATCCTCGGTGATTGCGAACATCGTCAGCCGACCCTATCGCGTCAACGGACGATCGACGGCGAGCCGCCACCGATCCCGATAGGCTCGCGGGCAGCAGGAATCCCCGAGCGAGGAGAGTCGCCATGCCCCCTGTCAAGAAGGCCGCGCCCCGTCGTCGAACCGCGACTCGAAAGACCCGTCGCCGAACCACCACTCGAAAGCCTGCGGCCGCCAAGGAGCCGGCCGCGCTGCGCCGCCTCAACAAGGCGCTCGACGAAGCCCAGGAAGCGCTGAAGGCGCTCCGCAAGGAGGCGGGCACCGGCGCGCGCGGCGTCCACAGGGACGTGGAGAAGTTCGTCAAGGAAGCTCGCCGAGACGCGAGCAAGCTGGGCACCGCCATTCGCCGCCAGGCCGAGCAGGCTCAGAAGCGACTCTCCGCCGCCCGGCCCGGCACGCGCCGCAAGGCCGCCGGTCGCAAGACCGCGAAGCGCACCGCCTCCTCCCGCCGCAAGGCCCCCGCTCGCTCGACCACGAAGCGCACGGCCGCCCGGCGCAAGCCCGCCGGCCGGGCGACCAGGCGCACGGCCAGCCGCACCCAGGGACGTCGCCGGCGCAGCTAGGCGAGCGCGAGCGACTCCCCGGCCGCCAGCACCCTGACGTCGACCTCGGGGGCGAGGAGGGCGGCCTCCTGCGCGAATCGGCGCCCCGCGTCCGTGGTCAGCCAGGGCCATAGCCGGGGGGCGCCGATCGGCGTGTAGGTGCCCCAGTGAATCGGCACCGCGAGCCTCGGCCTGAGCATGCGAAGCGACTCGGCGGCCGTGACCGGATCCAGGTGGCCTGGTCCGAGCCGCGGTCCCCATCCCCAAACGGGCAGGAGCGCCACGTCCAGCCGGTCGCCGATCGCGGCCATCTCGTCGAAGAGCGAGGTGTCGCCGGCGAAGTAGACGCGGACGCCGCCCTCGATCACGTAGCCGATCGCATCCACCTTCCCCGCTCCGGGCCGACCGCCGCGGCCGTGGTGGGCCGGGACGGCGATCACCTTGAGGCCACCCACCGAAGCGCTCTCGCCCACGCCCAGCTCCACCACGTCACCGAAGCCGCGTCGCTCTAGAAACCGGCTCGAGCCGAGCGGCGCGACGATACGCGTGCCCGCCGGGAGCATCCGCAGCGATCGCACGTCCAGATGGTCGTAGTGAAGGTGGGAGACGAGGACCGCGTCGGGATTGGCCGCGGCACCCAACGCGCTCAGGGGAGGACGGCGTCGCAGGAGCCCCAGGAGGTGGCTGCGCAGCAGGGGGTCGGTCAGAAGGCACGCGCCCGCCGCTTCGATCGAGACCGTCGAGTGACCGAGGTAGGTGATGCTCGCGGCGCGCGGGTCGGGTTGGGCCATCACGACATCACATCAGTCCGAATGGACCGCAGGGGTCCGCCGGGGCCTGGATAGGGTGGGCGAATCGAGGCAGCATCCAGCCACATCGAGGGCCCCGGCCCGTCTCGAATCGGGCCGCGGGTGGCCCGGGCCTGCGCGTGGGCTGCGGGCGTCGCGGCCGCGCTGGCGCTGCTCGACCTGCTTGGCGTGCCGGTCTTCGACTGGATCCGGACGCTGTTCAAGAAGGTCGCCGAGGTCCCGGGATGGGCGGTCGGCGCCGGCATCGTCCTCGAGACGCTTCAGACCGTGTTCGCGGCGCTCGCCTGGCTGGCGATCCTTCGGGCGGCGTTCCCGCGCGCCGGCGTCTCGTTCAGGCTCGTCCTCGCCTCCTATGCGACGGCCGTGGCGCTGAACGACTTCCTGCCGGCCAACCTGGGGACGTGGGTGATGCTCGTGATGTTCGCGTCGGTGATCGCGGGCGCCACCTTCGCCGCGGTGTTCTCCGGGCTGGTCGTCCAGAAGATCCCGTTCTCCGTCTTCAACATCACGCTCTACATCTATCTGTTCCTCTCGGTGAGCGGCTCGTTCTCGATCAAGCTCGGGTTCGTCTCCGATCACGCGGCGCTCCTCTTCGTCCTGGTGGGCGGCGGCATCGCCCTGTTGACGATCCTCGCGCGAATCTTCTGGAGGCGCCTCGCCAAGCTTCGCGCGCAGCTGGCCACCGGCGGAGCCATTCTCCGCGAGCCCAAAACCGCCCTCATCCGACTGGCGCTGCCCGAGCTCGGCAGTTTTTTGGCACGCCTCGGGATCATCGCGGTCTTTCTCGGCGCTTATGGGATTCCGGTCACCTTCCACAACGTGGCCTCGGTGAGCGCGTCCAACTCGGTCTCCAACAGCGTCTCCGTCACGCCCGGCGGCGTGGGCGTCACCCAGGCGATGAACACCGCTGTGCTCTCCGACTCGACCGAGTCCGGCAACGCGACCGCCTACTCGGTCTCACAGCAGCTGATCACCTCGGCCTGGGACGTCGTCTTCGCCGTGGTGCTCGTCTCGTGGGTGTTCGGCTGGTCGGGGG
Organism: Solirubrobacterales bacterium; assembly: GCA_036558385.1. Lineage (GTDB taxonomy): Bacteria > Actinomycetota > Thermoleophilia > Solirubrobacterales > 70-9 > AC-56. Next base: position 52,124 of record DATBFS010000050.1, on the reverse strand, counting down.
GGAAACAGCTGGTGCGCACCTCCTACGGGGAGGCTAAGGAGCGGAGCCGTGACTTCACCGCCGAGCGCCGATCCCGCCGCACCGAGGGAGCCCCGAAGACGTGACCGCGTCGTCCTACGCGGAGCGGGCGGCCCGCTGGCAGCCGTCCAGGCCGCGACTGCGGCCGACGAGGCTGATCGTCTCGTGGATCGTCGCGGCGATCGCGGTCCACGTGGCCGCCCTGCTGGTGCCCGGCGTGAGCCTCGAGGAATTCGGGGGCGCGGTGCTCGTGGCGGCGGTGATCGCGGTCTTCAACGCGGTGCTGCCGCCGGTCGTCGCGTCCCTTCGGCTCCCGTTCACGGTCGCCGCCGGGTTCGTGCTCATCCTGGCGATCGACGCTGCGGCCCTGCTCATCGCCCACAGGGCGGCGCCCGCGGCGATCGATGTCGACTCGTTCGGGAGCGCGCTCCTCGCGGCCCTGGTGATCGCCGCCGTCTCGATCGCGCTCGAGGTCGTGCTCGGCACCAACGACGACGACGATTACGGGCTTCGTGTCGTGCAACGAGTGGCGCGGCGCCAGGGGGCGGCGGCCCCGACCGACGTTCCCGGGATCGTCTTCCTGGAGATCGATGGGCTCGCCCTGCCGGTGCTGCAGCACGCGATGAGGGACGGAAGCGCGCCGACGATGGCGCGATGGCTCGCTGAGGACGGCTACGAGCTCGACGAGTGGGAGCCCGACCTCTCCTCCCAGACGGGAGCCAGTCAGGCGGGCATCCTGCTGGGCTCCAACGAGGACATCCCCGCGTTCCGGTGGGTGGAGAAGGAAACCGGAAAGCTGATCTCCTGCTCGGCGCCCGCCGACTGCGCCGAGATCGAGCGCCGACACGCGACCGGCGCCGGGCTCCTCACCGACGGCGGCGCCAGCCGAGGCAACCTGCTCTCGGGCGAGGCCGACGAGGTCATCCTGACCGTGAGTCGCATGGAGGCCGAGCGCGGTCCGAATCCCGGATACCGCGCTTTTTTCGCCAACGGCTTCAACGTCACGCGCGCGCTTGTCCTCTTCGGGTGGGAGATCCTGCTCGAGGTCACCGCTTCGATTCGCGCCGCGAGGCGCGACGTGCGGCCGCGAGGCCACCGCGGGGGCATCTATCCGCTCCTGCGAGCGACGATGTGCGTGGTCGTGCGAGACCTGATCACGTACGGGGTGCTCACGGACATGATGTTCGGCCGCCCCGCCGTCTACGCGACCTTCTCGAGCTACGACGAGGTGGCGCACCACTCCGGCCTCGAGCGCGCCGACACGATGGAGGCGCTCCGCAAGCTCGACCAGCAGTTCGGGCGCATCGAGCGCGCACGGCGATACGCCCGCCGGCCGTACGAGATCGTCGTCCTCTCCGATCACGGGCAGACGCAGGGGGCCACCTTCAAGCAGCGAAACGGGTACGGCCTCGACGAGCTCGTGGAGCGATCCCTGTCCGGCGGTGAGGTGGCCGGAGTCGCGGGCGGCGACGAGCAGCGGGCGATGGCCGGGCACGCCGTGGAGGAGGCCACCGGCCGCGCCGCGAAGAAGCACCCGAAGGACGATGTCTCCGACCGGGAGGTGGTGGTGCTCGGCTCAGGGAATCTGGGGCTCGTGTACCTGATGGAGCACCCGCGACGACTCACGCTCGAGGAGCTTGACGAGCGACATCCGAAGCTCGTCCCGGCGCTGCGCGGCCACCCGCACGTGGGCTGGCTGCTCGTCCACTCGGCCGAGCGGGGGCCGGTCGCGCTCGGGGCGCGCGGGGCGCACTATCTGGTCGATGGCCGGATCGAGGGCGAAGAGGACCCGCTCGCCCCGTTCTCTCCCACCGCGCCGCGCCATCTGCTTCGCACCGACGGCTTCGCCCACGCTCCCGACGTCCTCGTCGGAAGCTTCTACGACCCCGACTTGGACGAGGGCTGCGCGTTCGAGGAGCTGATCTCGTTCCACGGCGGCCTCGGGGGCGCCCAGACGCGCCCCTTCATCCTCCACCCGAAGGGACTCCCGGGACCGGCGGACCCGATCGTCGGAGCCGCCGCCGTCCACGCCCTCTTGTCCGGCTGGCGCCGGATGCTCCAGCCCGCCCCGGCTGGGGGGCTCAGCCGGCGGCGGAGCTCGGCGAGCTCGGCGTGAACCGGACCGGCAGCGTCTTCAGCTGATTCACGAACAGCGAGCGCGCCTGCACGGGATCGCCGGCCAGCTCGACGTCACCGAAGCGGCGCAGCGTTTCGCCGAGCAGGGTCCTGAGCTCGAGCCGGGCGAGCGCCGCGCCCAGGCAGAAGTGTCGTCCGCCGGCGCCGAACGCCTGGTGGTCGGGATGGCGGGTCACGTCGAGGCGCTGCGCGTTCTCATAGACCGTCTCGTCGCGATTGCTCGAGACATACCAGAGCAGCACCTTGTCGCCTTCCCGAATGGCCTGTCCGTGGAGCTCGACGCCCCGAGTCGCGGTGCGCCTGAAGTGGGCGAAGGCGGGGTAGAAGCGCAAAAGCTCCTCGACCGCTCCCGGGACCAGCGAGGGATCCTCGAGCAAAAGCCGCATCTGGTCGCGGCTCTCCATCAATCCGCGCATCCCGCTCGTGAACACCGCCCGGGTGCTGTCGTTGCCGGCGGCGCCCAAGAGGCCGATGCCCATGTAGATCTCGGAGTCGGTCAGCCGCTCGCCCTCGACCTCGGCGTGAACGAGGACGCTGATCAGGTCGTCGCCGGGGCTCTCTCGGCGCTCGGCGATGATCTCCATCGTGTCGTTCCAGGTCCGAGTGAGCATCTCGGCGAGCGCCTCCTCGCTCGGGCGCAGGTCCTCGTCCCCGAACCCGAGCGCGAGGTTCGTGTCCTCCATGTGTTGCGCGTCGTCCTCCTCGGGCGTGCCCATGAAGGACCCGATCACCCGCGAGACCACGGGCCCCGCGACGTCGGTGACCAGGTCGCACTCGCCGCGCTCGGCGACCCGATCGAGCGTCCGGTTGACGATTCCGCGGATGCGATCGGCGTGTTCCGCGATGCGCTTCGGCGTGAAGCCCCGCTGAAACAACGCCTTGAGGCGGTCGTGACGCGGTGGGTCCATCGAGATCATCTGCTGACGCTGCGCCTCGAGCGGGATCCCGAAGTCGTCGAGGACGAGGATTCCCCCGACCTCCGACGAGAAGGTCTTCCAGTCGAGGCTGACCTCGCGTACGTCCGCGGCCCTGGTGATGGACCAGAAGCCGGCCTCATCCGGGTGGTCCGCCAGCGGGCTCCAGTGAACGGGCGCGTCGCTGCGAAGCCGGGTGAAGACGTCGTGGGGCGGCCCGTCGGCCCAGAGCGCGAGATCGCCGACGTCGAGCTGCCCCAGGTCCTGTGCGGCGGTCGTGGTCATGGGCTCCTCCGTTGGCTCGCTCCGCAAACTACCGCGTCAGGTCCCCGCCGCGCCTGTCGATTTCCCGCCTTGCCGTTCGTCGTAGAGACGATCACAATCCCACCAGGAGGTCCACCCTATGCAGTACATACTCCAGATCTACTCGACCGACGAGGCGATGGGCGAGTTCGAGCGCCTTTCCGAAACCGAGCAGATGGCCATCGTCGCCGAGTACATGGCGATCAGGGAGGCGCCTGCCGTGACCGGGGGAGCGCAGCTGCAGCCGCCCACCACGGCGACGACCGTCCGCGTCGAGGACGGCAAGACCCTGACGACCGACGGGCCCTTCGCCGAGACGAAGGAGATCCTCGGCGGTTACTTCGTGGTCGAGGCCGACGACCTCGACGCCGCGATCGAGCTGGCGGCGCGCATCCCGGCCGCCCGCATGGGCGGCGCGGTCGAGGTGAGGCCGCTGGTGGAGCGCTGAGCGAGCTCGACGCCGCATTCCGCGACGAGTGGGGGCGCGTCCTCGCCTCCCTGATCGGCTTCCTCGGCGACTTCGAGCTCGCCGAGGAGTCCGCTCAGGAGGCGTTCGCGATCGCCGCCGAGCGTTGGCCGCGGGACGGCGCGCCGGCCAACCCCGGCGCCTGGCTCGTGACCACGGCGCGAAATCGCGCGATCGACCGGATTCGACGCGACAAGACGCTCGCCGCGAAAACCAAGCTGCTCGAGGTTCCTGAGGCCACGGAGGACCACATGGAGGACGCCGCGATCCCGGACGAGCGACTGGAGCTGATCTTCACCTGCTGCCATCCTGCGCTCGGTCTCGACGCTCAGGTCGCGCTCACGCTTCGCACCCTCGCCGGGCTGACGACGGCGGAGATCGCGCGGGCCTTCATCGTCCCCGAGGCGACCATGGCGCAGCGGCTCGTGAGGGCAAAGCGCAAGATCAAGTCCGCCGGCATCCCGTTCCGTGTCCCGCCGGACCACCTGCTCCCCGACCGGCTCGCGGCGGTGCTCGCGGTCCTCTATCTGATCTTCAACGAGGGCTACGGCGGCCGAGGCGACCTCGCTGTCGAGGCGATCCGGTTGGGACGGGCCGTCTCCGAGCTGATGCCGGACGAGCCGGAGCCCCAGGGGCTGCTCGCTTTGATGCTCCTGCACGACGCGCGGCGCGACGCCCGCTTTCGCGATGGCGAGCTCGTGCTGCTCGCGGATCAGGACCGGTCGCTTTGGAACCTCGCCCAGATCGCCGAGGGCCGTGCGGCACTCGACCGGGCGACCGCGCTTCGCGGTCGGGGGTCCTACGTGCTGCAGGCCGCGATCGCGGAGCTTCACACCGCCGAGCCCCCGGATTGGGCGCGGATCGCCGCGCTGTACGGCGAGCTCGCGAGGCTGACCGGCTCCCCTGTGGTCGAGCTGAACCGAGCCGTCGCGATCGGCGAGGAGCGCAGCCCGCATGAGGCGCTCGCGCTCGTGGACAGCCTGGAGCTGGACGGCTACCACTACTTCCACGCGACGCGGGCGGACCTCCTGAGGCGCCTCGACCGCCTCGAGGAGGCCCGGGCCGCCTACGAGCGGGCGCTCGAGCTGGCGCACTCCGAGTCGGAGCGCCGATTTCTCGAGCGGCGTCTCGCGGCGCTCGGACGGCCTCGGTAGCTCAGCCGGGCTGCGGGCTCGGCCGCCCGCGCGACCACCAGCGTCGGCTCCTTGGCTCCGTCGCCCCCTCCGCGCGCGCTTGAAGGTCGAAGTACAGAAGGGTCCGGCCGATCGCGACGTAAGGAACGAGGAGGGCGAAGACGAGCGACCCGATGATGTTGATCCAGGTGAGCGAGAGGTTCGCGAAGATGAGCGCGAAGCCGAGGATGGGGCCCGTGACGACGCTCAAGAGCCAGAAGAATCCGGCGATCCGGAGCGTGCGCCACCAATGCCCCCGCACCACCTTGGTGCTGCCCCTGAACGCATCTCGAATCGACTTGTCCTCGAAGAGGATCTCCTGCTGCACGAACTGCCAGTCGATGTACTTCCAGATCGCGATCGGGATCCCGATCACGGTGATGGCGAGCAACGCGGTCAGGATCGAGACCAGGAGCTGTCCGCCGATCAGCCGCCAAAAGCGCGCGAACATCTCGCGATAGGCGAGCACGAACCCGGCCCGATCCGCGCGCTCGAGGTCTCGTACGAAGGCGATCACCGCCCCGGCGGCCGCCGCGAATCCGAGCGACCGCCCAACCGCCGGAAGCGAGATCGAGATCCCGGTGTCGATCGCGCCCGTGGCCAGTGAGATCAGCGCGGCGATTCCCACGATCGCGCCGACGATCAAGAACGTCGACAGCCCCATCCCGATGAAGGTGGACCAGTGCCGCCCGTAGAGCTGGCGCGCGGCCCGCACGAGCTGTCCGAACGCGCGTGGCCGCCGCAGGCGGCTGAGGTCCACCGGGGCCCAGCGGGTGAGCGCGATCGGGGTGGCGACGAGGAGGACCAGGACGACGGCGATCAGGACCGCGCCCAGGCGCGTCTGAGCCTCGAGATTGACCCACTTGGAGACCGTTGCGACCGCGGGGCAGAAGGCTTGCGTGACCGCCGGTCCGAGGGCCAGCCCGCCCGGGAGCTTCGGGCTCGCCTCGCGAAGGCCGTCCATCCAGGTAAACGGCTCGCGCCACTGGGTCTTCGTGTTCGCCCCGGTGGGCCCGTTGTTGTAGCTCTTCTCCTTCTCTCCCCAGTGCCCTTCGTAGGTGAGCCACTGGAAGCGGCTGCCCGGCGGGGGGTCGGTGGGAACCAGGACCGGGCGGGGAACGACGCGCCGAAGCGGCTCGGTCGTGTTGTCACAGCCGAGGCCCGAGCCGCCCTGGCCGTTCTCGACGTAGATCGCCGAGTCGTAGAAGGTGGCGTGGGATCCGGCGGCGGGATACACGATCGGGTGGCTTCCCGACTTCTGGACCTTGTCGTCGTCCCACGAGGCCTTTTCTCCCCCGCCGTGCTGGAACAGCGCGATCTCGGACGGCCCGGTTGCGAGCGCGGCACGGGGCGTGTTCGCGTCGAAGGCGATCTGCATGCCCTCCCAGTCACCCTCGTGGACGTCGTTGAACTGGTTGAAGTAGTAGAAGAACCAGTACTGGACGACTAGGCCCGGATGCCCGCGTTCCCTTGCGATGTGCGCGTAGGTGATCGGCGGTGCTTCGCCGGCCGCCACGAGCCCCGCGAAGTCCCTCGCGTACGTGCACCCGGCGTTCAGTGGGTCCCCGGGGACGTCGAGGTGCCAGCGACCTCCCAGGCCGGCGATCTCCGCGGCGGAGGGCGCCGGCCGCGCGATCGCGGGCTCGCCCTTCTCGGGTGGCCGGGTCAGGTCGACGCGGGGGTTTCCGAGCATCACATCGACCGTCGTGGGCTCGAACTGCTCCTCGCTCGTGTCGCAGGGGGGGTCCTCCTGCGCGCGGAGCATCACGATCGGGGAGTAGGTCCCGACCAGCTGCTCGGCGGCGCTCTCGGCGGCCCCTGCCGGCGTCGCCATGAGCCAAAGGGCCGCGGCCGAGGCAAGAACGGTCGCTACCCCAAGCGGCCGGCGGTTCACGGCGCGACCGTACCAGACCACCAAGCTGCTCCATGGCTCACACGGGACCGCACTCAGGAAGCATTCCTGCCCAAGCGCCGCATCGATCCACCCTCTGCCCCAGCCGAAGCTTTTGCGGGGGTGTCACGGCGACGCGCGGCCTCGAAGGCGACTCCAGCCACGACGATCCCGGAAGCGAACGCCAGCGCCCCGAGAATGTGGAAGAGCGCGACGTCGTCCACGACCAGCAGTCTGACGAGTCACTCCTCAGGTCTCCGGGCGCTTGGCCGTCCGCGGTGGCGGCGACGCTTCGGCCATGAGCCTGGGTGAATCTCCGTCACGGACCCGCACGCATCCGCGCGGGCGCCCTGGCCGCCATTTCCATGCGGGCCTGCTTCGACGCCGCCATCTGCTACTGGGCGGGGGCTCTGCCGCGATGCTCCTGGCGGTCGTCGGCCCGGGTGTACTCGCCGGCCTTTCCGACGATGACCCGGCCGGGATCACCACCTACTCGATCCTCGGCGCAAAGTACGGCTACGAGCTGCTTTGGGTGCTCGCGCTTTCGACCGTCGCGCTGATCGTCTTCCACCTGCTGGGCGCGCGCATGGGCGTCGTCACTCGCAAGGGCCTGATGGCGCTTGTGCGCGAGAACTACGGTCCGCGGGGCGCCGGTGTCGCCCTCGCCGCGCTCTTGATCGCGAACCTCGGAACACTCTGTGCCGAATTCGCCGGGGTTGCCGCCGCCGGCGAGCTCTTTCATGTGAGCAGGTACGCGACGGTGCCGATTGCGGGCCTCGGGGTCTCTCTTCTCGTCCTGCGCGGCTCATTCCATCGGGTGGAGCACGTGCTGCTCGCGTTGAGCACCGTGTTCATCACCTATGTCGTTTCGGGCTTCCTCGCCCATCCAGACTGGGGGGCGGCCGGCAGAGGCTTGGTGGTGCCGAGCATCCCGCTGACCAGGGACGCCGTCTTGATCGCGGTAGCGACCTTGGGTACAACGCTCGCCCCCTGGGGCCTTGCATTCATCCAGTCCTACGCCGTCGACAAGCGCCTGCGAATCGACGACCTGCGCTTCGAGGGCATCGACGTGATCGTCGGCGCCGTTCTGACCGGCGTCATCGGACTCTTCATCGTCGTGGCATGCGCCGCAACGCTCCACTCGAACGGCGTCTCCATCAACGATTCGCGCGACGCCGCCCAGGCGCTCCAGCCGCTCGCCGGCAGCTTCGCCTCCACCCTCTTCGCCTTTGGGTTCCTGGGTGCCGCGCTCCTAGCGACAGCCATCGTCCCACTCTCAACCGCATATTCAGCGGCCGAAGCGTTCGGCCGGCGCGCCGACCTGAACGACAGCTTCGCCGAGGCTCGGCTGTTCTACACCGTCTATGGAGTGGTCCTGGTTATCGCGGCCGCGATCGTCCTGATTCCAGGCGCCCCCCTGGTGAAGATCCTGTACCTCACGCAGGCGCTCAACGCGGTGCTGCTGCTGGCGATCCTGCCGTTCATGCGCCGCCTGGCACGTGATCCGGCGGTCATGGGCGCACACATCCTGAGCCCGCGTGGACGCTGGGTTACGGCTGCAGCGCTGGCGATGATCGCTGTGTCGGTTGGAACGCTGTTCGTGCTCACCGCTTTCTGACGCCCCAGCCGCAACCGCAGCGGGCTCGCACGCGCCCTTCCTACCCGAGACTCACGCGACCAGATCGCGTCGCTCGAACAGCACGGTGCCCACAGCGGTTAGAAGAACGGCCGCGCCCACGACACCGAAAAACGACCAAGGATCGATCCCGCTCTCGATTGCATTGCCGTAGTAGCGAAAGACCGAGGCGTATCGCAGGCCGTCGAGATTGGGGTCGAGTCGGCCCACCAGATCGAGGGCGTACATGGCGATCAGTAGCCCTCCGGCGGCGCCGGTAACCACGGGTGTGTGCAACGACCACCCGGTGATCACCACGGCGATCGCTCCGGCCAACAGAGCCAGGGGCCAAACGCTGGCGAATCCAGCGAGCGCCGACCCCGGATCGAGACCGGAACCGAATATTGCAGAGGCCCCCACAGCGAAGAGCCATGAGAGGGCCAGAACGAGGGCGAGCTCGATGGCGGTGGCGACACAGTCAGCAACGACGACGTCGCGACGGGAGACCGGAGCAGAGAGCAGGACATCGAGGCGACCGCTTTCCGCCGCCCCGGAGAGGCCGATGGCAACTGAGCGAATCGCCAGGTACCCGACGACCAACGGCACGATCAGGCTCAGCATCTCGGCATGCAGGTACTGCTCCACGCTGGTCAGCTCCCCGACCCCGAATGCCTCCTTCAGCGACGCGGGATAGCCTCGAACAGCCTTGGTGAGCGCGGACTCGATCGAGGGATAGATGGCGACGATGAAGGCGCTCCAAAGCCCAAGCGGAAGGCCCCAGGCGATCACGGCTCGGCGGCGCTCTGAAAGCTTGGCCCCCAATAGCGCCGTCATGTGCGTTTCTCGTCGTAGTAGGTGAGGAAGACCTCCTCGAGCGTGGGGTGAGCTATCTCGACCTCAGAGACGTCTTGGCTCGCCAGGAACTTGACCAGCGCGTCGACGTCGCCGGAGGCTGTGAACTCCGCCCGCGAGCCCTCGATCCGGAGCGACGAGACACCGGCCAATCGTTCGAGTCCCGCCAGGTCGACCGGGTCGCCGAACGTCACCGCCACTCGACGCCCCGCCCGATGAAGCAAGTCGGCGACACGCTCGACGGCGATCAGGCGGCCGTCCCGAATGATTCCGACCCGCTCGCAGACTCGCTCCACCTCATCAAGCTCGTGCGAGGAGATGAGGATCGTGCAGCCGCGGGTCTGCTCTTCTCGCACCAGGGATAGGAATTCCTCCTGCATCAAGGGGTCAAGCCCGCTTGTCGGCTCGTCCAGGATCAACAGGTCCGGCCGGTGAAACACCGCCGAGATCAGCCCCACCTTCTGCCGATTGCCGCGCGAGAGCTCGCCTAGCGGACGGCTGAGATCCGCTCGGAAGCGCTGGGCCAGGTCGTCCGAGTGGCCCAGATCGGCTCGCCGGATGTCGGCCAGGATGGAAAGCATCTCGGCGCCCGTGATGCGGTTTCCGAAGGCGAATTCCCCGGGCAGGTGGCCAAGACGCTGCGCTATCCGTACTGAATCGCGATGGCTGTCTAGCCCAAAGATCCGGGCGTTCCCACTGCTTGGATGCAGCAGATCGAGCAACGTCCTGATCAGGGTGGTCTTGCCCGCGCCGTTCGGACCGAGAAGCCCGAAGACCTCGCCTTTCATAACTGCCAGGCTTACGTCCTCAATGCCCCGGTGTCGTCCGTAGAACTTCGTAAGGCCTACGGTTTCTATGGTGGGCGGAGAGATGGGGATCCGGCCCTCAGGGGATGGGAGGAGGCTCGTAGGGGTTGAGCACGGCTCCCGCGCAGATGACGAGCAGCCCAAAGCCAACCATTGCGAGGGAGATCACCGGTGGAAGCGGCCGCCTCCTAGTGCGGCCACGGGTCCAACTTCTGGCCCGCACGGACGTCGTCGCCTGTGAAAACGACCCGCCGGGTGCCAGGAGGTCTCTCTTGCCTCCCGTCGGTGGCTGGGAAGCCGGGCCTCCCTCGGTCCCCTCTCGCCACCCCACGGGCTACCGGCGCCCTTGCCTTGCGATCTTCATCCCCATCGCTCGATGAAGATCCTCTCCTCCGCCGGGGAACATGTCAATGGCCCGCGTCAGGGCCGCCTGGTTAGTCCTCGAAGTGCTGGATGTACGCGTCGGGGCCGGGGAAGACCTCGGACTCATGACCGTCCTCCCAGCGGATTAGGTACGGAGGGGCCCCGTCGTCGCCGACAACCTTCAAGATCTCTCCGTCCTGCTCGGGCTCACCCAGGTGGTGGCCCCGGACTACGAGCCGATCGCCTGGCTTGGCGCGAAACGTCGGGTGCTCTCCCGATGTCACGGCATTCCTTTCGTCGCGGTGCTTGTGAGTATCGTTCGCTCGCACGCCGAAGCGCATCCGTAGACACCCCGGATCGGATACCGGTCTGGCCACCGGTGCCACGCCTGACCGGCATGCGGATGTATCAGCGGAACGGACGCTGTGGTCGCGGACGAAGAAATCGTCGTGAGCGCCGAGCGGGCGCCGAGGATTGACCCGAGCGAGCGAATCGACCTGCTGGTCCGCGACCTTCGCACCTCGCGCACAGGCCTATCCGCGAGAGAGGCCGGACGGCGCCTCGTCACTGACGGGCCGAACGAGCTGGAGAGCCGAAAACAGGTCCACTGGCCACGCGAGCTGGCTCGGCAGTTCACGCATCCTCTGGCGCTGCTGCTCTGGGGGGCGGCGGCGCTGGCGGCGGCCGCGGGCATCACCGCGGTGTCGGTCGCCGTGGTCGTCGTGATCGTCCTCAACGCCGGGTTCGCCTTCGTCCAAGAGCAGCAGGCCGAGCGCGCTGTCGAAGCACTGAAGCAGTTCCTGCCGACCCACGCCTCCGTGATCCGCGACGGAGAGCGGACCGAGGTCGAGGCCCGCGAGCTTGTCCGCGGCGACGTGCTGGTAATCGCCGAGGGCGATCGTATCTCGGCCGACGCCCGCCTGATCGCGGGCGCCGTGGAAGTCGACATGTCCGCGCTGACCGGCGAGTCGACCACCGTGGTGCGCTCGGCCGACCTCGTCGACACTGGTCGGCCCCTCGTTCAGGCCCGGGAGCTCGTCTTCAGCGGGACAACCTGCAGTGGCGGAGATGCCCAGGCCCTCGTGTACGCGACCGGGATGCGCACCGAGCTCGGGCGGATCGCCTCGCTCTCGGAGCGCGTCGAGGCCGAGGAGAGCCCACTCGAGCGCCAGGTCCGTCGGGTCGCCTGGCTGATCGCCGGGATCGCCGTCATCCTCGGCATCGGCTTCATCCCGCTGGCTACCCTCGCGGCCGGGCTCTCGATCCACGACGCCGTCGTGTTCGCGATCGGGTTGATTGTCGGCAACGTTCCCGAGGGTCTGCTGCCGGTGATCACCCTCGCTTTGGCCGTGGGGGTGCGAGGGCTCGTTCGCCAGGGCGCGGTAGTCAAGCGGCTCAGCGCGATCGAGACGCTCGGCTCGACCGACGTCGTCTGCACCGACAAGACCGGCACCTTGACCGAGAACCGGATGCGGGTGACTCGGATCTGGACGCCGCCGGGCGAGCTCGACCTCGAGAGGGCAGACCACGAGGCACCTCGCGAGCGGTCGCCAGCGCTGCAGTCGCTTGCGGTCGCGATCGCGGCGTGCAACAACGCGCTTCTCGGGAGCAACGGGGACGCGAGCGGCGATCCCACAGAGCTTGCGCTGCTCGCAGCCGCCCGATGGCTGGGTGCCAACGTCGACGATGACGCTCGCGAGCGACGGCGACGGGCCCAGTTCCACTTCGATCCCACGCTCAAGCTCATGTCGACGATCGACGCAACGGACGACGTAACTTGGATCCACACGAAGGGCGCTCCGGAGGCGGTCCTGCCTCGTTGCAACCGAGCCGTCGACGCTGACGGCGGGTGGGAACCTTTGGACCCATCCGAGCGGCGTCGACTCGAGGGGCTGGTCGACGCCTATGCCAATGACGGCCTGCGGGTTCTCGCCGTGGCCCAACGCCAGGTCGACGGCGACCCCCCTAGCCGCCGCGAGGACGCCGAGCGGGACCTTGTGCTACTCGGCTTCGTCGCCATGCTCGATCCGCCACGGCCGGAGGTCGCCGATGCGGTCGAGCGCTGCCACCAAGCGGGCATCCGCATCATCGTGGTCACCGGCGATCACCCGCTTACCGCGGCGGCGATCGCCCGCCGCATCGGGATCGCCCGCCGCGACCCGACGATCGTCACCGAGGAGGAGCTCGAGGCCATGACCGAGGCCCAGCTCGACCACCTGCTTCGGGAGGGCCAGGAGCTGATCTTCGCCCGCAGCACCCCCGAGGCCAAGCTGCGGATTGCCGACGCGCTGCGCGCCGAGCACCACGTCGTGGCCATGACCGGTGACGGAGTGAACGACGCCCCCGCGCTGCGGCGCGCCGACATCGGCGTCGCCATGGGTCGATCGGGGACCGACGTGGCCCGCGAGGCGGCGACGATGGTCCTGACGGACGACAACTTCGCGACGATCGTCGCGGCGGTTGCCGCGGGCCGGCGGATCTACGACAACATCCGCAAGTTCATCGTCTACATCTTCGCCCACGCGACGCCGGAGGTAACACCGTTCCTGGTCTTTGCCCTCGGCGGCGGAGCCATTCCCCTGCCCCTCACCGTTCTCCAGCTGCTGGCCTTCGACGTCGGCACGGAGACGCTTCCGGCGCTCGCGCTCGGGCGTGAGCCCGCCGAGCCGGGGATCATGGACCGTGCGCCACGATCGCGCGACGAGGGCATCATCAGAGGCGCGATGCTCGCCAGGGCCTGGTTGTTCCTCGGCGCGATCGCAGCCGCCCTCCAGATGGGCGCCTATTTCTACGTGCTGCTGCGTGGAGGCTGGAGCCCAGGTGACCCGGTCGGCGCGGGAACCCCGCTTCACCACACCTACCAGCAGGCGACCACGATGACTTTCATGTCGATGGTGGTCGCCCAGATCGGGACCGCATTTGCTTCCAGGACCGAGACCGCCTCGCTGTTCTCGGTTGGCGTGCTCAGCAACCGGTTGCTCTTGTGGGGCATCGCGTTCGAGCTCGCGCTTGCGGCGCTCATCGTCTATGTGCCCGCATTCCAGGCCTTGCTGGGGACGGCAGCGTTGAGCCCGAGTGACCTGCTCATCCTCCTCCCGTTCCCCTTCATCGTCTGGGGCGCAGATGAGCTGCGCCGCTACGCACAGCGTCGGCGGCATTCACACGCACCGAGCTCGGCCTAATCAGCCGCTCGCACGATGCCCGGGCAAGGCCTCGAGGTCATCCTGGAGCTCCCACCGGTGGACCGTGCGCCTCAGGCTCATGAAGGCGATCACGCCGGGGATCGTGGGCAGCCAGAAGGCGATCGCTCGATAGGAGAGGACGGCGACGATGGCCAGGCCGGGAGCGACGCCGAAGCCGATCAGCGCGCCGATCATGCCGCCCTCCACGCCCCCGATCCCCCCGGGGAGCGGCAGGGTGTTGGCAAGCATGCCGACGAAGTACGAGACCACGATCACCGCGACGCTCGGTGTTCCACCAAACGCCTCGAAGGCCGCCCAGAGTACGGCGATGTCGAAGCCCCACCAGGCGACCGCCCCCACGAGGCTGAGCGGCCGCCGTCGCATGAGCGCGAGGGCGCCTCGCACCCCCTCGGCGACCAACCCGGGAGCGACCGCGAGGGCATTCCGCACCCGCGGTGGGACGCGCAGTCGGCGCTCGAAGCGGCGGATGCGATGCTCGGTATCCGACGGCAGTCCGGCGAGTCCAAGCGCGAGCGCGATCACGCAGGCTGCGAAGGTCGCCGGGACGACGGTGAGGGCGAAAGGCGCAGCGCCCGTGAACAGGCCGAGTCTCAGTCCGACCCCCCCGACGATCAGGGCAACCATGAACACGCCGTAGACGAGCACCAGATAAGCCGTCATCCGCCTGACCACCTCACGTCGCGTCATCGCCGCGCGGCGCAGGGCCCAGGTCGTGATGGCGATCCCGCCGATGCCGGCCAGGGCGAACAACCGGGTTGCGGCCAGGCCGGCCATGGTGATCTCATAGCTCGCGCGCAGGTCGATGCGCCGTTGGTGGTGGGCTGCGAACACCGCCCGGAACAGGGCGATGTAGGCACCGAACGACAGGATCTCGAACAGCACGGCGACCGCGAGCCAGGCGGGGTCCCCACGATTGATCCGCTGCCAGGTGTCCGAGAGCCCGGCGAGCTGAGGGAGGAGCACGTAGAGGCCGCCGATCGCGGCCGCGCCGATCGCGGCCGCGAGCAGGGCTTCCCGGCGGATTGGACGGCCCGACCGCCCCCCAGGTTCCGCGAGGGTGTCGCCTGAGCTCGGCCCCAGCTCGTTGGACGATCCGGTCGAAGCGCCGGGCGACGACCGCCGACAGACGGCGGTCAGCCGAAGCCTGCCGGGCTTGGGGTCGCCGTGGGGTTTCTGGGCGAGGTCCTCTGACATCCATCCCTCTGAACTCCTGATCGCGAGGATCATTCCGCCGCGAAAGAAGGCCGTCATCCGTGAAAGGCTGCGGCCGAATACGGGGGACTACGGAAGCAGCACCGAGGCCCGCCACGATGACGGATCGTCCGACGGCCTCTAGGGTTGCAACATGACCGCAAGCGGTGAAGGCTCCGTTTCCTCCGCCCTCACGGAGACCGCCGTCTCGGAGGCGATGCACAAGGGGCTCTTCACCTGCGCGGCGGACACCCCCCTTTCGTCAGCTGCCCAGACCATGACCGGCGAAAGGATCGCTGGCATGGAGTTCCTCACCGTCGACGCGGACGAGTCACTCGAGCGGGCAGCGCAGATGATGGCGGACCATGAGCTCACTCACCTCATCGTCCTCGATCCTCAGTCCGCGAAGGCAATCGGCGTCCTCTCGACTCACGACCTCGCCGGAGCGATCGCCTCGGAAGGCCTCTAGCCCATGCTCGCCAAGGTCATGGTCGGCTACGACGGCCGCACCGAGGCGCGTGACGCGCTGGCGCTTGGACGAATGCTGGCGCGGTTGGCGGGAGGGAGGCTGATCCTCGCGGCCGTGCTTCCGGTCAAGAAGGAGTCGATCGGACTCGAGGGATACGAGGCCGCACTCGAGGAGGACTCCGACCGACTCTTCGCCGCCGTGCTCCCCTCACTCTCGGAGCTCGACGTCGAGACGTGCGTGACCGGAAACGACCCGCCGGCCGAGGCCCTGCGAACACTCGCCGAAAATCAAGGCGCGGATGCGATCGTGCTGGGCTCGACGCACCGCGGGCCCGTCGGCCGCATCTATCCCGGCAGCGTCGCCGAGCGCCTGCTTCACGGCTCGCCCTGCGGGGTCGCCGTGGCTCCGAGAGGGTTCGCCTCAAGGAACGATGGTGAGCCGCGCGTATTGGCGGTTGCTTTTGACGGTTCGCTCGAATCCGAGTTAGGGCTCGAGGTCGCTCGCGGGCTCGCCGAGGCGAGCAGTGCGACCGTCCGCGTGGTGGCGGTTCACGAGCCGTTTGCGCCGCCCGCGGCCGGTCTCGCACCGATGGGAGTCGCGGATGTCGGCGCCGTGACGCAACGCGAGGCGATGGAGGAGCGTCTCCACGAGGCGGTCGATGCCCTGCCGGCGGCGGTCCGCGCGAAGGGACTGTTGCGGAAGGGCCGCGCCGCGGAGGAGCTGTTGAAGGAGGCCGAGCTTGGAGTGGACCTGCTGGTGATGGGCTCGCGCGGCCACGGACCGCTCGGCCAGGTGCTGCTCGGGGGCGTCTCGGCGAAGGTGGTCCGAAGCGCTCCCTGCCCGGTGCTCGTCATGCCGAGAAGCGCCACGTGGAGCTCCCGGCCCGTCACAGCCGCGGGCGACACGGACTGAGCCGGCGCGGTCCCGCGGTTTTTTTGGCTTTCCGATGCTGACGGTGGTCCTTGCGGGCGCCGGCACGGCGCTGGCCACGGGCCTGGGCGTCATTCCCGTCTACCTGCTGGGGCATCGGGTTGCGGCGCTGCGCCCGATGCTGTTCGGCATCGCAGGCGGAGTCATGTCCGTGGCCTCCATCGTGGGGCTGTTGCGGCCTGCGCTCGGTCAGGGCGCCGTCGCCACCGTCGCCGCGGGCCTGCTCGCCGGCGTTCTCTTCCTGATCGTGACCCGCCTTCTCCTCCAGCTATCCGACCTTCACGTCGGCAGGCTTCGGGGCGCCGACGTTCGCACCGCGGTCCTTGTCTTCGCTGTCCTTTTCGCGCACAGCCTCCCGGAGGGCTTCGCGATCGGCACGGCCTACGCATCTGACCCCGCCGGCATCGGCCTGTTCGTGATCGTGGCGATCGCGATCCAGAACATCCCGGAGGGAACGAGCGTCGCGATCCCGATGGAGGCCTCCGGCTTCGGACACTCGCAGCAGTTCTGGGCAGCTGTCGGAACGAGTGCGCCTCAGCCGATCGGTGCCCTGATCGCGTTCGTGGCGGTCGAGCAGATCACCGCGCTGCTCCCTTTCTCGTTCGCCTTCGCCGCCGGTGCGATGCTGGCCCTGGTCGCGGCAGAGCTCGCGCCCCCGGCGTTGGCCGGTGGCTGGCAGGGCGCCGCCGGACTCGCCGGCGGCACAGGCCTGATGCTCGGACTGAGCGCGCTGCTGAACGTGTAGGGACCGGGACGGTTCCACCGGGCTTTCTACGGAGGACCTCTGCGGAACACGGCCGATGGTTGTCGGTGCCTCACCGCCTATCGTCTACCGGACCGGTTCAGTCGGCGCGCAAGCGCATCGAGAGGAGACCATGCCACAGACGATCGTGATCGGCTTCGACGGCAGCGCGGAGTCGCGGGATGCTCTGGAGCTCGGCGGCCGGATCGCCCGCCTCGAGGGGGCGACGGTGATCGTCGTCGCCTGCTTCCCCCCGCCCCGCGCCGACATGGACGAGGGGGGGTTCGAGCGTCGTTTGGCGGAGGACTCTGCGCCACTCTTCGCCCAGGCCAGGAGCCGATTCCAGGGGCTCGGCGTGAGGACCGTGGCGCTCGGCGCGAGCTCGCCCGCCGAGGCGCTTCACGACGTCGCGGAGGCCGAGCAGGCAGCGGCGATCGTGGTCGGTTCGACGCATCGCGGCGCCATCGGGCGCATCCTGCCCGGCAGCGTTGGCGAGCAGCTCCTGGCCGGCGCCCCCTGCTCGGTGATCGTGGCCCCCCGCGGGTTTGCCCGCGGCGAGCATTTCGGCTTCGGGGTCATTGGCGTCGCCCACGACGGGTCGGCGGAGTCGAGAATCGCCCTCGCCGAGGGCGCCCGACTCGCCGCCGCCATGGATGGGACGTTGCGGCTGATCAGGGCCGCGGATGAGCGCGCCCGGGTCGACGACGAACGCACCGCGCTGGAGGGCGAGGCAGCCTCGGCCGGTGTCGGCTCGCACGTCGAGGCGGTCCTCGTGGAGGGCCCCGCGGCGCCGGTGCTCGCCGACCAGGGAATCGAGCTCGACCTGTTGGTCATCGGGTCGCGCGGCCGCGGCCCGGTTCGGCGCACGCTGCTCGGAAGCGTCTCCGCTGAGGTGATGCGGACCGCGCCCTGCCCGGTCTGGGTCACGCCCCGCGGCGCGGGGGCAGCCCTCGAGCGGGACGACCGGGCGGAGAGCGTCTCGCGGTCGTGATCGATGTTCCAGGTGCGGATCCACGGGCGGGGCGGGCAGGGGGCCGTGACGGCCGCGGAGATGCTGTCCGTGGCCGCCTTCGCCGAGGGCCGCCACGCGCAGGCGTTTCCCAGCTTCGGCTCCGAACGAACCGGGGCTCCGGTGGTCTCGTTCTGCCGCATCGACGACGCGCCGATTCGCAATCGCGAGCCCATCGCCGCGCCTGACGCGCTGATCGTGCAGGATCCGACCCTGCTACATCAGGTGGACGTCTTCGGCGGGCTCCCCACCGAGGGGAGCGTCCTGATCAACTCCGGCAAGGACCCCGAAGGGCTCGGCCTGAGCGACCTCATGCAACGGCTCCCGGACGGCCGCGTGCTGACGGTGCCGGCGACCGAGCTGGCCCGCGAGCATCTGGGGCGGCCGCTTCCGAACGCGATCCTGCTCGGCGGCTTCGCGGCATTCACCCGTGTCGTCTCGCTGGACTCGGTGCTGACCGCGATCGCGCGGCGGTTCGACGGGCCGATCGGCGAGCGAAACGCCGCTGGGGCCAGGGCAGCCCACGATTACGTGCGCTCGAGGACGGAGGCCACGAGCCTTGCTTGAGCAGAAGGAGGGCTCGCAGGCGGTGGCCGAGGCGGTGGCGCGGTGCCGGCCCGAGGTGATCTGCGCCTATCCGATCTCGCCGCAGACCCATATCGTCGAGCGCCTATCCGACCTGGTACGCGTGGGGAAGATCGATCCGTGTGAGTTCGTGAGCGTGGAGTCTGAGTTCGCCGCGATGTCGGTGGCGATCGGCGCCTCGGCGACCGGCGCCCGCACCTACACCGCCACCGCGAGCCAGGGACTGCTCTTCATGGTCGAGGCGCTCTATAACGCCTCGGGCCTCGGGTTCCCGATCGTCATGACAGTCGCCAACCGTGCGATTGGTGCCCCGATCAACATCTGGAATGACCACTCCGACTCGATGTCACAGCGCGACTCCGGCTGGATCCAGCTCTACGCGGAGTCGAACCAGGAGGCGCTCGACCTGCACATCCAGGCGTACCGTCTAGCCGAGGAGCTGTCCCTCCCGGTCATGGTCTGCATGGACGGGTTCATCCTCACCCACGCCTACGAGGAGGTGGACGTGCCCGGGCAGGACGACGTCGACTCATTCCTCCCACCGTACGAGCCGCGTCAGGTCCTCGACCCCTCGGACCCCGTGACGATCGGTGCGATGGTGGGACCGGAGGCGTTCACGGAGGTCAAGTACCTGATGCACGCGAAGCAGATGCAGGCGCTCGACTCGATCCCTCGCATCGCCGAGGAGTTCGAATCAGCATTCGGACGCCCATCGGGCGGACTGGTGAGGACCTACCGCGCGGACGACGCCGAGACGATCGTGGTCGCCCTGGGATCCGTCCTCGGCACGATCGAGGACGTAGTCGATGAGCTGCGCGATGAAGGGGTAAAGATCGGCGCGTTGGCGATCAAGTGCTTCCGGCCGTATCCGCTGGGCGAGGTCCGCGAGGCGCTCGAGGACGCGCGGCGCATCGTCGTCCTGGAGAAGGCCTTCGCCGTGGGCGCAGGGGGAATCGTCGGCCAGAACGTGCGCCTGGCGCTCTCGGGGATGCCGGCGCGCGTGTACGACGTGGTCGCGGGGCTCGGCGGGCGCTCGATAACCAAGCGCTCGCTGCACGCCCTGTTCGAAGACGTGCTTGCGGACCGGCTCGAGTCGGGCCGACTCCACTTCCTGGACCTGAACTCAGAGATCGTCCAGCGAGAGCTCGAGCGTGCCGGCAAGGGACGCACCGGGCCACACGCGGAGAACATGCTGCGCGACCTAGGCATCGTCGCCGCGAGGTCGCACTGAGGATTGGCCATGCCCTATCAGGAGGTCAAGCTCTACCAGGCAGGAACCTTCGTGGTCGGCAATCGGCTGCTGGACCCCGACCAGCGATCGGTGCAGGCACGCTCGGAGCGCTCGAACACCCTCACCTCCGGCCACCGGGCGTGCCAGGGATGTGGGGAGGCGCTCGGCGCGCGCTACGCCCTGGACGCCGCGATGCGGGCCACGGGCGGCCAGCTCATCGCCGCGAACGCCACCGGCTGCCTCGAGGTCTTCTCCACGCCGTTTCCGGAATCGTCCTGGCAGCTCCCCTGGATCCACTCGCTGTTCGGAAACGCGCCTGCGGTAGCCACGGGAGTGGCCGCGGCACTCAAGGTCAAGGGACGCCCGGACATCCGTGTGGTCGGACAGGGCGGCGACGGGGGCACCGTCGACATCGGCTTTGCCTGTCTCTCCGGGATGTTCGAGCGCAATGACGACGTGCTCTACGTCTGCTACGACAACGAGGCATACATGAACACGGGCGTGCAGCGCTCGGGCGCGACCCCGCCCGGGGCCCGCACCGCGACCACGAAGCCGGTCGGGGGAACCCCGGGGAACGAGTTCGGGCAGGGCAAGAACGTACCGCTGATAGCGATGGCACACGAGATTCCCTATGTGGCGACGGCAACGGTCGCCGAGTTGCGGGATCTCGAGTACAAGGTTGAGCGGGCGATGGAGTTTCGGGGGGCACGCTACCTCCATGTCTTCGTGCCCTGCCCGCTCGGCTGGGGCTCGGCCTCGCGCGACACGATCCGAATCGCCCGCCTCGCCAAGGAGACCGGGCTCTTCCCGGTGTTTGAGGCCGAGCAGGGTGAGGTGGTGGGCGCCTCGAAGATCCGCCGGGCGGTGCCTGTGGAGGAATACCTGAAGCTCCAGCGGCGCTACGCGCACCTGTTCGGACCCGATGGGCACCCTAACGTCATCGAGCGTCTCCAGAAGCAGGCGGACCGCAACATCAGGCGATTTGGCCTCCTCGCCTCGACGGAGGAAGGCGGGGAGCTACCGGGGGCCAAGTGATGGAGAAGCCGTATGCGATCACCCTGGACGTCGCGTCGAGCCTCGCCAACAAGACCGGCACCTGGCGCACTGAGCGGGCCGTTCACGTGGATCGCCTGCCTCCCTGCAACCACGCCTGCCCGGCGGGCGAGAACATCCAGGCTTGGCTGTACGAGGCCGAGGACGGTGGCGACGGCTACGAGCGGGCCTGGCGAAAGCTCATGGACGACAACCCGTTCCCGGCGATCATGGGGCGGATCTGTTACCACCCGTGCGAGACCGCGTGCAATCGCGGGCAACTCGACGAATCGGTCGGGATCAACTCGGTGGAGAGGTTCCTGGGCGACGAGGCCATCGAGCGCGGCTGGCACATCGAGGCTCCTGCCGAGCACTCGGGCAAGCGGGTGCTGGTGGTGGGCGCCGGGCCCTCCGGGCTCTCAGCCGCGTATCACCTCCGGCGGCTCGGACACGAGGTGACGATCCACGAGGCCGGGCCGATGACCGGCGGGATGATGCGGTTCGGGATCCCGAAGTACAGGCTGCCCCGCGACGTGCTCGACGCGGAAGTCGAGCGCATTTTGGAGATGGGCGTGACGCTCGAGGTGAACCGGAAGGTCTCCAACATCCTCGACAGCAAGGAATCCGGCGGCTTCGACGCCGCCTTCCTGGCGGTCGGGGCCCACATCGGCAAGCGCGCATATATCCCGGCCGGCGAGGCGGCGCGGATCCTCGACGCCGTCTCCATGCTCCACGGCATCGAGGAGGGTGAGCAGCCGCTCCTCGGTCGTCGTGTGGTGGTCTACGGCGGCGGCAACACCGCGATGGACGCCGCGCGAACCGCGAAGCGCCTTGGCGCCACGGACGCGATCGTCGTCTACCGCCGGACCCGCGAGCGCATGCCCGCGCACGACTTCGAGGTCGCCGAGGCCGAGGAGGAGGGCGTGATGATGAAGTGGCTGTCCACGATCAAGCGCGCCGAGGAGGGGTCGCTCGTACTGGAGCGGATGGAGCTCGACGAGACCGGCTTCCCCCAGCCCACCGGCGAGATCGAGGAGCTCGAGGCCGATTCGCTGATCCTCGCCCTCGGTCAGGAGGCCGACCTCTCGCTGCTGGAGGGGGTGCCGGGCCTCGAGGTAGAGGACGGGGTGGTCAAGGTTGGCCCCGACATGATGACCGGCCACCCCGGGATCTTCGCCGGCGGGGACATGGTGCCGGCCGAGCGGACCGTCACCGTCGGAATCGGCCACGGGAAGCGAGCCGCCCGCAACATCGACGGATGGCTGCGGGATCGCCCCTACGAACCCGACCCGCCGCACGAGCTCGCGAGCTTCGAGACGCTCAACACCTGGTACTACGCGGATGCCCCGCGAACTCACCGCCGCCGGCTCGAAGCAGCTCGCCGTCGCTCCACCTTCGACGAGATCGTTCACGGGCTGGATCCCTCGACGGCGCTTTATGAAGCCCGGCGCTGCCTGTCATGCGGCAACTGCTTCTCGTGCGACAACTGCTACGGCGTCTGCCCCGACAACGCGGTGCTGAAGCTGAGCGATGCCGCGAACGCCAACGTGAACGGTTACGCGATCGACCTCGACTACTGCAAAGGCTGCGGGATGTGCGTCGCCGAATGCCCCTCGGGGGCGATCAGGATGGAGCCGGAGGAGATCTAGTCGGCCCGCATCGGTTCGGCAAGGGGCAACACGGTGAACCGCTCGTCGAACTCGAAGTCGGACTCGAGCGCCCGCCGAACGGGGCAGGTCTTCGCAACCCGCTTGAGCCGCTCGATCTGATCGTCGGAGAGGTCTCCCGAGATCCGGACCGCCACCTCGACGCGCCTTGGCACGGACTCGGCGTCGTAGTCGACGTCGACGACGAGCTCTCCCAGCGGCCATCCACGGACCTGGGCGAAGCGGGAGATCATCGTCCCGATGCACCCGGCGAGGGAGGCGGGGAGAAGCTCGTGCGGGGCGGGGCCGGCGTCCGTTCCGCCGAGCGGCTCGGGCTCGTCGGTGACGATCGTATGGCGTCCGTTGACATCGATCTCCTGCTGAAGGGCGTCACCGACCCGGCGCGCTCTTGCCGTGAAGCTCATGGTCCCGTCATGGAATCACCGGGGCCTCGCGATGTCATCCGTAGAACGCCACGGTCTCCGGAGGGACATCCCCCTATTGAGGGCGCACCTCGATGCGCGAGGCTGCAACCCCACGGGCCGCGGCCCGGTCCATAATCGTCTCGCGAGGCCAACCCGAGATGGCTACGACATATCCATCCCACCGTGAGGCGGACGTGGTGCTCCGCGACGGCTCCACGCTCTCGGTGCGCCCGGTGCGAAGCGCTGATCAGCCGGGACTTCGCCGCTTCTTCGAGTGCCTTTCGGAGCAATCGAGAACCTTCCGATTCTTCTCGGCTGCGGTGAGCACGTCCGACGCGGTCTCGAGGGCTCTGGACGTCGACTACGACGACACGTTCGGATTGATCGCCACCCGGGGTCCGCAGGCCGACGTCGTCGCCCATGCGATGTACGTTCGAACCGGGCCGCAGCGCGCGGAGGTCGCTTTCGCGATCGCGGACGAGATGCAAGGACGGGGGCTCGGAACGATCCTTCTCGCTCACCTGGCCGACGCGGCCGCGGACAACGACGTCGAGATCCTCGAGGCGGAGGTGCTGGCGGAGAACCACCGGATGATCGAGGTATTCGAGGAGAGCGGGCTTCCGTTGGAGCTCTCGTCCGTACCCGGTTCGATCCACGTCGAGTTACCGACCTCGCTCTCCGCAGAATCGGTCGAGCGCTTTCAGCGGCGCGACGGGATCGCCGCAGCCGCTGCCGTGAGGCGATTCCTGCAGCCCCGCTCGATCGCCGTCATCGGCGCGTCGCGGAATCGGGGCACGGTCGGCGGCGAGATCTTCCACAACCTTCTCGATGCCGGCTTCAGCGGCGTGGTTCATCCGGTGAACCCGGCCGCCGACGTCGTCCAGTCGGTGCGCGCCTACGCCACGATCTCCGACGTGCCGGGGGACGTCGATCTGGCCGTGATCGCGGTGCCAGCCGCCGAGGTGGCCGGGGTAGCCACCACGTGTGCCGCCAAGGGCGTGGCGGGACTGGTGGTGATCTCGGCAGGCTTTGCCGAGACGGGCGCAGCCGGCACCGAACGGCAGCGAGAGCTGGTGTCCATCTGCCGAGAGTCGGGGATGAGGCTGATCGGCCCCAACTGCCTCGGCATCCTGAACACCGTTCCGGAGGTGAGGCTCGATGCCACCTTCGCTCCCGCGATGCCGGCCCCCGGCAACGTCGGCTTCCTGTCGCAGAGCGGGGCCCTCGGTTTGGCAGTCATCGAGCTGGCCCGGGATCGGAGCCTGGGGATCTCGTCGTTTGCATCGATCGGCAATCGAGCCGACGTCACCGGAAACGACCTCTTGGAGTACTGGGAGGAAGACGAGGCCACTTCAGTGGCCCTGCTTTACATCGAGTCCTTCAGCGATCCGCGCCGTTTCTCCCGCGTCGCCCGCCGGGTCGGGTCGCGCAAGCCGATCGTCGTCGTGAAGAGCGGCCGCTCCCGGGCCGGCGCTCGCGCCACCTCGTCTCATACAGGCGCCCTCCTGGCCGCCTCTGACGTGACGGTGGACGCGCTGTTCGAGCAGGCGGGAGTGATCCGCGCCGACAGCCTTGCCGATCTGCTCGACGTCGCCTCGCTGCTCGCCAACCAGCCGCTGCCCACGGGACGCAGCGTCGCGATGATCACCAATGCCGGGGGGCCCGGGATCATGTGCGCGGACGCCTGCGAGGCCGCCGGCCTCGAGGTCCCCGACCTGCCGGAGTCGGTCCAGGACGAGCTGCGGGAGTTCCTCCCCCCCGAGGCGTCGACCGGCAATCCGGTCGACATGATCGCGACCGCCTCCGCGGACCACTACCGGCGCGCCATCGACACCGTCGGCTCCTGGGATGGCGCCGATGCGCTCATCGTGATCTTCGTCCGCCCACTGCTGACGACGGCCGAGGACGTCGCCCAGGCCGTGGAGGAGGCGCTCGCCTCGAGGACGAGGCCGATCCCGGTGCAGGCCGTCTTCATGTCAGCAGTCGACCACGCCGCGATGACGGCCGCGGGAGGAGTGCCCACCTATCTCTACCCGGAAGACGCCGCTCGCTCGCTGGCCCGGGTGGTGCGCCATGTCGAGTGGAGGGACCGGCCCGCCGAGGAGCCTCCGGATCTGGGTGAGCTGGGAGCCGCCGAGGGGGCCGCCGTGATCGCCGAGGCCCTCCACGACGGCGGCGGCTGGCTGGGCGCAGGCCCGGTCGCTCGACTGCTCGACTGCTACGGGTTGCCAGTCCCCGAATGGCGCGCCGTATCGGATCCGGTCGCCGCCGGACACGCCGCTGACGAGCTCGGCGGCCGCGTGGCCCTGAAGGCGGTCGGGCCAAAGATCGTCCACAAGACGGATCTGGGAGCCGTCAAGGCGGGGCTCCAAGGGGGCGCGGAGGTGTCATGGGAGGCGATCCAGATGGATGAGTCGCTCGCGAAAGCGGGAATCACCCGTGAGCAGTTCATCGTTCAGCGGATGGTCGAGGGGGGCGTCGAGCTCCTGATCGGTGTAGTGGGCGACGCGATGTTCGGCCCAGTGGTGGCGTGCGGCGCCGGCGGCGTGCAGGCGGAGGTCCTGAAGGACGTCTCGGTGAGACTCAGCCCCCTGAGCGCCACGGACGCTCGCCAGATGCTCCGTTCGCTGGCGACGTATCCGTTGCTGGAGGGCTACCGCGGAGCGCCTGGGGTCGACGTGCGAACGGTGGAGGAGGTACTCCTGCGGCTGAGCGCGATGGTTGAGGGGCACGACGAGATCGCCGAGCTCGATCTGAATCCGGTGGTGGCGACGCCACG
Organism: Solirubrobacterales bacterium; assembly: GCA_036558385.1. GTDB lineage: Bacteria > Actinomycetota > Thermoleophilia > Solirubrobacterales > 70-9 > AC-56. Next base: position 26,346 of record DATBFS010000050.1, on the reverse strand, counting down.
GGGAACGTTGATCGTCGATGCCAGGGTGCGCGTGGAGAGTCCGCCCGCGAAGTCCCCCTGGCCGAGCACCTGGACCTCGACCGGTTCGGGTTCCGGCCCACCCGGAACGGAGTGAGGCCGCCTCAGCTCTGCTTGACGACCGCGTAGACCACGCGTTCCGCGACGTCGATCACAACCTCACCGATCCTCGAGCAGCGCCGATATAGCTCTCGCAGGCCGATCCGCTCGCGCATGTCCCGAACCTCGAGCAGCGCCGCCGTCCCGCTGTAATAGACGTGCCCGAGCCTCCGCTCCGCCCGGATCGCCTCGTCCGCCGCTTCGGTAGCACCCTCGCCATCGGAGCCGAGCTGGGCGATCGCGCGATCCAAGTGGCGAACGGCCTCGGCGAGGAGCCGCGCCATCTCCGCGATTCCGGCGTCGGGCGTGATCGCCATCGCCTCGGATTCACTCGCGAGGTCGCGGGCGTAATCCAGGATCCGATCCATGCTACGCGAGAGCGCGAAGACGTCCTCGGGCTCGAGGGGGGTGACGAAGGCGGCCCGCAGCTCGTGCAGGAGCTCGCGCTTGGCGACGTCGCCGCGGTGCTCCGCCTCGCGGAGCCTTTCGGCCTCGCTGGCGTCGCCGGCGGCCCAGGCGACGAATATGTCGATGCCCTCGATCGTGACGGCGAGCTGCTGGCGCAACAGCCCCAATACATCCGGCGTCTCGGGCAGGAACCAATGGGACCTCATGTGAGCCATCGAACACCCTCCAGCGTGACCGCCGCCAGAGCGGTCGTGATCGGGATCGTGATCAGCCAGGCACTGCCCATCTGGCCGACGATGCTCCAGTGAACGTGGCGCAGGCGCCATCGTCCGATGCCGATGCCGACCACCGACGAGGCGACTACCTGGGTCGTCGAGGTTGGCGCGCCCGCAAACGATGCCGTGAGGATGACCCCAGCCGAGCAGCTCTGGCTGGCGATGCCCTCGAGCGAGGTGATTCGGTAGATGCGGCGGCCCACGGTGCGGATGATGCGCCATCCGCCCAGTGACGTGCCGAGGGTGAGAGCCACACCGCAAGCGAGCGCAACCCAGGTTGGAGCAGCGAGGGAGTCGATCCGTCCGTTGGCGAGGAGCAGCGCGGCGATCACCCCCACAGACTTCTGAGCATCGTTGGCCCCGTGGCTGAACGAGAGCGCCGCCGACGTCACCCATTGGCTCCCGCGTACCGGGCCGCGCCACTGACGCGTCGCCCGACGTGCAGCCAATCGCAACCCGCGGATCACCACGAGCGCGCCGAATGCACCCAGCGGAGGCGAGATGGCGAGGGCGATCAGGGTCCCGAAGACGCCCACCGGATGCCAGCCGTCCAGCCCGCCCCAGCGCACGGCGTGAATACCGCCCTCGGCGATCGCCGCCCCCACCAGCCCCCCGACCAGGGCGTGGCCCGAGCTCGATGGCAAGCCGTAGCGCCAGGTCACGAGGTTCCACGCAACAGCGGCGGCGAGGGCGGACCCAATCACCTCCGTGGTGACCGACGGGGCCACGGTGACGATGCCGCCGATCGTGTCGGCCACGGCGGCGCCGATGAGGAGGGGGCCGAGCAGATTGAAGACCGAGGCGAGGATGATGGCCTGGAGCGGACTCGCCGCACGGGTGGCGACCAGGGTCGCGATCGAGTTGGAGGCGTCGTGCAATCCGTTCGTTCCCGCGAATACGAGCGCGAGCAGTACCGCGATCGCCAGCCCCGTGTCCACGGTCCGACTCTATGGGCGGGTCGGTGTCCCGTGTCACGGAAATCTCGCCGCGGGGCTCCGTAGTTACCCGTGATGGCCAACGGTGCCTTCCCGATGAAGCAGGAGCCGCGGTGGAGCATCATTGGGCCGGATGACCGAGAGCCACGGCGCACGCAAGCATGTCGTGATCGCCGGCGGCGGCGTGGCCGGGCTGGAGGCGACCCTGGCGCTATCGGCGCTTGCCAAGGACCTCGTGGACGTGGAGCTGTTGACGCCCGGTAACCAGTTCGTCTACAGGCCCCTTCAGGTCGCCGAGCCGTTCGGGGTCGCCGACCAGCTGCGGCTCGATCTCACCTCGGTGGCGGCCGATGCCGGCGCTCGCCACACGGTGGATGCGCTCGCGTCAGTCGATCCCGCCACGCGGACCGTCACCACGGCTGCGGGCGGGACGATCGGATACGACTCGCTCCTGGTCGCGCCCGGAGCCAAGCCCATCGAGGCGGTGCCCGGGGCGCTCACCTTCAGCGGCGAGACCGAGCGGCGGCGCTTCGGTCAGGTGCTCGGTGAGATGGGCCAGGGTCACGTGAGGCGCGTGGCGTTCGTGGTGCCTCTCCAAACCACGTGGTCGATCGCCGCATACGAGCTCGCCCTGCTGACCGCCGCGGAGCGCGACGCACGTCGACTCCCCAACCTGGAGATCCTGCTCGTCACCCACGAGTCCGCCCCCCTCGATGTGTTCGGGGCCCTCACCTCGGATCTCCTCGAGGCCCGCCTGGAGGAGGCGGGCATTCTCCTGCAGACCTCGAGCGTTGCCGACCGCGTTGAAGACCACCGGCTTCATTTGACCGGCGCCGATCCGCTGGATGCCGACTACGTCATCGCGCTCCCAGCGCTCGAGGTACCGCCGATCGCGGGCTTACCGCAGCGAACGGGAGGGTTCGTGCAGACGGACACCGGGATGCGGGTGGCCGGGCTCGAGTCCGTTTGGGCTGCCGGGGACGTGACCTGGTTTCCCGTCAAGCAGGGTGGACTTGCGGCTCAGCAAGCCGGCGTTGCGGCTCGTTCGATCGCGGCGGCGGCCGGCGCGCATGTCCCAGTCGAGCCGTTCCAGCCGGTCCTGCGTGCCACATTGATCACTGGTGGGACGCTCGAATTCTTCCGCTCCACGCTCCCCAGCCGCGGGCCGGGAGAGGCGAGCACCGGGCGCGAGCTCTGGTGGCCCCAGGCGAAGATTGCCGCGCATTTTCTGGGGCCTTATCTCGCCAAGGCCTTGGGGGACGCCTCCACGAGGGAGCTCGTAGATCTTCACCCGTCGGGCGAGCCGGCGAGTGCCACCGACGACCATAGTCTGGGGGTGGAGCTGGTCCTTGCGGCCGCTGACGCGGATGCACGGGCCGGAGACTTCGCCGGGGCCCTGGGATGGCTGGCCCTCGTCGAGCGGGTGAACCTGGTCGTCCCGGCCTCCTACGTCGCCCGACGCGATGATTGGCGACGCAGGCTTGGCCTGAGCGCGGAACCCAGTGTCGCCGCAGGTCGAATGGACCCCAGTGTCATCAGCGTCTCTGCCGCGATCAGCGACCTACAACGGCGTGTCGGATGGTTGCGCGAGCTCGAGGGTCGCATTGAGCATGAGATGAGCGATCATCTCTCGAAGCTCGACCAGGCGATGGCACAGTTGAAGACGCTGTCAGAACGGGCCGGGATCCTGAAGAGCTCACCCCGCTCATGAGCCTCGGGGGTGCGCGAGACGGACGTCCGCGGGTGGCCATTTTCGGCCCGAACCCGACGCTCACCGTCACGCTCGAGCGCCGAGCGGAGTCGAAGAACGACGACATCCATTTCCATCCGGGGGGCCAGGGCGTCTGGGTGGCACGAATGGTCGCGACGCTCGGTGCGGAGCCCATCCTCTGCGGTCTGATCGGCGGAGAGGGCGGCACCACGTTGCGCCCCCTTCTCGAGCAGCTCGGGGGCCAGCTTCGGCTGGTCGAGACGGCCGGCGGAACGAGCTCGTACGTGACCGACCGGCGGTCGGGCGAACGCCACCTGGCCGCAGCGGACCTCGCGGAGCCGCCATCGCGGCACGAGATCGACGAGCTGTTCTCGTCGACCTGCGCTGCAGCCCTGGAGAGTGACGTGTTGGTGATCTGCAATCCCTTCCCGGCCGAGATCCTCCCTCTCGGGCTCTATCGGGACCTGGTCTCGGACGTGCGTAGGAGCGGGACGCCGGTGCTGGTCGATCTCTCCAGCCCTCGCCTCGACAGCGCGCTCGAGGGGCGGCCGGACCTTGCCAAGCTGAACGACTGGGAGCTGGCCGAGTTCGTCGCCGGCCCGGTGGACGGGCCCACACGCCTGCGGGCGGCGGCCGAGCGCCTGCTCGGCGCCGGCGCCGGCGCGGCGCTGGTCACGCGCGGCCCGGAGCCGGCGCTCGCCGTCCGCGACGGCGAGGCTCTGATCGTGGAGCCGCCCAGATTCGAACACGGCTTCCGGGAGGGGTGCGGGGACACGATGATGGGAGCGATGGCTGCTGCATGGGCCCGGGGGCTGGACTGGCGCGAGACGCTGACCCTGGGAGCGGCTGCCGGGGCGGCCAACTTCCTTCGGCACGGGCTCGGGACCGGATCGGAGGCCGTGGTCCATGAGCTCACTGACCGGGTGGGGCTCACACCCGCATGATCCTCCCGGTGCCGATCAGTTGGGGCGAAACGGCGTCAGTACCGCCTTGCCCTGGACGATCCCTCGCGGCGCCTCTTCGGCGATCCAGCCCAGATGTCGGCGCAAGGACTCGACCGCGCCGATCCGCTCGATCGCAGGCGACAGTCGGACGGGTCGTCCGTGCGCCGCCGAGTGAGAGTCACTTCCGAGGACGTGGACGAGGCCATGGCGGGCAAGGTCCAGCATCGCCGGCGCCGCCTCCGGATGCTCGAAGAAGGCGGCCGTCGCCTGGACGAGCGCGCCCCGCTGGACAAGCCTCGCCAGGCGCAGGTGCGCGCGAGCGTCGAGATGGCGCTCCGGGTGCGCAATGAGCGCGCCGAACCCGGCAGCGCTGAGTTCGCGCACCGCCCCGTCCAAGGAGTCGCTCAGGGGGCCCGGGGCGGGCTCGAGCAGGATCCAGTTCCCGCCTCCCAGGGCAACCGCTCGCAGGTCGCCGGCGTCAAGCTCCGGCAACCGCGTCTCAGCCACCTCGCCGCCGGCGAGGACGGTGACGCCGATCCGGCGCTGTTCCAACTCTTCATTGACCGCGGCCACACGTTCCTCGAGCTCGTCGATCGGAACCCGATGGTCGTGACGGATGTGAGGCGTTGCGCAGATCGACTGGATCCCGTCCCCCTCGGCCTGGGATGCCATCGCCGCCGCGTCGTCCAGATCAGTCGCCCCGTCGTCGATCCCGGGGAGGATGTGGCAGTGGAGGTCGATCACGGCGGGCTCCGATGGTAGGAGGCTCAGCCGCGACGGTCCTGCCGGCGACGCCGAGGGGTACGCTGCGCGGACAGGGATGAGAACGCTGGAGCGCGATTCGTTCGATCGGCTGTTGGAGGCCCTCGAGGCCCGCGGGTATCAGATCGTTGGGCCGAAGGCCCGCGGGGGCGCAATCGCCTACGAGCCGCTCAGCCGAAGCACCGAGCTCCCGGTGGGGATCACCGAGGAGCAGGAGGGTGGGACCTATCGGCTTCGCGACCGTAACGACCAGGCTCTGTTCGGGTTCGCCAACGGACCGCAGTCCTGGAAACGCCTCCTGCATCCGCCGAGGGTCCGGGTGTGGCGGGGCCAGCGCAATTCAGACGGATTCGAGATCGAGCCCGAGCCCACGGACTCGCCCAAGTGGGCATTCCTCGGAGTGCGCTCATGCGACCTCCACGCGATTCGCACCCTCGATCGCACGATGCTCGAGGTGGAGCACCCGGACCCCGGATACAGGGCGCGCCGCGAAGACACCTTCATCGTCGCGCTCAACTGCGGGACAGCGGGCGGAACGTGCTTCTGCGTCTCGATGGAGACCGGGCCAAAGGCGACCTTCGGCTTCGACTTAGCGCTCACTGAGATGCTCGAGGGCGATCGCCACTACTTCCTGGTCGAGGAGGGAACCGATCTCGGGGGTGAGGTCCTCGCCGATGTCCCCACCGCGGAGGCAACGGAGTCCGAGTGCGAGTCGGCGCACCGCGTCGTCGAGCGCACCGCCGCGAGCATGGGACGGGAGATGGAGACGGACGGCCTCAAGGAGCTCCTTTACCGAAACTACGAGCACCCACGGTGGGACGAGGTCTCCGAGCGATGCCTGACCTGCGGCAACTGCACCATGGTCTGCCCGACCTGCTTTTGCACGGACGTCGAGGACGTCACCGACCTGGAGGGCAACGCCGAGCGCTGGCAGCGTTGGGACTCGTGCTTCACCGTCGACTTCAGCCACACCGCGGGCGGGAGCGTGAGGGGGTCGGGCCGGTCGCGCTACCGCCAGTGGATGACGCACAAGCTGGCCACCTGGTTCGACCAGTTCGGCACCTCGGGCTGCGTCGGCTGCGGGCGCTGCATCACCTGGTGCCCGGTGGCGATCGACATCACCGAGGAGGCTGCGGCGATCAGGGCGACCGACGGAGAGCGACGATGAAGACGCTGGCGGAGCTGCTCTCGGAGGTGCCCGCCTTCGTCGGGCTCACCGAGGGGCATCGCGAGCTGATCGGCGGCTGCGGGCGAAACGTCATCCTCCCGCGTGGGGACTACGTGTTCCGGGAGGGGGACCCGGCCAACGCCTTCTACGCGATTCGCCGCGGCGACGTGGCGCTCGAGCTCGGGGCTCCGGCCACCCTGGTGATCGAGACGCTCCACGCGGGCGACGTGCTCGGGTGGTCATGGCTCTTCCCCCCCTACCGGGTTCGCTATGACGCCCGCGTCACCGACGACGTCCACGCGATCGCCTTCGACGGAGCCTGCCTGCGGGAGAAGTGCGATGCCGACCACGACCTGGGCTACGAGCTGATGCGGCGGTTCGCGCAGATCATCACCGCGCGCCTGCAGTCAACCCGGCTGCGGCTCCTCGACGTCTACGGGCCACCGGCCGCCGTTCGATGACGATCACCGACATCCCGGAGCGCTACCGGGTCAGCTCGACGCGCCGCGAGACCGAGGACACCTGGACCCTCGAGCTCGAGCCGGTCGCAACCCGAGAGGTCGGCTTCGCCCCTGGACAGTTCACGATGCTGTACGCGTTCGGCGCCGGCGAGGTCCCGATCTCGGTGAGTGGCGACCCCGGGCGGCACGGCACGCTCGTGCACACCGTGCGAGCGGTCGGGGCGACCACGCGGGCGGTTTGCGCAGCCGCGGAAGGCCAGGAGCTCGGGGTACGGGGGCCATTCGGGCGCGGATGGCCGGTCGCGGACGCTGAAGGCCAGGACCTCGTCGTCGTGGCGGGCGGCGTGGGGTTGGCCCCGCTTCGCTCGGTTCTCTACACGGCGTTGGCCGACCGCGAGCGCTATGGGCGCCTGGTCCTCCTCTACGGCGGGCGCACGCCCGACCAGCTGCTGTTCCGCGACGAGTTGGTCGAATGGTCCGGACGTGACGACATCGAGGTCAGCCTGATCGTGGATGCGGCGGACGAGGATTGGCACGGACGGGTCGGGGTCGTCCCGGCGCTGGTCGAGCGGGCGGGATTGGCGGGCGGCGCGGTCGCGATGGTGTGTGGGCCCGAGGTGATGATGCGCTACGCCGTCGAGGCGCTCCTCGATGCGGGGCTCGCCCCCGATCGCGTCCACCTGTCGATGGAGCGCAACATGAAATGCGCGGTGGGTCACTGCGGCCACTGCCAGTGGGGGCCCTCATTCGTCTGCCGCGACGGCCCGGTGTATTCATGGTCCGAGGCCGAACGCTGGTTCGGGATTCGAGAGCTGTGACGGAAATCGCCCGCAGGCCGAAGCTCGCCGTCTGGAAGTTCACCTCCTGCGACGGCTGCCAGCTCTCGATCCTCAACCTGGAGGACGAGCTTCTCCTGCTGCCGGACGCGATCGAGATCTCACGCTTCCTCGAGGCGACTCGCGCCGAGGCCGATGGGCCATACGACCTCTCGATCGTCGAGGGCTCCATCTCGACCGCCGAGGAGGAGGAGCGGATCCGAGAGATTCGGCGGATCTCGAAGGCGCTGGTCACGATCGGCGCCTGCGCGAACGCGGGCGGGATACAGGCGCTTCGGAACTTCGCGGATGTGGAGGGGTTCGTCTCGGCCGTCTACGCGAACCCGGAGTACATCTCGACCCTGGACACCTCGACTCCGGTCAGCGCCCACGTGGCGGTCGACTTCGAGCTGCAGGGATGCCCGCCCTCGAGCCAGCAGGTGCTCGAGGTGATCACCGCCTTTCTCGCCGATCGCAGCCCCGGGATCAGCTCGCAGTCGGTGTGCGTCGAATGCAAGATCCGCGGCAACGTCTGCGTGATGGTCGCCGACGGGACGCCCTGCCTGGGGCCCGTGACCCACGCCGGATGCGGCGCGATCTGCCCGGCCTACGACCGCGGGTGCTATGGCTGCTTCGGACCCAAGGAGACCCCCAATGCGCGCTCGCTCAGCCACTGGCTCCTCGGCATGGGGGTCGACCAGGCCGACCTGGTCCCCACCTACCGGAACGTCAACGCGTTCGCCGAGCCGTTCGCCTCGGCGAGCCGCGATGCGGAAGCGGCGGAGCTCCCGGGTCCGCATCCGGAGCGGCGCCCCCACGACAATCAGGCCACCAGTCCCGAGCGCTGGAGCACCAAGCCGGGAGGCTGACCGTGGACGGCCGAACGACCACGATCAAGGTGGGTGCCCTCGCCCGGGTGGAGGGCGAGGGAGCGCTCCACGTCCGCGTCCGGGCCGGAGAGGTGGAGGAGGTGAGGCTCGAGATCTACGAGCCGCCCCGATTCTTCGAGGCCTTCCTGCGTGATCGGCCGCTCGGCGACGCCCCCGACATCACCTCCCGGATTTGCGGGATCTGCCCGATCGCCTATCAGCTGAGCGCGTGCGCGGGGATTGAGGCGGCCCTCGGGATCGAGGTCTCGGAGCCGATCCGCCGCCTTCGCCGGATGATCTACTGCGGCGAGTGGCTCGAGAGCCACGGCCTGCACGTGTTCTTCCTCCACGCTCCGGATTTCCTCGGCTATCCAGGCGCGATCGAGATGGCGCGGGACGGCCACGCGGAGCTGGTCGAGCGCGGCCTGCGGATCAAGAAGTCGGGCAACGACCTCCTGCGGGCGATCGGCGGGCGCGCGGTGCACCCCATCAACCTCCGCGTCGGCGGGTTCTATCGCTCCCCCACCCCGGCCGAGCTGGCGCCGGTGGCCGACGGCCTGAAGCGCACCCGTGAGGAGCTGATCGAGACGGTCCGCTGGGCTGGCTCGTTGGAGTTCCCGGAGCATGAGCTCGATTGCGAGCTGCTCGCGCTCCACGAGGACGACCGCTACGCGATCGAATCGGGTCGGCTGATCTCCTCGGCCGGCCTCGACATCGAGCCGAGCGACTTCCTCGACCACGTGGTCGAGGATCACGTCCCCCACTCGACAGCTCTCCACGCGCGGCTTCGCGCGCGCGGGCACTACGTGGTCGGGCCCCTGGCCCGCTACAGCCTCAACCACGGCACCCTGTCGCGACTCGCCCAGGAAGCGGCTCGGGACGCCGGGCTGGACGACACCTGCCGCAATCCCTTCCAGAGCATCGTCGTTCGCTGCGTGGAGATGCTGTATGCCGCCGACGAGGCACTGCGGCTGATCGACGCCTACGAGCCGCCCGAACCGCCGGCGGTCGAGATCGAGCATCGCGCCTCCGCCGGCTCGGGCTGGACGGAGGCACCGCGCGGGATGCTCTGGCATCGCTACGAGTTGCGCCGAGACGGGCGGATCGAGAGCGCCCGGATCGTGCCGCCAACCTCGCAGAACCAGGCTTCGATCGAGGACGACCTTCGGGCCTTCGTCCAGGCCAACCTGGACACCAATGACGAGGAGCTCCAGTGGCGCTGCGAGCAGGCGGTGCGCAACTACGATCCCTGCATCTCCTGCTCGACCCACTTTCTGCGCCTCGACATCGACCGCGGCTAGCCGCGCGAGTGTCCGGCGCGAAGTCAGTCGTCATCGGGCTCGGCAACCGGCTGCGCGGCGACGACGCCGTGGGCCTCGAGGTCGCGCGGCTCCTACGAAACCGGGCACCGAGCGTTCGCGCGCTCGAGCACGAGCGCGAGCCGAGCGATCTGATCGAGCTCTGGGCGGGGACGGACACGGCGATCGTGGTCGACGCCTTGGAGGGCACTGAGCCCGGCCGGATTCGCCGCCTGGAGGCAGGGCTCGCCGAGCTTCGGGACCGGCGTCCGTCGAGCGCCTCGACGCACGCGCTTGCCCTGGGCGAGGTGATCGAGCTGGCCCGCGCCCTCGATCGCCTCCCCCACCGGCTGGTGCTCTTCGGGATCGAGGGGACGCGATTCGAGACGGGCACGGATCTGTCGCCGCCGGTACGGCAGGCGGCCGAGAAGGCCGTCGAGCTGATCCTGGCAGAGCTGGGCGACGACGCGCCCACCGCGACGACTCACCCGGCCGCCTGAGCCGCGGCGACCGACGCCTGCCCGAAGGCGATCCCGCCGTCGTTTGGGGGCAGGCGCTCCGGCACGAGGACCCGCAGGCCGCGCTCCATGAGGAGCGCCCGGGTGCGAGCGAGCAGAAGGGAGTTCTGAAACACGCCGCCGGACAGCACGACCAGGCCGATCTCGCGCCGAGCCGCCTCGAGCGCACAGGCCTCCGCGGTCCCGTGGGCGAGCGCGTTGTGAAACCGCGCCGCCACAGCCGGGATCCGGACCCCGCGTTCGAGGTCCGCGACCAATGCGCGAATCGTCTGGCGGGCGTCCAAAGCCGCGATGTCACGACCGGGCAGCTCCCTCGCGAGGGGCAGTGGGTATGCGCGCCGCTCGGCACGGTCCGCCGTCCATTCGAGCTCCATCGCTGCATGGCCCTCGTAATCGACGCGCGTCCGTAGGCCGCAGAGCGCCGCCGCCGCGTCGAACAGCCGGCCCATGCTCGAGGTGGACGGAGAGCCCAGGCGGCTCTCGACAAGGCGGGCCACCCGCTCCCAGCGATCCGGGTCGACGGCGCGCCGAAGCGCCCGGGGAGGGTCGGGCACGGTCTTTTCCAGGCTCGCCGCGAGCCAGGCGCAGGCCATCCGCCAGGGCTCGCGCGCCGCGGCGTCTCCTCCCGGCAGCGGAACGGGCAGCAGGCTCGCGAAGCGCGAGCAGCCGTCCAGCCCCCCGACCAGGAGCTCTCCGCCCCAGACCGTGCCGTCAGTCCCGAGCCCGGCCCCGTCGTAGATGGCAGCCACCGCCGGCCCGCGCTCGCCGTGCTCGGCCAGGCACGCGGCCAGATGCGCGTGGTGGTGCTGGACCGCCGTCAACACCGCCTCGTCGCGCTCGCGCGCGTACGCGGTCGAGAGATAGTCAGGGTGTAGATCGTGGGCGATGACGGCGGGCCTGATCCCGAACATGCGCTCGAAGCGCTCGACCCCCTCGCGAAAGGCCACCAGCGTCTCGTACGTCCTCAGATCGCCGATGTGTTGACCGACGAGGGCCCGTCGACCGGCAGCGACGCAGAACGCGCTCTTCAGCTCGGCGCCGACCGCGAGGAGCGGAGGAGAGGAGACCGGCAGCTCGAGTGCCTCCGGCACATAGCCGCGGGATCGCCGAACCATCAGCGGCCGGCTCGGGGCGGCGCCATCCGCGGCGCGGATCACGGAGTCGTCGGTGCGGACGTGAATCGGCCGATCGTGCACGAGGAAGAAGTCGGCGACGTCACCGAGCCGCCGCAGGGCGTCCTCATCCCGATGGGCAATCGGCTCGTCGGTGACGTTGCCGCTCGTCATCACGAGCGTCGCGCCCGTGTCGGCGCACAGGAGGTGGTGAATCGGCGTGTAGGGAAGCATCACGCCAAGCTCCGGCGATCGCGGCGCAACGGCGGCGGCCACCGGCGCCCCCGGTCGGCCGCGAGCGATCACCACCGGCGCGCGTGTGTCGGTCAGCAGCGCCTCGTCGTCGGGCGAAAGCTCGACGAGCGCGCGGGCCGTCTGGAGGCTGGGCGCCATCAGCGCGAACGGCTTTGACTCGCGACGCTTCCGCTCACGCAGGGCCGAGACGGCCTCCGGGAGGTCAGCGCGACAGGCGAGGTGGTAGCCCCCAAGCCCCTTGATTGCCACGATCCCCCCGGCGAGCACGGCATCGGCCGCAGCGGACACCGCGTCTCGTCCCGCGCCTTTTTGAACCGGGCGGCCGGCCCGATCCAGGAGGCTCGTGGTGGGGCCGCAATCCGAGCACGCGTTGGCCTGGGCGTGAAAGCGGCGATCGCCGGGGTCCTCGTACTCGCGCCGGCACTCAGGGCACATCTCGAAGTGGACCATGGTCGTCATGGACCGGTCGTACGGCAGGCCCCGAGCGATCGTGAACCGCGGGCCGCAGTCCGTGCAGTTGATGAACGGGTATCGGTGGCGGCGATCGGCGGCGTCGAAGAGCTCCTCGACGCAGTTCTCGCAGGTCGCCGCATCGGCCGACAGCGTGGCTTCGGGCCTGCCGGAGGAGGCGCTCGTGACGATGCGAAACCCGCGCTCGGAGCGCGGCGCGATCGACTCCACCGACAGTTGCTCCACGCGGGCGAGCGGCGGCGCCGGATCCGCGAGCGCCGCGAGCAGCTCGTCAATCCGGCGCGGCTCTCCCTCCACCTCGAGCGATGCGCCCCCCGGCTCGTTGCGAACGTATCCGCCGAGGCCCAGCTCCTCGGCGAGGCGGTGGACGAAGGGCCGAAACCCGACCCCTTGAACCGTCCCGGCGACCTGGACGCGGACTCGGCGGGCTCCCATGGCTAGCGGTCGGGACGGAGGAGCTCCAGCATCACGTGATATGCGCTGGCCTGAGCCTCCTGGATCCGGGGGATGTGCTGGGATCGACTCACGATCACGTGGTCGGCAAGGCTTTCGGCCGCGATCCGGCCCCCGTCGTATCCGACGAACGCGATCGTCGCGATCCCGCGCGCCCGCGCCTCGGCCAGCGCACGGGCGATGTTCGGTGAGCTTCCGCTGGTCGACAGGGCGATGGCGACGTCCCCTGCTCGCCCGTAGGCGATCACCTGCCTGCTGAAGAGCTCCTCCGGGCCGACGTCGTTCGCGATCGCCGTGAGGATCGCCGGATCGCTCGAGAGATCGACGGCCGAGATCGGGACCGGCGAGCCGGGGCCGAGGTCAGCTACCAAGTCCATTGCGTCGGTGGCGGAGCCCCCGTTGCCGAACGCGAGCACGCGGCCCCGCGCCTCGGCCGCTCCGCGAAGCGCCGAGGACGCAGCGATCAGGTCATCGCGGCCCTCGATGAGCGTCTGGCGTCGCAGCTCTCCCACCTCCTCGGCCTTGGCGATCACGGAGCGCCGGACATCGGCCACCACATCCCCGCGCTCCCCGCGGTCTCCGGAGAGGAATGGGTAGAGGAAGCTCGCCCTGGGCATCGGGGCCCCGCGCGGCCCCTCCGGCGACGGGGCTCCATGCTCGAGGAAGACGTGAGCGAGCTCCCACAGCAGGTGGTAGGCCGTCTCCACGAGCTCCTGCCGAACGTAGGGGTCCCCGCCCGGCGGCGTGAGCTCCCATTCCGCGGGCCCGGCGCCGAAACCGATCGTCAGGCAGCCTCTGGAGCGGGCGAGCTCGAGCGCGGACGCGATCTCCTCGCCTTGCGCGTCGGTCCCGAAGCCGACCGCGATGTCCCGGGGCTCGAGGGCGAGCTCGGCCTCCCGCTCGACCACGGCCGACGGGCCGGTGATCGCCAGCGCCGGGAGCGCGCGCTTGCCGACGATCACCGGGTGCACGAACTCGACCGCCACGTGGTGGGCGTCGGATCGCGCGGCGGGCGAGCCCCCGAGCGCGACCAGGCGGGAACCCCGCCGGAAGCGGTCCGCGATCCGCTCGCAGCAGCGCGCCAGCCGGTCGGCCTCCCTGTGGAAGAACGACCGGTTTGCCTCCGTGCGTCGCTCGAGGAGCCGAGCCATCCGCGCCTCGGGCGGGGCTCCGGCGGTCGCGTTCGCGCTCACCGCTTCGCCGCGGGGTCGGCGACGCTTGCGAGATCCAGCAGCCACCGCCTCCACGCGTCGACCCCCTCCCCGGTCCGCGCGCTGACGAGCCGGTGCTCGACCTCGGGATTGACCGCCCGGAGGTTCGCGAGGAAGCGGTCGAGGTCGAATTCGAGGTGCGGCAAGAGGTCTATCTTGTTCACCAGGACCAACTCGCAGGTGCGGAACATGAGCGGGTACTTGAGGGGCTTGTCCTCCCCTTCGGTGACGGCGGAGACCATCACCCTGACGTCCTCCCCCACCTGGAACTCCGCCGGGCACACCAGGTTCCCGACGTTCTCGATCACAAGGAGGTCGAGCTCGGCCAGGGGGAGCTCCCCGAGCGCGGCGCGCACCATGTTGGCGTCCAAATGACACTCGCCGCCGAAACCCGGATCGGTGTTGATCTGGGCAACCGGCACGTGGAGCGCCGCCACTCGGTCCGCATCGAGGCTCCCCTGGACGTCGCCCTCGAGCACCCCGACGCGGAGGTCGTCCGTGCGCTGGAGGGCCCGCTCCAGCAGCGAGGTCTTGCCGGCGCCTGGCGCGCTCATCAGGTTGACGACAGTCACCCCGTCGCGATCGAACTCCTCGCGATTGGCGCGGGCGATCGTCGTGTTCGCATCGAGGACGTCCTCGGCGATCCTCACCTTGGTGCGATGCACCTCTCCCTTTCGCTCGTGGGCAAGTCGAGCCCGGCCTCGGCGACCTCGATCGAGTCCACCTCGAGCTCCTCCCCGCGCGCGACCTCGAATCGCGTCGACCCGCAGGCCGTACAGCGAAACGAGACGAGCAGCTCCACGCGGGTGGCGGCGCTTGGAGGTGCCGGGTCCCATTCGCTCCCGCAGTCGTTGCAACGCAGGAGCGCCGGGATCGGCTCCTGCACGAGCGTGGCGCCCTCGCACACGGAGCCTCGCGCGGCCAACTCGAACTGGAAGGCGAGCGAGCGTGGCACCACCTGGCGCATCGCCCCGACCCTCACGGTGACCACGCTTGCGGCCCTTCCGCGGGCATACCGCTCGACGAGCTCGACGATCGCGATGGCGAGCGAGAGCTCGTGCATGGTCAACAGATCCTCGGGAGCGGGTCGCCGACGAGCTCGTCCATCACCCGTCGGCCGCCCAGAGGGGTCTCGACGAGCACCATGCCCGGCGCCTCCGAGGACACCTCCCCGATCTGGGCGGCCTCCTCGCAGCCCGGCACCGACCGCATTGCATCCAGCGCGTCATCCGCGGCGTCGGGTGAGCTGAACGCGACGAGCTTTCCCTCGTTGGCGACGTGCATCGGGTCGATCCCCAACAGCTCCGCCGCGCCCGCGACCGCGGGGCGCATCGGGACGGCCGACTCGCTGAGGTGCATCGAGACGCCGGACGCGCGGGCCAGCTCGTTGAGCGCCGACGCGACGCCCCCGCGCGTCGGGTCCCGCATGCAGCGGAGGTCGGACCCCGCGGCCTCGATCAGCGCCTCGGCCACCGGCCAGAGCGAACGGCTGTCGGATTCGATCTCGGCGGTGAGGTCGAACTCGCCCCTGGCCAGCATGATGGCCATCCCGTGATCACCGATTGTTCCCGACAGCAGGATGCGGTCGCCGGGCAGGATGGAGGACGGCGCGAGACGAGCACGCCGATCGCGTCTTCCGATTCCGCTCGTGCAGACGTACATCTTGTCGGCCTTGGTCCGCTCGACGACCTTGGCGTCCCCGGCCACCACCTCCACCTCGGCAAGCTCGGCGGCAGCGGCGATCGCCTCGATCTCGGCTCGGAGCTCGTCGGCCTCGAGGCCCTCCTCGAGGACGAGGGCGAGCGTGAGGGCCAGCGCACGTGCCCCAGAGACGGCCAGGTCGTTGACGGTGCCGTTCACCGCGAGCCCGCCGATCGAGCCGCCGGGAAACCGGATCGGCTTCACGACGTAGGAGTCCGTGGTCACCATCACCTCCGGATCGGCCCCGGCGACGGGCGCCGCATCGTCGAGCTCGGAGAGGGTCGCCGACCCGAACGCGGGAACCAGCAGCCCCTCGACGAGGCCACGGGTGGCTCGCCCTCCCGCACCGTGGGCGAGGGTGACCCTCGCGTCGGTGAAGCGGGCGGGCTTTGCGCGGGCACGCTCGATGATCTCGAGCTTGCGGCGCTCCCGCTCGGCAACGCCCTCCCCTCGCGCACTCACGGCGCAACCTTCTCTCGCCCGAGGCGGCCGTAGTTGTAATAGGCGGCACAGGCGCCTTCGGAGGAGACCATGCAGGTGCCGATGGCGTGCTCAGGCGTGCAGGCGGTGCCGAACACCTTGCATTCCCACGGCTTGATCACTCCCTTGAGCACCTCGCCGCATTGGCACGCCTTGGGATCCGCGACGCGAACACCGGGGACGTCGAAACGCCGCTCCGCGTCGAGGTCGGCGTAGGCCTCGGTCAGACGCAGCGCGCTGTGGGAGATGAATCCGAGCCCGCGCCATTCGAAGTGCGGCCGCAACTCGAACACGTCGGCGAGCAGCTCGAGCGCCTTCGGGTTTCCGTCCTCCGGAACGACCCGGCGATACTGATTCTCCACTTCGCACCTGCCATCACCGAGCTGCGCGAGCAGCATCCGGATCGACTGGAGCACGTCGAGCGGCTCGAACCCGGAGATCACCACGGGCTTGCCGTACTCGCGCGGGACGAACTCGAACGGCCGAGCGCCGATCACCGTGGCCACGTGGCCGGGGCCGATGAAGCCGTCGATTCGGAGGTCCGGGGAGGTGAGCAGCGCCCGGAGGGGCGGCAGGATCGTCACGTGGTTCACGAGGCAGGAGAAGTTCCGGATGCCCTCCCGCCTGGCTCGTTGCAGCGTGAGGGCCGTCGATGGCGCGGTGGTCTCGAACCCGATCGCGAAGAAGACGATCTCGCGCTGGGGGTGCTCGCGTGCGATCTTGAGCGCGTCGAGCGGCGAGTACACCATCCGCACGTCCGCCCCGTCCGCCTTCGCGTCCAGAAAGGTCCCATCCGATCCGGGAACCCGCAGCATGTCGCCGAAGCAGGCCAGGATGACCTCGGGTCGACGCGCGAGCTGGATCCCGCTGTCCACGCGCCCCATCGGGATCACGCACACCGGGCAGCCCGGGCCGTGGACCAGCTCCACCCCTTCGGGCAGCAGGTCGTCGATCCCGTAGCGGTAGATCGAGTGGGTGTGCCCGCCGCAGACCTCCATCAGCTTCACGGTCTTGGTCGGCTCCACCGCGGCGAGGATCTCCCCGACGACCGCTCTGGCGAGAGCGGGGTCTCGAAACTCGTCGACGAATCGCATCGTCAGGGCCGCTCTGCGGAACCCTCGGGCAAACGCGCCAACGCAGCGCCGGCGTGGACGAGAAGCGATTCCCCCCGCGCAACACCGGGGATCAGTCCGATGTCGACCTCGCACCGTGCCCCGTCTTCGGCGACGCACATGGCGAGGTCCGAGTCATCTTCATCGAGCGCCGCCACTCGCATCGGCACGGCCAGATCGCCGCAGGTCAGGCAGCGCACCTCGCCGTCGATCATTCGATTTCGCTGTCCCGAAGCTCGGCGAGCTCCTGCTCGTAGGCCTCGCCCATCTGCTCGAGCAGCGACAGGGTCGCGTGCGCCTCGCTTTCGTCGACCTTCGAGATCGCGAAGCCGACATGGACGAGCACCCAGTCGCCCGGCGCCGCCGAAGCATCGCCGTCGAGGAGGCCCACGTTCACCGTTCGGAGCACGCCCGTGACGTCGACCGTCGCCAGCCGGTTCGGTACGTCGACGACCTCGACCACCTGACCGGGTATCGCTAGGCACATCTCTCGCGCCCCAGGGCCATCTGGGTCCCGCTCAGGGGCGACCGTAGGCCAGCGCGGCGGCGATCCCTCGGGCCGAGATCATGCCCGCCGGCTGTTCGGTGTCGGGTTGGACGGCGACGAGGTGGGTCACCCCGTGCTCGGCCATCAGCTCCGCCGCGCGCCCAAGCGACTCGTTCGAGGGAACGGTCAGGAGCTCGGTGCTGGCCACGTCCTCGGCCGTCAGCGACTCGAGCTCGTCCGCTGCGCGAGCCAGGTCCAGGCTGGTCACGATTCCCCACAGCCCGCCCTCTCCTCGCATGTCGGAAACGACTACCGAGTGGACTTCGTAGCCGACCATCATCCGGGCGACGTCCGCGAGCTTGGTCTCCGGCCTGCATGTGATCACCCCCACCCGCATCGCGTCGCGCACCTTGGCGTCCGCGAAGCTGGGCCCGATGTAGCTGCGCTCCACCGCCGGGCCTATCCGCGCTCCGGCGAGGGAGCTCTCCGCTTGGCCGGGAGCCTCCATCCGGGGCGCGACCGCGCCTTGCTGCCATTGCCCGTTGTCGCGAGGCGGCCGAGCTCCTCGATCGACCGGCGGATGCCCGTCTTGAGGACGTCGAGGTCCGGCACCGAGTCGCGGTCCGCGTTGAGGCAGAAGAACAGATCGCCGTCATAGCTGAACACCGCGAGGCCCACCCCGTGATTTGCGGCAAGCGGGACGAGTGGCCACACGGCCAGCATACGAGAGCCGAACGCGTACAGGGGCAGCTGGGGGCCCGGCACGTTCGTGATCGTCACGTTGAAGAGGCGCGTTGCGAACAGGCCGCGGGCGAGGAAGCTGTGCAGGACGGGAGGCGCGTGGCCGGCGAGGCTGACGATGGCCAGCGAGCCGGTTGCCTGTGATCCGGCCTTCAGCCCCTCGGCCTCCTCAACCTGTCGCCGGTAGCGATCGAGCGGGTCGGCCTCGGCGACGGGTAGGTGGACGAACAGCGAGGTGATTCGGTTGCCGAGCGAGAGACGCTCCGTGGCGGAGCGGATGTTCACCGGCACCATCGCCCGCAGCCCCTGATCGGGTAGGTCCTCGCCGCGGCTTCGAAGCAGGTCACGCAGGCCTCCGGCGGTGGCCGCCAGCACAACGTCGTTCACGCTGCCGCCCAGGCTCTCCTTGATCTCCTTCAGCTCGCTCAGCGGCACGCTGAGGATCGCGAGGCTTCGATGCGCGCCGATCGGACCGTTGAGGCTCGAGGGAGGTGCGGCGATGATCTCGTCCTTGACCAATACCTCCACCAGCGCGCGGGCGCGCGCCAAGGCCTCCGCGGCGTGGTGCGGGGCGCGCAGGGGCGCCGCGATGCCGCCGGCCACCGCCCGGATCGAGTCCCCGCCCGCCTGAAGCACGTCGCTGGCGGCGGTGAGGGTGGAAGCGGCGAGCCGGACGCCGGCGCGCAGAGGGAACCAGCCGGTCGGCGCCGTCCGAGGCCGAGGGGCCCTCGGCGCCGACCAAGGGGACCCGTTTGACCGTCGCTCCGCGTCCGGTCGCGAATCGAGCAGCGCGTTGACCACATCGACCGAGCCGACCCCGTCCACCAT
This sequence comes from Solirubrobacterales bacterium, assembly GCA_036558385.1. Classification (GTDB taxonomy): domain Bacteria; phylum Actinomycetota; class Thermoleophilia; order Solirubrobacterales; family 70-9; genus AC-56. The sequence continues at coordinate 7,214 of DATBFS010000050.1, read as the reverse complement.
GCAGTGGTGCGCCTTCGACACCATCGCCCAGCGACCGTCCGCCAGATCGATGACCACCATCTCCCAGAGCGGCCTTCCACGGTCGAGTCGCTGGGAGAAGTAGTCGCCCGCCCACGCAAGGAGCTCCTCCTCGCCCTTCGGCTCCGGCAAGGCCGCCCTGACCACATGGCGCGCGATGTCGAACCGGTCATCCCTCTCCCACCGTGGCCAGTGCAGCCCGCCGGTACGCGTCTGCGAGAGTCGGTGCTGATAGCGAGGAAACTCCGCGGTCCGCGCTTCGAGCTCCGCCCGGACGAGGTCGAGGGGTGGCGCCCCGCCTTCGCCCCAGGGCTCGAAGATCATCACGCCGCCGATATGCATGTGGGCGCCGTCATCGGCCTCCTCGAGCTCGAGGAAGGTCGCGTCCAGGGGATTCAGTTGCTCCCCCACCGGGTCAGCGCTCCGTGAGGCCCGCGTTCTCACGACGAGCTTCGGTCCCAGTACCCGCCGCCGGGGGCGGTTCTACGCCTGTCGGGCTCTCGGACACCTTCACGTCCCGACCCTAGAAGTCGGCTCGCTGAGAGCCATCGGGGGCAACCCGCCGATTGGGGTCCGTAGTAACCCGCTTCAGTCGAGCTCCGGGCCGCGGTGCGGATCCAGCGCCATCGGCTGCTCGTGCCACTCGATCGGCAATGCCACTTCGACCTCGAGCGGCCGGCGCGGAGGCTCGGGCTCGGGGCGCGCGGTCTCCCCCTCCAGCCACGGCGCCAGGCACCGGCCGCTGACCTTGTGAGGGGGCCACCACAGGTAGTCGGCGGATGCGGATCCCTCGCCCTCGCCCCCGACCAGGCCATGGCTGAGGCTCAGGGACTCCCCTCCTGTGAGGAGCATGCCCCGCAACACCGGATGGAACGGCTGGGGATCGACGTCGGCGCCCAGGCGGGCGGCGATGTGCTCGGCCGCGGCATCCGCCTGTTGCGTTGCCAGGCCACCCTGCTTGATCGGGAAGGTGGTGCCGTCGCCGGCGGCGTAGACGTCGTCGACGCCCTTCACCCGAGCGTGCTCGTCGATCGGGATGAAGCCCCCCTCGTCACTGGGGAGCCCGGCGATCCCGGGCCCCTCGAGCGTCGGCAGCGCGATCACGTTCGTGGCCTCGATGGCCTCGCCCCCCGGGGTCGCGGTCAGGCGACCGGCGGCGTCCTCGTGAACCCGGACGCTCGTGCGCACGTCGATCCCCCTCGCCCGCAGGACCTCGGAGACGGCGGTCGTCGCGACGCTGCCGAAGACGATCAGCGGTGCCGCCTCCGGCGTGTAGACGGTGCACGCCAGCGCACGCACGCCCAGCTCCTCGGCGCGGCGCGCGGTCATCAGGGCCAGCTCGTAGATGGGCAACGGCCAGGTGTTGCTCGACGGCACGACGAAGGCAAGGCTGCGCTGGGCACCCGGCTCGCCGGCGGCGTCCTTGAGCAAGGCCGCGATCCGCCAGCGATCCTCGGGCGTCAGGAAGGTGATGGCCTCCCGAAAGGCCGGGCGGGCCCTTCCGCCGACGCCGATCACCGCGATGTCGTAGTCGAGTCGCGACCCGTCGTCGAGCTCGACTTGGTGCTCGCTCGGGAGCACGCGCTCGATTCCCCGCTGCACGAACCGGCCCCCCAGCTCCTCCACGGCGGGCGCAAGCGCCCGGTGCTCGGGCGGCTGGGCCGAGAACGGCTCGTCCACGGCAAGAGGCTTGTAGGAGAAGTCCGGTCCGGGCGCCACCAGCGTGATCTCAATCCGGTCGCCGACGAGATCGTGCAGGGCGAGCAGGGCCTCGAGTCCCGCGATTCCGCCACCCGCGATGAGAACCTGCGACCGCTCGCTCACCGAGCCCAGCTTATGTGGCGGAGGAGTCGCTCGCGCGCGAGAAGCGGCAGCTCGAGCGAATCACCAGCCTCGCGTCTCCCGGTACTTCTGCAGGTCGTGGGTGATCCGGGCGCGGTCGGGGCCCGCCATCGCGCGCCTGATGCGGAAGGCGTGGACGAGGCCGGCGATCACGGCGACGACGGCCACGATCGTGAAACCGACCATCTCACCGGGAGAGAAGACGCCCATGATCAGTCCGTACACGTAGAAGCCGAGGTAGGCGAGAGCCGCGAGCAGCAGCAGGCGGGGCAGGACCTCGAGGAGCTTCATCCAGGTGGAGACTCCCACCCTGCGCGACGCAGATCATCCGGGTGAACTTCGGGTTCGGGTTGCGGGCAAACCCCGAGGCCTCCGCGGTCGGGGCCGCGGTAAGGTCGCCGCGTGGCCAAGCCGGAGGACGACAAGGCCCGGGCAACGATCCGCATCGTGTTGGCCGACGATCATGCAGTGGTGCGCAGCGCGCTGCGCATGCTGCTCGAGGCCGAGCCGGAGTTCGAGGTCGTTTCGGAAGCGGGCGACGCCGAGGAGGCCGCCCGCAAGGTTCGTGGACACGGTCCTCAGGTGTTGGTCTTGGATGTGAACATGCCGGGCGGCTCGGGCCTGTCCGCGGTACCGAAGATCCGCGAGGAATCCCCGGCGACGCAGATCGTCGTATTGACGATGCAGAGCGACCCGGCGTTTGCGCGCGAGGCGATGCAGGCCGGCGCCCTTGGATACGTGCTCAAGGAGGCGGCCGACGCCGATTTGGTCCAGGCCGTGCGGATGGCGGCCGCCGGCGAGACATACCTCCAGCCGGAGCTGGGGGCACGTCTGGCCACGGAGCCGGCGGCCGGCGCCCCCGACGACCTCTCCGAGCGCGAGCTCGAGGTCCTGCGGCTGATCGCCCTCGGCCACACGAACAGCGAGATTGCCGAGCAGCTCTACCTCAGCGTTCGCACCGTGGAGTCGCACCGCGCCCACATCCAGCAGAAGCTGCGCCTGACCACTCGCTCGGAGCTGGTGCGCTACGCGCTGGAGCGCGGCCTGGTCGAAGTCTGAGGGCTAGGCCCGCCGGCTCGCGTCAGTGGGGTGGTTCACCAGGCGGTCGAGGAGGTCGAGGTACTGGATCAGGTGCCTCGTTCCGAGAAAGCCGCCCCGTATGCGTTCCCGCGCGGCCTCGCCGAGAAGCGCCGCGCGATCGGGATCCTCCAGCAGGCCCTGAATGGCGGCCGCAACGGCACGGAGATCCGATGGGTCATCGACGAGGACACCACTCTCTCCGTCGACTATCTGGTCCCGAATCCCGCCGAGGCGAGAAGCGACCACGGGCCTCGCCTTCCACATCGCCTCCGCCACGGTGAGGCCGAAGCCCTCCGCGAGACTCTTTTGAACCACGACGTCGGAGCGGCGCTGCAGAGCGTTGACGATCGCCGCGTTCTCCTCCGGGTCCTCCATCGGGAGCTGGGCCAGATGGACGCGCTCCCGTACACCCGGCGCCAGGGCGTGCCTCTGCTCGCGGACCTCCGCAAGCACCTCCGCGCCCTCGGGGTCGTCGGCGACCGCGACCACCGAGGGACCGGCGAGGAGCAGATGGACGTGATCCGGCACGTGCTCGGCAAACGAGCGAACCAGGCCCGCGGGATCCTTCAGTCGGTCCCAGCGCGATACCTGGGTCACGAGCTTGGCGTCGAGCGTGAGCTGCCCGTCCTCGTCGACGTCCGCGCGCCGATCCACCCGCCCCGGCGTCCCGTCCTCCCTGAGGAAGGTCGGAGCGCCCGAGCCGGGAGTGCTCGAGAGGCCTGCCGCGTGCAGGATTGCGCCGACCACCGGGGGCTCGAGGTCCTGGTTCTTCGGCGAGAACGCGTCGATCGACGGAGGCACGACCCAGATCCGGTCTGTATCCAGGCCCTCCCAGGCGAACTCCTGCCGTGAGAAGACGTAGGCCTCCGCCTGCTCCACGTACGGACGCAGAAAGGCCCAAGCTCCCCTTGCGAGGTCGTTGGGCAGGTCCAGGCCCACGTGGCAGCGCCAAACCACGCGGGCCTCGGCCTCGACCATCGCGGGCACCAGGCCCGCGGTCTGCGGGTCGTGCAGGAAGACGACGTCCGCCGGGGCGACCGCCCTGGACAGGTCCGCCGCGTTGGCGCTGAGCGCCGCCTCGTAGACGTCGCGCTCCGCCTCGCCCAGGCTCCCTCCGTCGCCCGGGGAGCCGTGCAGGTGGTTGTGAATCCGCTTCGTGATCCGGAAGAACTCGGGATCTCCCTCGATCACCACCCAACGGGCATCCACCCCGGCGCCCCGTGCGTAGGCCAACAGCGATTGAAGGAGCTCTGCCACCCCCCCGCCGCGCGCCGTCGAGTTCACGTGCCACACCGCCCTGCCTGCGAAGACATGCCGCGCCCGGCGGATGCCCTCGGCGACCTCCTCGTATCGGTCGCCGAGCAACTCTCGAAATCGCTCCGGCGGGAGTGGCGCGACCGGGACGTGCGTCAGCGGGGCCATGGATCTACTGGGCCGGGATCACCGCTCGAATCGTCGCCCCAGCGCCGGGTGCCGACGTGAGCTCGAACCTACCGCCCACCATCGTTACGCGCTCTCGCATGCCGAGCAATCCGAAGCCTCCGTGACGCATACCCGGCTCGAAGCCTACGCCGTCGTCCTCGACGGATACCTCGATCGCGCCGTTGCGCTCGATCGCGCTGAGACGGACGTGCTCCGCGCGAGAGTGCTTGGCGACATTCGTGAGCGCCTCCTGCACCAGCCGGTAGATCGTGCTCTCGAGCTCCGAGCCCGGGGGCTCGCGCCCCCCCTTCAGAGCTGGCAGCGAGAGGTGAGTTTCCACCGCGAGCCCGGCCGTCGCCGAAACGCGGTCGGCGAGCCCCTGGATGGCCGCCTCGACGCCGATCTCGTCGAGGGCCGCCGGGCGGAGCTCGGCGATCAGCGCTCGGAGATTCTGGATCTCGGCATCGAGCTGTGAGATCGCTTCCGCGACGGCGCCCTCGAGCGCATCGGCGGAACCTCCCCGACGCCCAGAGGCGAGCAGGACCCGCAGGGCTCCGAGACCCTGAAGCGTTTCGTCGTGGAGCTCGCGGGCCCAGCGGCCGCGCTCACGCTCGGCGGCGGAGATGCTGTGGCGGAGCCGGTCCTCGGCCACCGATCGCGCGTTCTCGATCGCGATGGCCGCCCACTCGGCGAGCACCACCCCGGCCTCCTCGTCGGCGTCGCTGAACGGCTCGCCGTCCTGCTTCTCGGTCAAATAGATGTTGCCGAACGCCTCACCGCGGATCAGGATGGGGAGCCCCAAGAAGGTCCTCATCTGCGGATGGTTCGGCGGGAACCCGTACGAGCTGGGGTGGTCGGCCACGTTGGTCAGCCGCAACGGCCTGGGCTCGGCTATCAACAGACCCAGGACCCCGCGTCCGCGCGGCAGGTTTCCGATCGTGGCACGGGTTTCGTCGTCGATCCCGAGGGTGATGAATCGCTCGAGCTCCGTGCGTTCGGAGTTGAGGATCCCGAGAGCCGCATAGCGCGCGCCCGTCAGCTCGCGAGCCGCCGCCAGCAAGCGCTCGAGGACCACCTCGGGGTCGAACTCGGAGACGAGCGAACGACCTGCTTCGATGAGCTTCCGAAGCCGCCACTCGTCGATGGCGACCCCTTCTCCTGCAGAGACGCCGCTCACGCGGACAGCCTAGATCAGCATGCAGCCGCGGCGTCCGGCTGGCCTATGTAGCGTGGCGCCGGACCGGGAGCCGGGTGGAAGCCGAGCGATCAGCACAAACGGATGTAGCCGTGGTCGGGGCGGGCGCCGCCGGGCTGTATGCGGCGCTGCGCGCCGCGGAGGCCGGTGTCCGTGTGGCGCTCGTCTCGCGAAAGCGGCTCGCCGAGACCGTGAGCGAGAGCGCCAGCTACTGGGCTCAGGGTGGCCTCGCCGCCGCGCTTGGCCCGGACGACTCGCCGGAGCGCCATGCCCAGGACACCCTCGAGGCGGGCCGCGGGCTCTGCCGCGCCGCCGCGGTGGACGTCTTGGCCGATGAGGCACCCGGTGCGGTTCGGGAGCTGGTCGCTCGCGGGGTCGGCTTCGACACGCATCCGGACGGAACCCTGGAGTTGGCCCTGGAGGGGGGCCACACCGCGAGGCGCATCATTCACGCCGGCGGCAGCGCCACGGGTAAGGCCCTCACCGACCGGCTGATCGAGCTGGTGGCGGCGGAGCCGCGCATCGACGTGCTCGAACGCACCTCGGTGGTCGCGCTCTGGACCGACGACCGGCGCTGCGCCGGCGTGATCACGCAGGATGGCGCCCTCGCCGCGCGAGCCACGGTCCTTGCGACAGGGGGCGCGGCGGCGCTGTGGAGCCGGACCACCAACCCCTGGGGCGCCATCGGGGCGGGCGCCGTCCTCGCCCAGGCGGCGGGCGCTGACCTCGCGGACCTGGAGTTCTGCCAGTTCCACCCGACGGCGCTGGCCCTCGCCGGCGAGCGAGACGGCACCCTCTTGACCGAGGCGCTTCGGGGCGAGGGGGCCGTCCTGCTGGACGCGTCCGGTCGCCGGTTCACCGACGAGCTGGCGCCGCGCGATCAGGTGACGGCGGCGATCCTCGACCGCATGGATGCAGACGGCGCCGATCACGTGCTGCTCGACATGCACTCGATCGACCCCGGCCGCTTCCCGAACGTCTTCGCCGCGTGCCGGGACGCGGGCTTGGAGCCCGAGCGAAGGCCAGTCCCGGTGGCCCCCGCTGCCCACTATCTGATGGGCGGCATCGTGTGCGACCTGGAAGGGCGGAGCACGCTCCCCGGCCTCTACGCGGTCGGCGAGTGCTCGTGCACCGGCGTCCACGGAGCCAATCGCCTCGCGTCGAACTCGCTCACCGAGTGCTTCGTCTTCGGCGCCCGCGCCGCGGCGGCCGCCGCGGCCGAGCCGGCCTCGCCCGCCACGCCACCCGTTCCGGAGTGGCGCTTCGAGCCTCCCACCACGGCGACGAGGGACGCGGTATGGCGACACGCCGGGCCGCGGCGAACCGCCGATTCGCTCAATGCCCTGCTCGCCGATGCGTATCCGCTCGCGAGGCACATCGCCCGCGCGGCGCTCGCCCGGGAGGAGTCCCGGGGCCCGCATCGCCGCACGGACTTCCCGCTTCCAGCCGATGCGCTCGACCATGTGCACCTCGTGGTCGGGGCGGGCGAGGCGCCCCGCCTCGAACGCTGGCCCTAGACGATCAGGGCGTCAGCTCGACCTCGACCCGCAGCTGACGGGAGCGCGCAGGAGGCGCCGGCTCCAATTCCACCTTGCCCAGCGAGGCGAGATGCGGTGCCAGGTACCTGCCGGCGATCTTCCCGGGCGGCCACCAGAGC
>DATBFS010000049.1:0-15746 GCA_036558385.1 Solirubrobacterales bacterium | reverse complement strand
ATGACCACGAACGTTCGTCACCCCCCAAGCGCGACCCCGCTACCCAGCCAAACCCCGCCCCCGCGTTTAGCGGAGGCGATAGATCACCAGGCCGTCGCGCCGCGTTCGCGTCACGGGGAGCCCCGATACCGGGCGGCGCGCCGCCCCCTGCCAGGGCGTCCCCTCGGTGCGATCCGCTTGCAGGACCACGCTGCGGACCCCGGTTCGGTGCAGGAGCTCGACCGTGCGGCGGTCCGGAAAACGCGCGACGTCCTCGATCAGCCGCTGGGTGAACGTGGGGTTGAGGCTGGAGCGGCCGTTCACCAGCTTGGGGAAGCCGGCGGTCGACCAGAGGATGTAGCGGCGGTTGTCCGACGCCCGCTCCGCCGGCAGATGGAGCTGCGGCGCCGGAACCGATGCCGTCGAGGCCGGCACCGCCGGCACCGCCGGCTGAGCCCGGTCGCCGAACGGATCGAACGGAAGCCCCCTCCCCTCGACCGCGATGAGCAGGGCCAGCGCCCCGGCCAGGGCCGGTCCCGCCCAGCCGGGAGCGAACCGGCGCGCTCCCGCCGAGGTCATCCGCTGCGCGCCGACCCCCGCGAGGAGCGCGAGCCCGAGAGAGGAGAACGTGACCAGCCGCCCGGGAACGCGGATCGCCTGCCAGCCGGGCAGCGCCTCGTAGACCAGGCGGTACGGCCACAAGAGGCCGCCGCCGGCCCGAAAGCCGAGGGCGAGGATCGAGACCGCGATGACCGCGATCCCCAGCCCCAAGCGCAGCCCGCGTGGACAGGTGGGTGACGTGAGCCCGGCGATGGCGAGGGCGAGGATCACGAGACCCGGGAAGAGCGTCTTCTCGGGCACGTTCGAGAGCCCGTCGCGAAGCGATTCGGTCGCCTCGCCCCAGACGAGGTTCTCCTCTGGGGCGACCAGGAAGATCCAGGGCGGGCCGGAGTACGCCTCCACCGTCGTCGGGGTGCGGCGGGCGCCCGAGTGGGTGTCGGCGACGTCCACGTAGGGACGGCTCAGGGCGAATCCGGCGGCGGCGAACAAGATCGCGCCGGCGACGGTGGAGATCGCCAGCCCGCGATCGATGCGGGGGCGCCCGCGCCGCCACCAGACGATCGCCGCCCCCAGTGCGCCGGCGGCGAGCAGGTACGCGAACGGCAGGCCGAGGGTGAAGCCGATCGAGAGCTGCCACGCGGCGACCGCCGCACCCGCCACCACCCAGCCCGGTCGCCGCAGGCGGTAGCCGCGGACCCCCAGCGCGAGCGCAAGCGGGATGCCCCCGCTCGAGATCACCTGCATGTGGCCGTCCTGCTCGAGCCGAAACGGCGCGAACGCGAAGGCCGCCCCGGCGACGGCTGCCCCGCCCGGCCCCAAGCCGAGCTCCCGGGCCAGGAGGTAGGCGCCGAAGAAGGCCAGCGCATAGGCGAACAGGAACACGAGGTCGTACCGGAAGACGGCTGCGTGCGGCCCGGACCCCAGGAGCCCCGCGGGCGCGTAGCCGACCAGCGCGTCGGAGAAGGCCAGCGTGTTGTGGAAGGGCCAGAACTGGTTCGAATCGAAGAAATGAAGCGGCTGGTGGGCGAGCGCGTGCCCGCCCCACGCGAGCTGCCACGACTCGGCCAGAGGGTCCCCGAGGTCCCTGGGGATGTCCTGCCCGAGGTGGAGGACCAGCGGCCAGGTCATCACCACCGACACGAGGCACGCGCCGACGGCGAGCACGAGCAGCTCGCGAGCGGTGACATCGCGCCGGGGCCCGCGCATCGGCGGGATGCTTGCAGGCGCGTCAGCGCCTTCGGTTACACGCCCGTTTCGGAGCTAAAGCTCCTCGCCAAACCTATGGGATCAGGTCGTTCGGGTTGAGGACGTACTTCTTGGCGGCGCCCTGATCGAAGTCCTTGTAGCCGTCGGGCGCCTCGTCGAGCGTGACCACGGTCGCGTTGACCGCATCGGCGATGTGCGCTCGATCGTTGAGGATCATCTGCATGAGGCCGCGGTGGTAGCGCATCACGGGACACTGCCCCGTCGCGATCGAGTGTGACTTCGCCCAGCCCAGGCCGATCCGGATCGAGAGCGACCCCTCCTTGGCGGCATCGTCGACGGCTCCCGGATCGCCCGTCACGTAGAGGCCGGGGATGCCGAGCTTGCCGGCCGCCCGCGTGACGTCCATGATGCTGTTGAGCACCGTGGCGGGTGCCTCTTCCTCGGCCCCGCTCCCGTGGCCGCGGGCCTCGAAGCCCACCGCGTCGCACGCGGCGTCGACCTCGGGGACTCCCAGGATCTGCTCGATCTGGTCCTTCGGCTCCCCCTTGGTGATGTCCACCGTCTCGCAGCCGAACGACCGCGCCTGCTCCAGCCGCTCCGGGATCCGGTCCCCCACGATCACGACCGCCGCACCGAGCAGCTGCGCCGAATACGCGGCGGCGAGGCCGACCGGCCCTGCCCCCGCGACGTACACCGTCGAGCCCGGCCCCACTCCGGCGGTGTACACGCCGTGGAACCCGGTCGGAAAGATGTCCGACAGCATCGTCAGGTCGAGGATCTTCTCCAGCGCCTGCTCCTTGTCAGGGAACTTGAGCAGGTTCCAGTCCGCGTAGGGCACCATCACGTACTCGGCCTGGCCGCCGACCCATCCGCCCATGTCCACGTATCCGTACGCCGACCCGGGGCGATCGGGATTGACGTTCAGGCAGACGCCGGTGTGTCCCTCCTTGCAGTTCCGGCACCGCCCGCAGGCGATGTTGAAGGGCACCGAGCACAGGTCGCCGACCTGGATGAACTCCACCCCGGGGCCGGTCTCGATCACCTCGCCGGTGATCTCGTGGCCGAGGATCAGCCCGGCGGGCGCGGTCGTGCGGCCGCGGACCATGTGCTGGTCGGAGCCGCAGATGTTCGTCGAAACGATGCGGAGGATCGCCCCGTGCGGCGTCTTCCGGCCGACGTTGGCCGGGTTGACGCCGGGCCCATCCTTCAGCTCGAAGGTGGGAAAGTCGATGTCATGGACCTCGACCTTGCCCGGCTCGATGTAGGCGACGCCCCTGTTCTCGGCCACGATCCCTCCTCTCTAGAAGGCCGCCACCCCGGCCTCGGCTACCTGGTGGTCCTCTTCGACGCTTCCGCCGCTCACCCCGATCGCGCCGACGACGTCGTCCCCGGACTCGAGCGGGATGCCGCCGGCGAAGACGATCAGGCGGCCCTGATTGGACGCGTGGATCCCGAAAAGCGGCTGATTGGGCTGGCACAGCGGGGCCAGGTCCTTCGTCGACATGTCGAAGGAGCGGGCCGTGTACGCCTTGTTCTGGGCGATGTCGATCGAGCCCAGCCATGCCCCATCCATCCGCGCGAACGCCGTCAGGTTGTTGCCGTCGTCGACGACCGCGATGTTCATCGGCACGCCGATCTCATCGGCCTTGGCGCGCGCTGCCTCGACGACGGCCTGCGCCGCGCTCAGGGTCACACTCTCCGCCACGTTTCCTCCTTCGACGCGTTGCCTGTGGGCGCCGTCGAAGCTAGCGCCGGCGGGCGCGATTGTCGCCTCACGCCGGGGGTTGCAGGGGGGTTGCAAGCCCACAACGGCGTGGCCGAGGTTTGCGCCGCCATACGGCCGAAACCTCGTCCACGGTGCGCTACGTGGCGCCGTCGCCTCGCTGCACTCGCTCGAATAGCTCGGGGTCGGCGCTCACCTCTGCCGCGAGCCGATACGGGTTTCGCGCGAGGATCGGGCCCAAGAGGCGTCGCAGGCGGGACATCTCCGCTCGGACCGTCACCCGCCTGCCGTCCGGGCCGTAGAGCTCGCGGGCGAGCTCGCGGCTCGTGAGGCCCTCGGGGTGAGCGGCGAGGAGCGCGACGATCTCGCTGTGGCGGGGGCTGAGCTCGAAGGTCTCGGCGTCGAGCTCGACGCGCGCTCGCCCGCGCCCGAGCGCGTGAACCGCGAGCTTGGGGCTGGCGCGTCGGCCCGCGCGCCGCCCGGCCCGAAGCAGGATCGCGTCGGCCGCCCCTCGGATCGGCTCCGCGAGCACCCGTTCCCCCGTCGGAAGCGTCAACCGCTCGCCCTTCGGCAGCCGGATGCGGGGGCCGAGCCAGCCGCGAGGCGAGGCGGCGAGCACCCGACCGGCCCGGGTCACCAACGCGGTTCGCTCCCTGACGCCCCGCGCCACGCGCTCCAGATAGAGGGCCTTCAGACGTTCGTCTCGACGCGCTCGCTCGGCCGCCAGCCTGTCCTCCACCACGCGCGCGACGGCCGCGACCAGCGACAGGCTGTGAGGGTGGCCCGTGCGAAAGCTGCCGGACAGGTCGAGCACGCCCAGGATCTCGTGGGTCTCGGGGTCGTGGATCGGCGCGGCCGAGCACGTCCAGCCATGGAGCCGCCGATTGAAGTGCTCGGCCGAGAAGATCTGGACCGGGTGGTCGAGCTCGATCGCGGTGCCCACCGCGTTGGTCCCAACCGCGCTCTCGCTGCACAGATGACCCGGCAAGAACGCCGGTGCCACGGCGATCTCGAGCGCGTCAGGGTGCCCGCCGGCCCACAGGAGGACACCCCCGGCGTCGCTGAGCACCGCGAAGTAGCGCGCGTCCTCGGTGGCCTCGGAGAGCATGCTCTCGATCAGCGGCAGCAGGTGCGAAACCGGATGCTGGGCGAGCGCCTGGGCGGTCTCGGGCGCGTCGAGCATCTTCGGGGCGGGGCCGTCCGGGTCGACCCCGGCGCGAGCGGCGCGCGCCCAGGAGTGCGCGACCACGTCCCGCAGGATCGAGGGCGGCCTGCCCTTGCTGAGGGCGAGCTCGTGCGCGCGCCGCAGCAGCCGAGCCCATCTGACGGGGTCGACCTGCGGATCGATCCCGACCCAGGGGCTCCGCGCGTGCTCGACCGTAGTCGCCATTTCGCCACGGCGATCATATGCCCCGCATTCGCTCGGCAGGGGCCCCGATCCGAGGCGCGGGCGAGGACGGCAGGAGGCTGACGGGGGTTGGGAGGCGAAGCCGGTCGGCCCCTTCATATCATTGGCCTTTGGCAGCGATCCAGAGGAGGTTCTCTTGCGTCGATGTGCCGTCGTCGTCGCCCTGTGCGCGGCGCTCTTTCTGACCACGGCCATCCCGGCCGAAGCATTCGTCGCCCACCTGAAGGCCCCGACGCACCATCCCCACGTCAACAAGCCGTGGAGGATCAAGGTCACGGCAAGGACGCGCTCGGGAAGGGCGGTGCACGCGAAGGCGAGCTACAAGTTCCTGTACCACGGACAGGTGGTCGCCACCCGCTACCCGAGCCCCCACAACAAGGGCTGCCCGAACCGGGGCGAGCGCCACAAGCCCTGGCGCTTCAAGGGGAGCTATCGAGACACGATCTGCTGGCCGAAGCGGTCGGTCGGCATCAGGTTGAAGTTCCGGGTCGTAGTGAAGGCCCAGCACCACAAGAAGAACCTCAGCTACAAGGTTCGTGTCAAGAGGTAACAACACCGACGCCCGAGGGGCTCGCGTCGTCGTCGAGGACGTGCGGCGCGTGCACCCCGGGCCAGTCGTCGCAGTGGACGGGGTCTCGCTCACCCTGGAGCCCAGCGAGTTCGTGGTGCTCACCGGACCGTCCGGGTCCGGCAAGACCTCGTTGCTCTCGATCATCGGCGACCTCGACCGGCCCACCTCGGGCAAGGTCGAGGTCGACGGCATCTCGATTGCCGACTCGCCGGACGGCTACTTCCACAGGGACGTCGTGGGCTTCGTCTTCCAGCACCACCACCTGCTTCCCCACCTGCCGGCTCGCGTCAACGTCGAGATTCCGCTGATCGGCGCCGGGCTCGGCGCAACGGCGCGACGCGAGAAGGCGAGCGCCCTGCTGGAGGAGGTCGGGCTCGGGCATCGGCTCGAGTCCCTTGCGATGCACCTGTCCGGAGGCGAGCGCCAGCGAGTCGCGGTCGCCCGCGCGCTGGCCAACGACCCCCGGCTACTGCTCGCCGACGAGCCGACCGGCGCCCTCGACTCGGAGTCGGCCCAGCTCGTCCTCGAGCTCCTGGAGGACGCCCGCGCCCGCCGTGGGATGACCCTTTTGGTGGTCAGCTACGACGACGCGCTCGGCGACCGCGCGGACCGGCGTCTCTACCTGCGGGACGGGCGCATGGTGCCCGAACCGGGCGCCACTCAGGCGCCGCCGAGCACTCGGGTCGGCGCCACCGTGGTCCCTCGCCAGGCCGGATAGAGCCCCCCCAGGACGCCGATCGCCACACCGATCAGGAGCGCCTGGCCGATGGTCCATGGCGTCACGTGAGGAGAGACGACCGCGGACACTCCAAGCGCCCGGTTGAGCCCGTCGGCGCCGAGGACCCCGATCAACATCCCAAGCCCGGCGCCCAGCACGCTGGTCGCGACCCCCTCCGCGAGAACGAGGAAGGCGATCCGGCGGCGGCGCCATCCAACGGCGTTGAGCAGCGCCAGCTCGCGTTCGCGCTCCAGGACGGCCATCGCCATCGTGTTCGTGACCCCCAGGCCGCCCAAGATCAACGCCAGCGTCGCGATGATCGTGACGGCCTTGCCGATCAGCTCGCCGTTGGCCCCGACGCGGCTTGCGTCGTCGCCGCTGCCGAGGATGGTGATCCCGGTGAACTCGCTCTTGATCGACTTCTCGGCCGTGTCGAGCGGCTGGGACGGCTTCAGCTGGACGGCGATCGTCGTCGCCTCGTTGCGGCGATGCTCCAGCTGCTGGGCGCTGGCGAGGTTGATCGTGGCCCCGGTGTCCTCGAAGAAGATGCCGGTGTGGTAGACGCCGGCGACGGTGAAGCGCTGGTTCTTGACGGTCAACTCCGAGCCGGGGTGCAGGCCAAGCTGCTCGGCGAGCTGGTCGCCCACCAGCACCTGCCTCCCCGTGAGCTGACGCTGGCCCTGGGTCATCACGAGGCGCTGCGCGAAGAACCCGTCCGGCTCGGCGCCGAAGACCACCGCGGCCGGGTTCTGCTTGATCGCGGTGATCACGAGCAGCAGCGGCGTCGCCTCGTCGACGTCGGGGCGGCGCTCGAGCCGCTGGACCATCGAGGTCGGAAGCACCGAGGCCGTGGGGTCGGCGACGCCCGATTGGAAGATCCCCATGTCGGCCTGTCCGAGGTGGACCAGCTGACCCGCCGTGCGCTTCAGCCCTGAGCCAACGGAGAGCAGGGCGACGATCATCCCCACGCCGAGGGCGATGCCGACGGCGGTCGCGATCGTGCGGGCCTTGTGCCTCACGAGGTTGCTGACGATCAGTCCGGCCACTGCGGCCCGAACGCTACCGGCCGGCGGCGTGCGCGGGGCGCGGTGAGAACATGTCGGCGATGGTCGGCGGCCCCGCTTCGATCCGCGAGATCCTCGCCGAGCGCTCCGGGGAGGAGATGGCGCTCAACGACCGCTACCTCAACCCCCAGCTCGGGCGGATCGTGCGGACGCTCGGCTTCGATCGGCGGTGGGTCGGCGGGGACGGTGCCCACCTGATCGACGACCGCGGCGATCGCTACCTGGATCTGCTGTCCGGGTATGGCGTGTTCGCGCTGGGGCGCAACCATCCCGCCGTCGTCGCGGCGATCGAGGACGTGCTCGCCGCGCAGACGGCCAACCTGCCCCAGCTGGGCGTCACGCTGCTCAGCGGGGTGCTTGGCCAGGAGCTCGTGGCGCGCGCGCCCGAGAGCATCGACGCGATGGTCCCGGCCAACAGCGGCGCCGAGGCGGTCGATGCCTCGATCAAGCTCGCCCGGGCCACCACCGGCCGTCCGCGGATCCTCTACGCGAGCCACGGATTCCACGGGCTCACGCTGGGCGCGTTGTCGGTGAACGGCAACGAGGAGTTCCGGGAGGGCTTCGGACCCCTGCTCCCGGGCTGCGACCCGGTTCCGTTCGGCGACCTCGACGCGCTTGAGCGCGAGCTGGGCTCCGGCGACGTCGCCGCCTTCGTGGTCGAGCCGGTCCAGGGAAAGGGCGTGAACCTGCCGCCGCCGGACTACCTGTCCGGGGCTCAGGAACGTTGCCACGCGGCGGGCGCGCTGTTGGTCTGCGACGAGGTCCAGACCGGCCTCGGGCGCACGGGCCGATTCCTCGCCCTCGAGCACTGGGGGCTCGAGCCGGACATGATCTGCGTCTCGAAGGCGCTCTCGGGGGGGATGGTCCCGATCGGCGCGGTACTCGTCTCCCGCCCGGTGATGGACGCGGTGTTCGACAGCATGGAGCGGGGCGTCCGCCACGGCTCGACCTTCGGCGGCAACGACCTCGCCGCGGCGGCCGCGCTGGCCACCCTCCGGGTGCTCGACGACGAGGCCGTGGTCGCGCGGACCGAGCGACTCGGCGAGCTGCTGCTCGAGCTCACCGGGCCGCTGGTGGACCGATACGAGGTGGTCCGCGAGGTTCGCGGCCTCGGGTTGATGTGGGCGATCGAGCTGGGCCCGCCGAAGGGCAGAACGGCCCGCTCGGTCTGGGGCATGGTCGAGAACGCCCAGCCGGGCCTGTTCGCGCAGCTCATCACCGTGCCGCTGTTCCACGAGCACCGGATCCTCTGCCAGGTAGCCGGCCACCGCATGAACGTCGTCAAGGCCCTGCCCGCCTTGGTGATCTCCGAGGAGGAGGTTCGCCGCTTCGCAGCCGCGCTTGAAGAGGTGGTGGCGGCGGCCGAGCACGTCCCATCGGCGATCGCGCGCTTCGGGTGGCGGATGGCGCGCCGCGCCACGGCGGGGCGGCGGTCGCCGGCCGTCCCCGACCGCGGCGCGGCGTGAGGGCCCTGGTCACCGGGGCCGGCGGGTTCATCGGCGGGCACGTCGCTACCGCCCTCGCGGCCGCCGGCGCGGAGGTCCGCGCGCTCGACCGCCGGCCCCCGTCCGACCCACCGCCCGGCGTCGAGCCGATTGCCGGCGACCTGCTCGATCGCGCCGTGCTCGAGCGAGCGCTGGAGGGCTGTGACGCCGTGTTCCACCTCGCGGCCCTCTACAGCTACGACCGCGCCGACGCCGACGCGATGCAGGCCGTCAACGTGGAGGGCACGCGGCTTCTCCTGGACGCCGCCGCTCGCGGAACCGAGCAGCGCCGGATCGTCCACACCAGCTCCTGCGGCACCTGCGGCCCGGTGGCGGGACGGGCCGCAACGGAGGAGGACGCGCCGCCGGAGTGGGAGCTCTCGATTCCCTACAAGCGGACCAAGGTCGAGGGGGAGCGCCTCGCGAGGCACGCCGCCGCCGAGGGGCTCGACGTCGTCGTCGTCAACCCGACCACCCCGGTCGGGCCGGGGGACCGAAGGCCCACCCCAACGGGCAAGATGGTCGCCGACGTCGCCCGGGGGCGCGCGAGAGCGCACCTGGCGGGTGGGGCCCTCAACATCGTCGCGGTGGAGGACGTGGCGGCGGGCCACCTGCTCGCGCACGAGCGGGGCCGGCGGGGCGAGCGCTACCTGCTCGGCGGAGAGAACCTCTCGATGCGCCAGGTGTTCGCGATCGTGGCGGGCATCGCGGGCCGCCCGCCGCCGAGGATCGCCGTCCCCTGGCGGCTCGCCCACGCCGCGGCGTGGGCCGCCGGCCTGTCACTCGGAGCGATCGGGCGAAAGCCCTCGCTCCTCGTCCTCGACGAGGTGCGGCTCGCCCGCGAGCCGATGACCTTCGACGACTCGAAGGCCCGCCGGGAGCTCGGTTATCGCTCCCGTCCGGCCGCCGAGGCGCTGGCCGGCGCAACGCGGGCCGCGCTCGAGGAATAGCCGGCCGCTTTCTCACGCAATTTGCGGAATGGCGACTGGCGGAGGCGCGACCGCTCGTATACGGTGCTTCACGCGACCGGGAGAGAGCGGCAACCGACCAAAAGCCAGGTCGGAAACCGAACTCGACAGGCGACGAGCAGAGCTTATTTCGCGCGAAGGCTACGCGCGGCAGGCAAACTCGACGCCCCCGGTCGTTCTCTGTTGGTCGGGCGCCGCCCGCCCCGCTCACCTCTGTAAGGCACGTACGGGGGAGCCGGAGGGGGTGTCGAACCTTTCTGGTCTATATGACCACAAAGGTTCATCACCCCCTCTTCTGGCCGGGGCGACGTCTCGCGAGCGACGCAGACCCGTCCCCCACCCAGCCAGGGACGCGCGCGGTTCCGAACGCAATCGAGACCAGAGAACGACGGCGTCCGGTCACACTCGTACTGTGGCGGATGCGGTGACAGCGCCGCCGGCCGACGAGCGCCTGCCCACTCGGCCGCGCGACCCGGGCGCACCGGGAGCAGGGCGCTGCGGCTCACCCCGGGGGACGACCGGCCGCAGCTAGCCTGCCCGCTCCCAGCCCCGGCCCGACGGCGGCCGGACGGTAACGTCCCCTCCTTGGTCCACCTCATCCGGGAAGCGGAGGGAGAACCCGGCGGAGCGCTGATCCTGAACCACGGGCGGGGGACCAGCGAGCACGACCTCTACGGGCTCCTCGACGAGCTGGACCCCGAGCGCCGGTTCGTGGGGGTGACGCCCGGAGCGCCGCTGACCAACGTCCCGCCCGGCGGGCGCCACTGGTACGTCGTGCGGCGAGTCGGCCATCCGGACCCGGCCACCTTCCGGGAGAGCTATGGGCTCCTGAGCTCCTTTCTCGACGACCTCCTCCAGGCGCGTGGGATCGCATGGGATCGGGCGGTGCTGGGGGGCTTCTCGATGGGAGCGGTGATGTCCTACGCGGTGGGGCTCGGGCCGGGGCGGCCCTCGCCGGCGGGGATCATGGCGTTGAGCGGCTTCGTCCCGACCGTGGAGGGCTGGGAGCCGGAGCTCGAGGGTCGCGCCGGGCTGCCGGTCCTCATTCGGCACGGGACCAACGATCCGGTCATCGCGGTCGATTTCGCCCGTCAGGCCCGTCAGCTCCTGAGCGCGGGGGGCCTCGACGTGGACTACGGGGAGACCGACGCCGGCCATTGGCTGCCGCCCGAGGTCCTGCCGCAGCTTCGTGAGTTCGTCTCCCGGGTGACGCGCGGCGCGGCGGACTGAGCCGGGACCGACGTATAGTCGCTCTCGAGGCAGGCTCCCGATGACGGTGCACTACGAAACCGACGGCCCGGTCGTTGTGGTGACCATCGACCGCCCCGACGTCGCCAACGCGGTGGATCGGCCGACCGCGGACGCTCTCGCGGACGCCTTCCGCCGGTTCGACGCCGCCGACGACGTCTCGACAGCGGTCCTCACGGGGGCCAACGGGACGTTCTGCGCGGGCGCGGACCTGAAGGCGATGCAGGAACCCGGCGCTCCGAGGGCGAGCCGCGTCGAGCCCGATGGCGACGGGCCCGTCGGCCCGACTCGGATGCTCCTCGGCAAACCCGTGATCGCCGCCGTGGAGGGACACGCGGTTGCCGGCGGGCTCGAGCTCGCCGCCTGGTGCGACCTACGGGTCGCGGCGGAGGACGCGGTGTTCGGCGTGTACTGCCGTCGCTGGGGCATCCCGCTGATGGACGGCGGCACGGTGCGGCTCGCGCGGCTCCTCGGCCAAAGCCACGCGCTCGACCTGATCCTCACGGGACGGGGCGTGCAGGGCGAGGAGGCGCTGCGGATGGGGCTCGCCAACCGGTTGGCGCCGCCGGGAGAGTCGTTGACCGCCGCCCTCGCGCTCGCCCGCGAGCTCGCCTCTCGGCCCCAGGCGGCGATGCGAAGCGACCGTCTCTCCTCCTACGAGCAATGGTCACTGCCAATCGACGAGGCCCTGTCGCGCGAGTACGAGCACGGGATGTCGGCACTTCGCACCGGGGAGCTGTTCTCGGGACTCGAGCGCTACGCCTCGGGAGAATGGCGGTGACGACCGCGCTCCAGCTGCTGCTTCCGCTGGCGCTGGCCGCCGCGTATTACCGGCGCGTGGCCCACCTCGCCTCGCACGGGAGCGCACCGTCGACGCTTCGGCAGGTCAGCTTCGCCGGCGGGCTGCTCCTCCTGGCGGTCGCCACGGTGGGGCCCATGGACGAGCTGGGGGACGACCTGGTCTTCGGCCACATGATCCAGCACACGATCCTCACGGACGAGGCCGCCCTGCTGCTCGCGATCGGCCTCACCGGCCCCGTTCTGCGGCCCGTCCTGGCCGCGCCCGGTCTTCGTCACCTCCGGGTGCTGATGCACCCGGTCGTCGCGATCGCCCTGTGGGTCGTGGTGATCTATGCCTGGCACGCCCCTCCGCTCTATGAGGCAGCGGCTGAGCACGCCCCCCTTCATCTGCTCGAGCACGCCTCCTTCCTCGGGGCCGGCATGGTGATGTGGCTGGCGCTGCTCGGCCCCCTCCCCAAGCCCGAGTGGTTCGGCCATATCGCGAGGGTCGGCTACATCGCGGTCGTCTACTTCTCGAGCATGGGCATGGCGAACATCCTGATGTGGTCGGGGACGGTGCTCTACCCCGTCTACGCGGCCTCCGAACACGCGCGCGGCGTCGCACCGCTCACCGACCAGAGCCTCGCCGGGGCGATCCTGATGATCCAGGGAGGCGTGGTCATGCTGGGGGTATTCCTATGGGTCCTGCTCCAGTGGGCGAGCCAGGACACTGAACGCCAGGAGCTGATCGACCTGGCCGATCGCCTCAACGTCCCGCTCAGCGAGCGGCGCGCGGCCCGGGCCGCGGCGGCCGGGCGCGGATCGGAGCTCCGGGAACGGCTGGAGCAGGAGGCCCGTCGGCGGGGTGCCCGCGGCCCCGAGCCGGTGGCTCGTTGACGCCGGATCGCAACCGGGCGCTCGACGGCCTTCGCGGACTCGCCGCGCTCTCGGTCGTCACGTTTCACGTCTGGGATTACGCGAGGCCCGTTCCCCATGCCACCTTCGAATCGCCTTTCGACTACGTGCTGAACGAGGGGCGCCTGGGCCTGATCCTGTTCTTCGTCCTCTCCGGCTACCTCCTCTACCGGCCGTGGGTGAGCGCGGCCCTTTCGGGCGGCGCCAGGCCGCGACACCGCGCCTACCTCGTCCGCCGCGTCGCGCGGATCGTCCCCGCCTACTACCTGGCGCTGATCGGTTCGGTGGCCCTCCTGTGGGGCGCGGCCGGGACGCCGGGGGTGCGCCTGCCGCCCGCGACAGCCCTGCCCCTGTTCGCCGCCTTTGCCCAGAACTACTCCCACTCGGCCGTGCTCACCCTGGACCCGCCGACGTGGACGCTCTCGCTCGAGGCCTCCTTCTATCTGGTGCTGCCGCTCGTGGGACTTGCCGCGGCGCGCGTCGGATCGTCGCGATGGAGCCAGGTGGGAGCGCCGATTGCGCTGATCGCCGTCGGGCTGGCGTGGAACACGGTGACGGGGCTCGCCGAGCCGTTCGACAAGGCGCTGCCGGCGGTGCTGCCCTACTTCGGGGCGGGGATGCTCGTCGCGGTGTTTGCGAGCGCCCGACCGATGCCCGCCCGAACCGCGCGCTGGCTTCTGCTGGGCGGGATCGGCGCCGTGGCGCTGGACGGCGCGCTTCACGAGGGCCTGGCTCCGCACGCGTTGGTGCCGTTCGTCTCCGTGACGCTCAGGGACCTCCCCGCCGCCGTCGGGTTCGCCGCGATCGTCGCGGCGGTGGCGCACGGCAAGACGCGGGCCGCGTGGGCGAGCTGGAGCCCGCTCGTCGCGCTCGGGACGATCTCCTACGGCGTCTACCTGTGGCACCTGCCCCTGCTCCTGGCCCTGCGCTCGGCCAACGCGCTGCCGCTGCACCTGATCCCAGCCCTTCCCATGGTCCTCGCGGTCACCGTGGCGGTCGCCACCGCGAGCTGGTTCGGGCTCGAGCGGCCGGCGATCAGGTGGGCAAGTCGGGCAACGCGCCGGTCGCCTGAGCGGAGCGAACGGCGAGCGCGCCGTCCCGCCTTGGTCGGCAGCCGGGCCTAGGAGCAGGGCCGCGACGCGAACCTCCCGCATGGCGAGACCACGCGTCGAGTGAGCCTGAAGCGTCAGCGAATCTAAGCTGCAGATCGTGTCGACCGCAGTGCCCGCCGAGACCGCGCGCGAGCTCAAGGAGCGGATCGAGGCCGAGCGGCGCGGCGCGCCCTTCCTCGTCTATCGCGAGCCCGACGGCGGCCAGGTGGTCCGCGTCCTCGACGCCGGCCGGCTCACGGTCGGCCGCAGCGACACAGCGGAAGTGAGCCTCGAGCACGACCCCAGGGTCTCGCGCGTACACGCCCAACTCGAGCGGATGGACGAGGACTGGATCCTGGCCGATGACGGGCTGTCGCGCAACGGGTCGTTCGTGAACGGCGAGCGGGTGATCGGGCGACGGCGCCTGCGCGACGGCGACGCGCTCCGCTTCGGCGGCTCCATGGTCCTCTTCCGTTCCCCGGGCCAGGCGGGCGCCGAGGAGACCGCGCCCGCGGCGGACGAGGTCACCGCATCGGACGTCTCCCCTGCCCAGCGTCGCGTGCTGCTCTCCCTGTGCCGGCCGCTCATCGAGGACGACGCGACGGCGGTCCCGGCGACCAACAAGGCGATCGCCGAGGAGCTCGTAGTGGGCGTCGACGCCGTCAAGGCCAACCTCCGCGCGCTGTTCGAGCGGTTCGACCTCGGCGACGTGCCTCAGAACCAGAAGCGCATTCGCCTCGCGGAGGTCGCCCTCCGAAACGGGATCGTGTCCGCGAGGGACCTGGAGTAGCTACGGCCTGATCTTGGTCACCGTCGCGTCGTCCGAGTTGGCCGTCCAGACGGCGCCCCTGCCGACGGCGATGTCCGCGGGATTCGTCCCTACGGGGATCGGCTTCCCAGCCGGCGCCCCCGCCCTGGGGTCGATGCGGCTCACCGTGCCGTCGCCGCCGTTGGCCACCCAGACGTAGCCGAAGCCCGTCTTGACGCCTCGAGGCCGCGGCCCGACCTCGATCGGCTTGCCCACGATTCCGGTCAGGGGGTCAATCGAGCTCAGGGTGCCGTTGAAGACGTCGATCACCCAGACCCGGCCGCCACCCACCGCGACGTCGTTCGGGCGCTGGCCCGCGAAGATCGGCTTGCCGGTCACCCTCGCTCGCCGGGGGTCGATCTCCGAAACGGACTTTCCGTCGATGTTCGTGACCCAGACCGCCCCCGCTCCGGTCGCGACCGAGCTCGGCCCCTGTCCCACCGGAATCGTGGCGTCCGCCTGGTTGGTGGCGGGATCGACGCGCGAGACCGTATTCGCTCCCTCGTTCGTAACCCAAAGCCAACGCTTGTCGATCGCCACGTCGGTGGGCCGCTCCCCGACCGGAATCGAGACCGGCGCCGCCTCTCTCGCGGGATCCAGACGTACCAGCGCATTTGCCGTGGTGTCCACTGCCCAGACCGAGCCGAAGCCGGTGGTCACCGACACCGGGGCGCCGCCGATCCTGATCGGGCTCCCGGCGAGTCGACCGCTCCCTGTATCGATCGCGTCGAGCGCTCCCTGGCTGCGACTCGCCACCCAGACCGCGTTTCCGACCGTCAGGGCGACCGGATCGTCTCCCACCCGGATGGTCGCCGCCGGGTGAGGCTGGCGCTGGGTCGGGCCCGCGGATGGCTGAGCCCCCTCGTCCACGCTCCCGTCGAGAAGCAGCACCGCGGTGAGCCCGGCGGCGGCGACTGCCGCGATCGCTGCCAGGGCGATTCCCGCCTTTCGCCGGCGACGAGCCCGCAGGCTGGTCGCAGCTTTCGCGGCGAGGGCCCCACGCGCAGAGGTCAGCGCCCGGCCAGACGCGACCCCAAGAAGATCATCGGCAAGGTCCCCGGCGGTGGCATATCGACCGTCGGGCTGGGTCGCCATGGCCCTCGCCACCACGTCATCCAGGTCGGCGGACACCCCGGCCACCAGCTCGGAGGGACGCGGGCGAGGCGCGTGCGCATGGGCATAGAGCTTCGCCAGGTCTGTGTCAAGGGGAAACGGCGGCTGG
>DATBFS010000048.1:0-9009 GCA_036558385.1 Solirubrobacterales bacterium | reverse complement strand
CGGTCAGATGCTCGAAGGAGAGGCGCTGAATGTCGATCAGGTGTGGAACTTCAAGCGGGTTCTCGAGACGGGAAAATGTCCTCCGGGTGACAGGGGCAGCATGAGATCTGGCCAACTGGGCGACTCCTCAGATGGTCGGGGAAGCGAATCCGCGCGAGTAGATTCGGGCTAACAGGGCTCACCGGCGCGCGACCCCGCAAAATACCACAACCACGCACGCTCAGGCAAGCCTAGCAGGCCCGAACGCCGTCCTTGGCTCATAAGCGGTGTCCGCGCTCCGGGTGGACGTTACTTGACTTCGACCTCGCCGCCGGCCTCCTCCAGCTCGCCCTTGAGCTTGTCGGCCTCCTCGCGGTCGATGCCCTCCTTGACGGCCTTCGGGGCGCTGTCGACGAGCGCCTTTGCCTCCTTCAGGCCGAGGCCCGTGGCGGCACGGACCGCCTTGATGACCTGGATCTTCTTGTCTCCGGGGGCGGTGAGGACGACGTCGACGGTCGCCGACTCCTCCTCGCCCGCGCCGTCGCCCGCGGCGCCTCCGCCGGCGGCGGGCGCGGCGGCGGCAACGGCGGTCGCGGACACGCCGAACTCCTCCTCCAGCGCCTTGATTCGCTCCGAGAGCTCGAGCACCGAGATGCCCTTCAGCTCCTCGATCCACTCCTCGGTCGTCACGTTTGCCATGTCTCGCTTCCTTCTTGGTTCGTGGTTCTCAAATCAGCCGGGCGGGGCGGGCATCGACGCGAAACTCCCGCCTCGCGGGACAAACGCGTCGAGGGCGAGTGTCAGTCACCAGCCTCGCCGTCTTCCTCGCCGTCGCCGGAGGTTTCCTCGGCAGGCGCCTCCTTCGCAGCTTCCGCGTCGGGCGCGGCCTCCTCAC
Source organism: Solirubrobacterales bacterium (assembly GCA_036558385.1). Lineage (GTDB taxonomy): Bacteria > Actinomycetota > Thermoleophilia > Solirubrobacterales > 70-9 > AC-56. The sequence goes on along the minus strand of DATBFS010000048.1, from coordinate 8,135 downwards.
CGGCCTCCTCCTCACCGCCATCGTCGGACGGCTCCTCAGCGGGTGCTTCTGCCGGAGCCTCGGCCTCGGAAGCCTCCTCGGCCGGGGCGGGCGCCTCCGCGGGCGCCTCAGCCTCGCCCTGGACGAGCCCCTTGTCCCGGATCTCGCCGAGCGCAACCGCGAGGCCCGAGACCATCGACGCGAGGCCCCGGGTCAACCCGGTCAACGGGCTCGCCGCGACGCCGACGAGCTGGCCGCGAAGGACGTCGAGGCCCGGGAGCCTCGCGATCGCCGTGAACTGGTCGGGATCGAGCGGGGCGCCGTCCATCAGACCGCCCTTGTATTCGAGGATCTCGTGCTGGCGGCCGAAGGTCGAGATCGCCTTCGCGGCAACCACGGCGTCGCCCTTGACGAACGTCAGCGCCGTCGGGCCGACCAGCACGGAATCGAGCTCGGGCGTGCCGGCGCGCTCCACGGCGCGCCTCGCGAGTCGGTTCTTCACCACCCGGAAGGTGGCGTCCGCCTCCGCGAGCTGCGCGCGCAGCTCCGCCGCCTGGGGAACGCTGATACCCCGGTAGTCGACCGCGAAGATCGCGCTCGCGTCACCGAGGCGGTCGGTGATCTCGTCCACCAGCGTTGCCTTCTCGTCCTTGTTCAAGTCCGTGTCCTCGTGGTTCGCCCATCGCCGCAAAAAGAGCCCGCACGCAGGCGGGCTCGGAGCATCGACTCGAGGGCCTCGCCTGCGCCGGTCTTCCGGGCTGATCGGCGTCAGCCCCGCCGGCGGTCTTGGGCAGGTTCGCTTTGGAAGGGCGATTCTACGCGGGCGCCTCCGCGGGTGCCTCCTCGCCCTGCGGCGCGTCCGCGGGTTCCCCCCCGCCCTCCTCGACGCCGGCGTCGCCGTTCTGTGCGCCGACCATGATCTCGGCCTCGCGCGTGCGCGATGCGTCCACCCGGATGCCCGGGCCCATCGTCGTCGCCAGGGTGATCGAGAGCAGGTAGCGGCCCTTGGCGGACGCGGGCCTCGCGCGGACGATCTCCTCGACCACCGCGGCGTAGTTCTCGAGCAGCGCCCGCTCGTCGAAGCTGGCCTTGCCGATCGTGAGGTGCACCACGGCCTGGCGATCGGTGCGGTACTCCACCTTCCCCGCCTTCGCTTCGCCCACGGCCTTCGCGATGTCGTTCGTGACCGTGCCCACCTTGGGGTTCGGCATCTTGCCCTGCGGGCCGAGGATCCGCCCGAGCTTCGAGACCACGGGGCCCATCAGGTCCGGTGTGGCGATGGCGACGTCGAAGTCGGTCCACCCCTCGTTGACGCGATCGGCGAGGTCCTGGGCGCCAACGTGGTCGGCGCCCGCCTCGGTCGCCGCCTTCGCGGCGTCGCCCTCGGCGAACACCGCCACCGAGACATCCTTGCCGAGTCCGTGCGGGAGGGCGAGCGTGCCCCGTAGCTGCTCCTCGGCATGGCGCACGTTGACGCCGAGACGCAGGTGGACCTCGACGGTCTCGTCGAACTTCGTGGTCGCCGTCCGCTTGAGGAGCGCGACCGCCTCGGCCGGGGGATAGTGGTGGCCGCGGTCGACCTGCTCGTACGCCGTGCGGAAGCGCTTGCCGCGGTGAACACTCATAGCCCGCCGCCTGCTCCGCTCCCGCGTCCGCGGCGGCGGGGTTCGCAGTGTCCCATCCCGATCACAGCTCCCCCTCGACGTCGACGCCCATCGAGCGCGCGGTCCCGGCGATGATCTTTGATGCCGCGTCGAGGTCGTTTGCGTTCAGGTCGGGCATCTTGCGCTCGGCGATCTGGCGCACCTGCGCGGCGCTGATCCGGCCGACCTTCTCGCGGTTGGGCTCGCCCGAGCCCTTCTCGATCCCGGAGGCCTCCTTGATCAGGACGGCGGCGGGTGGAGTCTTCGTGATGAACTCGAACGAGCGGTCCTCGAAGACGGTGATCTCCACCGGGATGATCGTTCCGGTGTCCTGCTGCGTCTGGGCGTTGAACGCCTTGCAGAACTCCATGATGTTGACACCGTGCTGTCCCAGCGCCGGGCCAACCGGCGGCGCGGGGTTGGCCGCGCCCGCCGGGATCTGGAGCTTGATCATGGTGAGGACCTTCTTCGCCACGGGACCCAGCTTCTCAGATCTTTTTCACTTGGTCATATCCGACCTCGACCGGTGTCTCCCGGCCGAAGATCGAGACCAGCACCTTGAGCTTGGCGGCGTCCTCGTTGATCTCGGCGATCTCGCCGGAGAAGTCGGAGAGCGGGCCTGAGATCACCTTGACCGTCTCGCCCACCGTGAACTGCGCCCGGCTCCGCGGTCGCTCCGCGGTCTCGCGGTGCAGGAGCCGGTCGACCTCGGGCTGGGACAGCGGGATCGGCTTGTTGCGTGAGCCGACGAAGCCCGTCACGCCGGGCGTGTTCTTGACCAGGTTCCAGGCGTCGTCGCTCATCTCCATCTGCACCAGCACGTAGCCGGGCATCGTGCGCTTCTCGACCTGGACCCGCTGGCCGTCCTTGAGCTCGGAGATCTGCTCCGTTGGGACGACGACCTGGCGCACCCGCTGGCGCTCGCCCATGGTCTCGATCCGGTGCTCGAGGTTGTGCTTGACCTTGTTCTCGTGCCCGGAGTAGGTGTTGATCACGTACCAGCGGAACATTCGTTCAGTTCTCGACTCTCAGTTCTCGGTTCTAGGTTGGAGGCGCGACGAGGCGATGACGGCCGGCCGGGCTAAAGGACCCGCTGGACCACCCAGTTGAACGCCGCGTCGAGCGCCCCCAGGTAGGCGGCCGCGACGGCGATGAACAGGACGGTGACCGCCGAGGCCTGGATCAGCGTCTCGCGGTCGGGCCATTGGACGCGCTTCAGCTCGGCCCAGCAGGAGACGAGGAAGCCGATCACGACGCCGCGCTGTCGCTCCTGCGGCTCGGCCGGGGCCCGACGACGCTTCTCGGACTCCTTGGCGCGCTTGGCGCGGTCGCGCTCCTCGCGCCGGCGCTGGCGGCGGCTGACCCTGTCCGGAGCCTCCTCCTCGGGGACTCCGACGTCGGCCCGCGAGGGTGCCGGCGCCTTGCGCGCGGGCGCCTCGGGCAGTGCCTCCGCCGGCGCCTCGGCCGTGGGCGTTGGGCCGTCGCCCGGGGCGCCGGTCAGCTCGTCGAGGTCGGCTCCCTCCTCGGCGAGCTCGGCCTCCACCTCGTAGGGGCTCTCCGGGACCTGGGTGCGCTCCTGCGCGCGACTGTCGGCGTCGCGCGATCGCTCGGCCTCGCGCGCTGCCCTCTGCTCGCGCTTTCGCCGCTCCGCCTTTCGCTGCGCTCTGGTCTTCGCCACGGCTACTTCGGCGCTCGCTCAGCGCGTCTCCTTGTGCGGTGTGTGGTGCCCACACCAATGGCAGTACTTGCGCAGCTCGATGCGATCGGGTGTGTTGCGACGCGACTTGTTGGTCTGGTAGTTGCGTCGCTTGCACTCCTCGCAGGCGAGCGTCACGGCGATTCGGACTTCTCCGCGGGCCATTGGCTGGTCGTGGTTCCCCTCTTCGGTCCGGGTTGATGGCGGCTCACGCGGCGGCCTTCACCCCTCAGAAAAAAGACCCGGCCCCTCGCTTGCGGCGAGGGAGCGCGAGGTGGGCGAAGGATAGCGCCCCGCAAGCGAGGTGGCTCGTGCGCCACGAATCACGGACCAGGGACCCGATAGCCGACGTCGAAAGCTCGGGATCGGCGGCTTAGGCGGCCAATCCGGCGGCCCGACAACGAGGAGATCACGAGATGCGAATCACTGAGCGGTCCAATCGACGACCCCGGCTGCGAGGCCTGATCGCCACGATCTCCCTGGCGCTCTTGATCTGCGCCGCGACCGCGCTCGGAGCCTCGTCGACCCGCACGACGGTCTCGGTCCCATCCGGGTCCGCCGGCAAGGCGACCGCCGAGTGCGCAGCCGGGCGAACTCCCGTCGCCGGCGGTTTCGCCGCGCCGGGCTTCAGCGCGGGCGACGACGGGGGCGGGGTCGTGCGGTTGACCTCGAGGGTGGCCGGCAAGCGCTCGGTGGAAACCAAGGGGTTCAATTTCAGCCGAAACCCGGCCGACCTCGTCTCGCTTGCGTACTGCGTCAAGCACGCGCCGGGCTTCCAGGTCCGGCGGAACAAGGTCTTCGTGCCCCCGAACAGCCCGGTGTCCGCGGTCGCGAGCTGCCGTCAGGGAAGCCGGGTGGTCGGGGGAGGGTTCGCAACCCCGAGCTTCAGCGGGGCATCCGGGCCGGGCGTGATCACCCTGACCTCCAAGCGCGCGAACCTGCACGACTGGCGCGTCGAGGCCCTCAACATCGGGGGGGACGGCAATGGCGAGTCGCGACCCGGAACTCTGGTCGCCTACGCCTACTGCGTCACCAAGGCGCCAAGGCTCACCACCGTGTCGAAGCGGGCGGAGCTGACCCCCGGCTCGCTCCAGACGACCCGCATCGCCTGTCCGAACGGGTCGAGCGCCTACTCGGGTGGATTCGATGGCAACTTGAAGCTGACCACGGAATCGAGCGCAGCGGGCGCCTTGACGTCGAAGCGGGTGGACGGAGGCCGCGCATGGCGGGTCCGCTCGCTCGACATCTCCGACACGGCGAGCTCGCACGTCACCGTCTACGCGTACTGTCGCGGGGCCGGCTGAGCCGACTGGCCGGCGGGCCGGGAACCCCGGCCGCTCGCACCGCCCTCTAGAGACCGAGGGTCTTCGCGATGATGTTGCGCTGGATCTCGGACGTGCCGCCGTAGATGGTCGAGACGAGGGTGGCGCGGACCAGGCGCTCCATGTCGTACTCGGAGCTGTAGCCGTAGCCGCCCATCATCTGCATCCCCTCGAGCGCCGCCTTCTGCGCCGTCTCGGTGACGAGGAGCTTCACCATCGAGGCCTCCCGGGGCAGCATCCGGTCCGGGTCGTCGTCGACCTTGGACGCGACCCAGTAGGTCATCAGCCGAGCCGACTCGAGCTCCGTCGCAAGGTCCGCGAGCCGGTGCTGCAGGGCCTGGAACGAGCCGATCGGGCGCCCGAACTGGCGGCGCTCCTTCACGTATGCGAGGGCGTCGTCGAAGGCACGCTGCCCGATCCCGAGCATCGTCGCCGCCAGGATCAGCCGCTCCACGTTCAATCCCGCCATGAGCTGCGTCCAGCCCTGATCGACCTCGCCGAGGAGGGCGTCCTCGGGCGCCTCCACGTCGTCCAGGTAGAGCTGTGCCGTCTCGCGGCCTCCCATCGTGTCGATGGGATCGATGCGGAGGTTCGGCGCGTCGGTCGGGATCCAGATCATGGAGAGCCCCTGGTGCTTGTCCTCGGCCTTGGCGGTTCGGCAGACGACCAGGATGTGGCGGGCGATGCGGGCGTTGGAGCAGAAGACCTTCTGGCCGCGGAGGACGAACCCGCCGTTGACCCGCTCGGCGGTGGTCTTCAGCGAGCCCACGTCCGACCCGGCCTCCGGCTCGGTCATCGCGATCGCCTCGACGTCACCGCCGGCGATGCCGCCGAGGACGTCGCGCTTCTGGTCGTCCGTGCCGAAGCGCTGGGTGGCGCCGGCGACGATCAGCGTCGTCGCGTAGCCGCCGATCGGGGCGAGGCCGCGCGAGGTCTCCTCCATGAACAGGCAGGCGTCGAGCATCCCGCCCCCCGAGCCGCCCTGCTCCTCCGCGATCGTGACGCCGAGCCAACCGAGGTCCGCCATCTTGCGGTAGAGGGCGTCGTTGTGGGCCTCGGTGTGGCCGTTGGTCAGCTGCTCCCGCTTCTCTGGGGTCCCGCACTCCCGACGGCAGAAGTCGCGGATCGCGTCGACGAAGTCGGACTGGGAATCGGTGAGCGAGAAGTCCATGGAGCGGATAGGCTAACCGCGCCATGGATCGGCGGGCTTTCAGACCAGGAGGCGTCGTTGGCGGGGCACTCGCCGTGGTCCTGCTCGCATTCGCGGGCATCGCAGCGGCGGCCCTCAGCGTCACGACGGACAGCACCTCGGTCGCCCCTGAGAAGAAGGGGACGGCGACGGCGAAGTGCCCCCGAGGCAGCGAGGCCGTCGCGGGAGGCTTCGCGAGCCCGGGCTTTGACCCGGGGTTCGAAAACTCATCGATCGTCCACTTCGACTCCCATCGCGCGAGCGATCGCGAATGGCGCACCCAGGGCCACAACTTCGGGGAGGGCGGAGCGGACCCGAAGGTCCCGGCCGACGGTGAGATGGACGCGTACGCCGTCTGCGACTCCAAGTCGCCTTCGATCGTGGTCAAGTCGAAGACGAAGTCGATATCCCCGCTTCCTCCTGTGGTCGTTATGCGCTCGGATCCGAAGGGCATCGGCACCGCGGTCGCCAAGTGCCCGAAGGGGAGCGAGGCCGTGTCGGGCGGCTTCACATCGCCGGGCAACGCAGACCAGGGGGAAGACGCGACCTACCCGTTCACCTCCAAGCGCGTTGGAAAGCGCAAGTGGAAGGTCAAGGCGCTCAATGACGATTCCCGCCATCGCCGCACGCTCAAGACGCTCGCCTACTGCGACAAGCGCGAGCCCGGCCTCGACGTCCGATCGGACCAGGTGACCGTGCGGGCCGGCGACAAGAAGACGTTGGACTTGGGCTGTCGCGATGGCGAGAAGCCCCTCTCGGGTGGGTATTCGAGCACCTTCAACGCGTCCACGCAGACCGGCGCTTTCACCTTCACGTCGAGGCCGATCTCGGGCGATCGCTGGCGGGTTTCGGCATTCGGGTCGGGTGGCGTGGCGAAGGTCGGGGCCAGCAAGCGGGGCGTCGTCGCGCCACTCGCCCGCGCAAAGCTGAAGGCCTTCGCGTACTGCAAGTAGGCGTGACGTCCTAGCCGTCGGCCGTAGGCCTAGCGGCGCCGGTAGCCGACGAAGCGTGCGAGCAGGACCGCGCCGCTGCTGGCGCCGGCGGCGACGACGCGATCCCTCGAGTCGATCGCCACCGAGGAAAAGGAGTCGTAGCCGCTGAACGCCGGCACCACCTTTCCGTCGCCGCCAAAGGACCGGTCCCGGGTGCCGTTTCGCCCGAAGCGGGCGAGCGCGGAATGGTCGTATCCGCCCACGGCGACGATGCGGCCGCGCGAGTCGATGGCGACCGAGCTCGCGGCGTCGTGGTGGTGGTCTCGAAACCGCGTGAACGCCTTGCCGTCGCCTCCGAACGACGGGTCGAGCTGGCCGTCCTGCCGGTAGCGGGCGAGCGCGAAGCCCCGCCCCGAGCCGCTCGAGTCACCTGACCCACCCGCCGCGACGACGCGGTCCCGCGAGTCGACGGCCACCGAGCTCGCGTGGTCGAAGTCGTAGCCCCCGCCGAAGTCGGTGAGCGCCTTGCCGTCGCCCGCGAAGGAGTCATCACCGGCGCCACCAGGCAGATAGCGGGCGACCGCGAAGGAGCACAGCGCGGGATCGTGAGCCACGGAGTCGTAGTCGCAGCTGGTGCCCGCGGCGACGATCCGTCGCTGGGAATCGGTGGCGACCGCGAGGGCGTACTCGCCGGCGTCGCCACCGAAGTCCGTGGTCACCACGCCGTCGCTGCCGAACGAGTCATCGAGCTTGCCATTCCCCTCATAGCGCGCGATCGCGAAATCGTCTCCGCTTCCCCCGGCGGTCACGATGCGGTCGCGCGCGTCGATTGTGAGGGCCAGCGCTCCGACGATCGTCTCCCTCACCCCGTGGCTTCCGAACGAGTCGTCGAGCGCTCCGCTCGGCTTGAATCGGGCGAGCGTCCCGGTTCCATCGGTCGTGCTGCCGCCGAGGATCACGAGGCGGCCACGAGAGTCGATGGCGACCGTGCCGGCGTAGTCGACGGAATCCAGCTTCACCACGCCGCGCCTGCCGAACGACCGATCCAGCCGGCCGTCCCGCCGGAAGCGGGCGAGCAAGCCGTCGCCGTCGCTGCCGGCGACGACGATTCGCCCGTGTCGGTCGAGCGCGAGGTCGTAGGCGTATGAATGACCCTCGCCGAGGTGCTTCCTGACCCTTCCGTGATCGCCGAACGAGTGGTCCAGGCTTCCAGGGGCGGCGAAGGCCCCGAGAGGAACGAGCAGCGGGATCGCCAATCCGAGGAACCACGCCGCGACTCTCCGCATCCACTGCACGGACCAGATGATCCGCGCTTTCGCTGCCTCCTGGGCGCACCCTGGGTGTAGCCCCTCGACACCTCGCACGAGCGATCGG
>DATBFS010000047.1:0-5346 GCA_036558385.1 Solirubrobacterales bacterium | reverse complement strand
CTATGGCCTCGGCGACGTCAAAGCCAACGCGAGCTACCACGGCGCCTACGCGGATGCCCTCGAGCGGCGTCGAGCCCGAGAGTCGGCGAGCTCGAAGTCCCTCCACCCGGGCCAGCTCGCCCTGATCGACGCGGCCTAGCTCAGTACGCCTCCTCGATCAACGCGCGCCGGGTCTCGTCCAGCAGCTCGATCGCCTCGCGATGCGACGTGGGCTCGAACAGATAGTGGGTGCTCACCGGCCCCTCCGGGTTTCGCACACGCACGATCACGCCGGTAACCAAGAGCTCGGCATCGTCGCGGTAGGAGCGCTCGAGCTTGCGGATCAACCGCTCGGCCGATCGGTCGATCTCGGCCCGGAGCGTCAGGAAGCTCCCCCAGCCGGTCGCTGGACCGCCATCTGCAGCATCGCCGGGCATCGCTCCCTGGCCGCCGATCGGGTCACGCGCTTCGACTTACCCGGCACGGCCCGCCGCAAACGGGGACGCGCGGGGCGCTCAGGGCTGACACCGAGGGCACCAATAGGTGACGCGGTTGGCGTCGCCCTGGCCGCGGGAGCGAATCCGGGTGCCGCACCACGCGCACGGCCCTCCCGCGCGCCGATAGACCAGGCGGGGCCGTCGCTTGTCCGTGACCCCTGCCTGCATCATGTCGCGCAGGGCGTCGAACAACCGCTCGAGGTCGGCATCCGTGAGCTCGGACAGCGAACGCCACGGATTCAGCGAGGCCGCGAAGCAGCCCTCGCTCTTGTAGACGTTGCCCACCCCCGCGACCAGGCGTTGGTCGAGCAGCGCCTCTCCCAGCGCCTGTCCTGGAGTGCCCTTGCGAAGGGCCCCGGCCCCTGCCGCCGGCTGGAAGCCCGGAGCCAGGAGGTCGGGGCCGAGTCGCGAGAGCCGCGGGTCGGCCCGAAGCTCGCCCGCCGTGCGCAAGGCGAGATGCGTACCCCCGAATTGCGCGGCTCGGGCGTGCTCCGTCGTCAGGATCACCCAGGCGCTGCGCTCCGGACGGGATGGCTCGCCCCCCGGTTCGACGACCCGCCAGGACCCGTTCATCCCCAGGTGGCAATGGAGGGCCAGCCCAGGCTCGAAGTGAAGAAGCAGATGCTTGCCTCGGGCCTCGACCGATGCCAGCCGGCTACCGCGCAGCTCGCCCAGGCGGGCGGACTGGCGCCGAAGCGGGCTCCTGGGATTCGGGACCGCGACCTCTAGGACGCGCTCGCCGCCGAGCGCGGCATTCAGCCGTCGGGCGGTGCGGTGGATGGTGTCGCCTTCGGCCATGGTGGTGCGCCGAGAACTGACCGGTCCACCTGGACGTTAGCCTGGCCACCGATGGCTGCGGCAAGCGCGCGAGCGCCGGGCGGGGCGACCGGTTCGGTGGTGGCGGTGGACCTGATCGCCGGCGGGCGCGAGAAGGCGGCGGCGCGCGGGCCGGTCGCGTCCGTCCACGAGTCCGAGTTGCTGGTGACGGAGGAATATCTGCAGCGGGTGCTCTCGATGGAGGTTCTGAGGCAGATCAGCGCCGCCTACTGGCGATTCCTTCGTCGAATCTCGCTCGGCCTTCTGCGAAAGCACGCCGAGTCGACCCACGAATCGCTCGTCGTCGTGCTGCCTCGGGCGGCGCTCTTGCGATTTCAGTCACCTCGCTATCAGGAGGGCTCCGACAGCGCCGCCGTGACCTGGCCCATCGATCGAGGGCTCCTCGTCGCCCCAGAGGGCCGTGGGCGGGGCTCGCTGCGGATCAGCCTGCAGCGGGTGCCCTCGAGCCCGCGCCGCCCTCGCCAGGCGCGTGTGCTCATGAGGATGGAGGTGGTGGGCTATTACCCGTGGTGTCGCGGTCGCGGCTGGTTCGCCCCGGTTGGGACCTGGCTCTACGCGCACACCCAGGCCGAGGTCCATCGGCTTGTGCTGCGCGGCTTCATGCGCTCGCTCGCCGGGCTCGAGCTTCCGTCCGCTCCCGCTGGGGTGGCCGTGCTGCGCGAGAGCGGAGGGTCGTGACGATGAGCCGCCGCGCGCTCGTCACCGGGGCCACGGGGTTCGTGGGCGGTCGACTGGTCTCGACGCTCGCCGAGCGAGGGTATGAGGTTCGCTGCCTGGCACGCGACCGCGGTCGGCTGAGCGATTCCACAGCGGTGGGCGTGGAGGTCCATGAGGCCGACGTCCTCGATCCGGGCAGCCTGACCGGGGCGGGTCGGGAAGTGGAGGTCGCCTACTACCTGATCCATTCGATGGGGAGGGGGGCCGGCGGCGATTTTGAGGAGCGCGAGCGCCAGGCCGCCGGAAACTTCGCTCGGATGGCGACTCGCGAGGGGGTGGACCGAGTCGTGTACCTGGGCGGCCTCGGGGAGAGTCCAGGGTCGGCCCACTTGCGGAGCCGTCAACGCACCGCGGAGATCCTCGCCGATCTCGGGCCTCCGCTGACCTACTTTCGAGCCGGGATGGTCGTCGGGGCCGGCAGCGAGTCCTACCGCACGCTTCGCTCCCTGGTCCAGCGTCTTCCCGCGATGATCGTCCCGGCCTGGCTCGAGACGCCCACCCAGCCGATCGCCGTGGACGACGTCATCGCCTATCTGGCGGGGGCAGCCGAAGTCCCCGCGTCAACCGGTCGGGAGATCCAGATCGGCGGTCCGGATGTCCTCTCCTACGGCGAGATGCTGGACCTGATGGCCGACGCGCTCGGCATCCGCCGCCGCCCCAGAATTCCCGTCCCGCTGCTCACGCCCTGGCTCTCGTCGTTGTGGATCGGGCTCGTGACCCCGGTCGACGCGGGGGTGGCGCGTCCGCTCGTCGAGGGTCTCTCCACCGCAACGGTGGTGACCGACAGCTCGGGCGCGGAGCTCTTCGACATCACGCCGATGTCCTTCGATGCCGCGCTTCGCGCGGCCCTCGCCGATGACCCGGAGCTGCGTAGCGACGCCGGTTAGCCCGAGGAGCTGTGGGGTAGTCGGCCGAGCGCATGGCTGAGCTCGTCCTGGGTCCGATCCTTCGCCACGTAGGGGAGCGGGACGCCACCGTCTGGGTCGAGACCGACGCCGCGTGCGAGGTGGAGGTGCTCGACCACAGGGAACCGACCTTCTGCGTCGACGGACACCACTTCGCCCTGGTCTGCATCCGAGGGCCTGGCGCCAGGCTCGCGATCGGAGTACGAGGTCACCCTCGATGGCGAACGGCGATGGCCGCCGGCCGACCCCGAGTTCCCGGCGAGCGAGATCCGCACCCTCGATCCGGCGAGGCCGCTGCGCGTCTCCTTCGGCTCCTGCCGGGTCGCCCTGCCCATGGAGCATCCCTACGTCTGCTCCAAGGACGATCACCCCGAGGGCGCCGAGGTGGACGCGCTCCACGTGTACGCGCGGGAGCTCATGCGCGAGCCGGATCGGCGCTGGCCGAACCTGCTCCTGCTCTTGGGCGACCAGATCTACGTGGACGAGGGCTCGCCCGAAGCGCGGCGGTTCATCCGCTCCCGGCGTGACGTGTCCCAGCCGCCGGGGGAGGAGGTGGTCGACTTCGAGGAGTACACGCGCCTTTACCACGAGTCGTGGCGAGAGCCCTCTGTCCGCTGGCTGCTCTCAACGGTCTCGACGGCGATGATCATCGACGACCACGACATCGGCGACGACTGGAACATCTCGCGCTCTTGGAAGGAGGAGATGGACCGAAAGCCCTGGTGGCGGCGCCGCGTCCAGGCGGGCTTCATGACCTACTGGATCTACCAGCACCTGGGCAACCTCTCGCCTGAGCTGCTGGCGGAGAACGAGACCTACCGGGGGGTGAGGGATGCCCGTGAGGACGCCGCGCCGGTCCTCCGCGAGTACGCTCGGCGTGCCTACGAGGATCGGGAGGGCATCCGCTGGAGCTATCACCGCGACCTCGGCGGCACACGCGTCATCGTCATGGATTCCCGCGGCGGTCGTGTGCTGGAGAAAGGCCGGCGGTCGATCTTCGACGAGCAGGAGCGGAGCTGGATCTGGGCCCAGGCCGAGGGGGAGTTCGACCACCTCCTGATCGCGACGTCAGACCCGATCCTGCTCTCGCACGGCCTTCATCACCTCGAGGCCTTCAGCGAGTCCGTCTGCGACGGGGCCTGGGGCCGGGCCGCGGCCTGGATCGGGGAGAGGCTTCGCCGCGCGGAGGACTTCGACCATTGGGCCTCTTTCGGGCGGTCGTTTCGGGAAATCGCCGGGCTGCTCCGCCAGATCGCCTCCCCGAATCGTCACCGGCCCCCGGCGTCCGTCGTGATGCTGTCCGGCGACGTCCACCACGCGTACCTCGCCGAGGTCGGATTTCCACCGGGCACCCACGCCGAGAGCCGCGTCTATCAGGCGGTGTGCTCTCCGTATCGAAACCCGCTGGATGATCGCGAGCGACTGGCGATCAGGATTCTCTTCAGGCCGGAGACCGCGGCGCTCACACGGGGGTTGGCTCGCGCCGCCGGCGTGCGGGACCCGGAGATCGGCTGGCGCTTCCTGGAGGGGCCCTACTTCGACAACCAGGTGGCCACCCTGACGCTCGAGGGACGCTCGGCGCGAATCGAGCTGGAGAAGACGACCGCCGCAGAGGGCTCAGACGAGCGTGCGCTCCAAACCTCGTTCGAGCGGCGCCTGGCCTGAGGCCGCCCTAGTCGACGAACGGGAGCTTCTCCGCCGTCCCGGTCACCTCGAGCGTTCGCTGGACCGCCCCCGTCAGCTCGCGCCGAATCCCCAGTCGCCCTCCGTTCGCGCTCGAGAGCTCGGTCACCGTGAGCAGGGCGCGAAGCCCGGTGGAGTCCATGAAGGTCACCTTCGAGAGATCGACGACGACGGCCGATGCCTCCGTGCCGAGCGCCCCGCGCAGCTCGTCCTCGAACGCCTTCGACGAGGCGAGGTCGAGCTCGCCGACCGCATGGACGACCACCGAGTCTTCGTGTGGCTCGGCCCAAGCGCGGAAGGCCTCGCCCGGGCGTGGCTCTGTATGGGTCATGGGACCTCCTTCGTTCCCCCCCGAGAACAAGAGATCCGTGAGGAAGGGAGGTGGGGAGTGCCCTTCTGCGCGGCTTCGTCACCAAGCTTACCGGCGACCATCGCGAGAACACGCGGGCCGCGGCGAAGTTGCGGAGAGTGGGCTGCGCCAGACGCCGTGGACCGGCTGGCTAGGGGAGCGGTCCCGGGGCGGATGAGGCACCGAGGCTGGGTAGGGGAGCGCCCGGGGCGCGGCGAGTGCACGGGGGGTGGGGGTAGGGGGGACCCCCAGCGCGGCCGATGCAGGGGGGATAACGTGGCCGCCGGAGGTTGGCTGGCCGCGCGGGACCAGTTGACGACGCTATACGTCGCTAACGCAACACTCGCGACAGCGGAAGCCGCGCGCGCCACGTTTTCCC
>DATBFS010000046.1:0-3631 GCA_036558385.1 Solirubrobacterales bacterium | reverse complement strand
CGAGGGCGGCGGCGAGTTCATCGAGCTCGGCGGCCGCAGGGTCTACACGATCGCCGTCGGCGAGAAGGGAATCTTCCGGATCAAGCTCCGGGCGAAGGGCCAGGCGGGCCACGCCTCCCTCCCGCGGATGGGCGAGAACGCCCTGCTCAAGCTCTCCAACCACATCGCGGCGCTCAGCGAGCAGCCGGAGCCGCAGCCCACCGAGGTCGGCGAGGCGCTGCTCGAGGCGCTCCTTGGCGAGCCCTACAGGGGTGAGGAGGGCGTGCGTGCCGGGCTCGACCGGCTCCGCGCCGAGGAGCCGCGGCTCGCCGACTTCCTCGCCGAGCCGATGCTGAGCGTGACCCTCACGCCGACCATCGCGCAGGGTGGCAAGAAGGCGAACGTGATCCCATCGGAGGCTGAGGTGCTGATCGACTGCCGGGTGCCGCCGGGATCCGGCGAGGAGGAGGCGCTCGCGGAGCTGCGGGCGCTGATCGGCGACGGGGACTACACGACGGAGATCACGGAGGGCGTGGTGGGCAACGCCTCGCCGATCGAGTCGCCTCTCTCGGATGCGATCCGCGACTGGGTCGCGGAGGTGGACCCCGGGGCGAATCTCGCGCCGATGGTCATGCCGGGGTTCAGCGACAGCAACCCGTTCCGCACGGCCTTCCCGGACGCCGTCGTCTACGGCTTCTGTCCCCACCGTGAGGCCGGGTTGCTCGACGCGGCGCCGCTGGTGCACGCGGCCGACGAGCGAGTGCCGGTCTCGGACATCGAGCTCTCCGCGAGCTTCTTCTACGAGCTCCCCCGCAGGATGCTCGGGTGAGCGACGCGAGCCAGAACGGCCACGGGGCTGAGGCGCGCGATGAATACGTCCTGCGGCTCGGCGGGATGGCGCTCCGCAACGGGCTCCTGATCCACGGGCCCACCTCCTGGGCCGCCGCGGCGCGGGACGAGGACGGCGAGATCCAGGTCGCCTCGGGGCGGAAGCCCGTGCTCGCTCCGGACCTCGCGGTGCGCGTGCCGCTCCTGCGGGGACCTCTGCGGCTGGCGGAGGCGTTCATCCTGATCCCGATGGTCCGGATGAGGCTGCGCGCCGCCCGGCTGCCGTTCGAGGACGTGCGGGTGATCGCGGCGATGGTGGTCGCCTCGACCGCGAGCCGGGCGCTGCGACGGCGGCGCTCGAGCGCCGCCAACGAGCTGATCCAGGCCGCGCTTGGACTGGCCCCGGCGATGGTCGCTCTCTCGGACCGCAACCTGGCCGCCTATCACGGGGTCGAGCACAAGGCGATCGGCGCCTACGAGGCGGGCTCCGATGACCCCGCCTCGGCCACCAAGGAGCACGAGCGCTGCGGCTCGAACCTGGTCGCGCCGATGCTCGTTCTCTCGGCGGCCGGCCAGCTGCTCCTCGAGCGGGTGCTGGAGCGTCCCGGGCCCGTGGCGCGGGCGGCGGTTGGCCTGGCCAGCGCGTCGCTGGCCGCGGAGATGTTCGCCTGGAGCGAGCGCAACCCCGAGACCTCGGCGGCGCGCGCCTTCCATCGCCCGGGGCACGAGATCCAGCGGCTGATCGCGACCAAGGAGCCGACCCCGGAGCAGCTCGAGGTCGGGGTCAGCGCGCTGCGCGAGATCCTGCGGGTCGAGCAGGAGGCGGACGCGGAGCCCTCCGCCGAGTCGGAGCCGCTCACGACCTAGTGCCCGAGGCGCCGGCTGTGATCGGTCACAACCGGGGGCCCGAAATCTCTGATCCGCTCCCATGACCGGCTGGCCCCCGCCGGATAGCTTCGTGAACCTGACCAATGCGCGGGCGAAGGCCAGGGTACGAATGAGGGTGCGTTCAGGGCGAGGGAGGCGCTGGGCCTCGCTGAGCCTGCTCGGCGCCCTCGCCGTGTTCGCCGTGATGATCCCGGCGACGGCCCCCGCGAAGCACCGCCACGGCAAGGGCAAGGGCGGCAAGCCTTCGGTGCGGATCCTGACGACCGACCAGGCGGCCCTGCTCCGCGATGGCGCGCTGACGGTGTCGGTCAAGTCGAAGTCGAAGGGGAAGCTCCGCGTCGTGGCTCACGGCGACGGCGGCACCGGCTTCTTCGACGGGGCGAGCGTTCGCTTCGGCGGCAAGCGGCGGCACGGCAGAGGCCGGAAGAGCAAGAGCCGGCACCGCAAGACGATCCGTCTGGGGCTCACCTCCGCAGGACACTCGCTGCTCGCCGCCTGCGGCCGCCACACCGTCGACGTGTCCGTCTTTCGCCGCAAGAAGCGGCTCGCGTCCGGGAGCGCCGAGCTCGCCCCGGATCAGGGCCTCTGCCCCAAGGGCCAGCCCGCTCCCGAGACGTTCCGGGTCGGGACCGCGGTCGAGGACATCACCCCGACCGAGCCCATGTACGTGGGCGGCTACGGCGACGGGTTCATCGTCGACGGGTCCGATCACGGCGGCCAGTTCGTCCACGATCCGCTCCAGGTCAGGGCCTTCGCGGTGGCGCGCGGCGACCAGATCGTCGTCTTCGAAGTCGTCGATAGTCAGGGGTGGTTTGCGGGCTACCAGAGCCCGAACGAGGGGGATGGAGTGGATGACGCGCGGGCGGATGCCGCCTCCGCGCTCCAGCAGAAGGGCTTCGACGCGAGCTCCGCCAACGTGGTCATTTCCTCCACGCACGGACACGCAACCCCCACGATCATGGGGATCTGGGGGCACACCGAACCGGCCTACCTGCACGAGGTGAAGCAGGCGGCGGTTCAGGCCGTCACGGACGCCGTCGACTCGCTTCAGCCCGCCGAGCTGTGGGCGGCGTCCGGGACGATCAGGGGCCTGCTCTCACAGGTCCAGGGGACCGACCAGATGACCGGCTATGCCGTGGATCTCGATACGCCGGTCCTCTGGGCCCGCAAGCCGGCCAGCGGCGCGACGATCGGCGTCTACGCCAACGTCCCGGTGCACGCCGATCAGTACGACGCCACAGAGCCGGGGAACAACCAGTTCACCGCCGACTACCCGGGCTACGTCCGCGACCGCCTCGCTGAGACGCTGGGTGGGACCTCGGTGGTGGGGATGGGGACGCTGGGCCGGCAGGAGGGGATCGGCAACACGCCCGACTACTCCGAGGTCACGGAGCAGGGGACCTTCGTCACGAATGCCCTCGACCGCGCCCTGGCCACCGCGCGCCCGGTCACCGATCCGACCCTCGCCGCCGGCGAGCAGCAGTTCTCGACGGTGGCTGAGAACGAGGGACTGGTGCTGGCGCTGATGTGCAACCACGGCGGCCTCGATCCGTACTGCCCGGAGGAACCGGCGGAGAACAACAGCGCCGGCACCTGGGACTGGCGCGACGTCGGCGGCATCTTCACGATCAACCGCTCGGTCTCCCCGCCCTATTACGACGGCACGAACCTTGGGACCAACGCCACCGTCGCCCGCGTCGGCGATCAGCTCTACGCGACGGTGCCGGGCGAGGCGTTCCCGGAGGTCGGGTCGGCGATCCGCCGCGCCTACTCGGCGTCGCCCGGTATCCGGGACGTCCACGTCGTCGGCATGGCGGGCGACCAGCTCGGCTACTACTGGGACCAGCGGGACGGCGTCTACCCCGACGCCCAGATCGCCCAGAGCGACTTCGAGAAGTACAACCTCAGCTCCCACCTGGCGCAGGACAACGTCGAT
>DATBFS010000045.1:0-4188 GCA_036558385.1 Solirubrobacterales bacterium | reverse complement strand
CACGACGAGCGCGAGCAGACCCTGAACCAGCTGCTGGTCGAGATGGACGGCTTCGAGATGAAGGACAACATCATCCTGATCGCCGCCACCAACCGGCCGGACATCCTGGACCCGGCGCTCCTGCGGCCCGGCCGCTTCGATCGCCAGATCGTCGTCGACCGTCCGGACCGGAAGGGCCGCAAGCAGATCCTCGAGGTCCACACGCGGGGCAAGCCGCTGGCGAAGGCCATCGACCTCGACGCCCTCGCGGGCCAGACCCCCGGATTCACCGGCGCCGACCTGGCCAACCTGATCAACGAGGCGGCGCTCCTGACCGCGCGCTCGTCCAAGCGGGAGATCACCATGGACGAGCTCGAGGAGGGGATCATGCGGGTGATCGCCGGCCCCGAGAAGAAGAGCCGCGTGATGTCGGAGAAGGAGCGGCTCGTCACCGCATACCACGAGCTCGGCCACGCGATCGTGGGCCACGTCCTCCCGAACTGCGACCCCGTCCACAAGATCTCGATCATCAGCCGCGGCCAGGCGCTCGGCTACACGATCTCCTTGCCCACGGAGGACAAGTTCCTGACGACCCGCGCGGAGCTCACCGACACGATGGCGATGACCCTCGGGGGGCGCGCGGCGGAGGAGATCATCTTCAGCGAGATCACGACGGGCGCCTCGAACGACCTCGAGAAGGTCACCGAGACCGCGAAGCAGATGGTGATGCGCTTCGGCATGTCGGAGCGCCTCGGCCCTCGCGTGTTCGGCCACGACCGCTCGCAGCCCTTCCTGGGCCGCGAGTTCTCCTCCGAGCCGGACTACTCGGACGAGATCGCCCGCGAGATCGACGACGAGATCCGGCGCATCGTCGAGGAGGCCCACCAGACCGCCAAGGACATCCTGATCGAGCGCCGCGAGGGGATGGACCGGATCTCGAAGATCCTGCTCGAGCGCGAGACGATCGACGCCGAGCAGTTCGAGAAGCTGCTCGAGGGCGCCGCCGAGGACGAGGTCTTCGGCGGTGAGGAGGAGGAGGAGCGGAAGCCCGAGCCCGAGCCCGAGCCCGAGAAGGGCGCCGCCCGGGAGGGCCCGCGTCCGGTCCCCCGCCCACGCCCCGGGTTCGCCGGCGGCGGCGCGGACGCGTAGCGCTCCGTTACTCCATGCGCGCGGCAGCTCGGGCCGCGTGAGGCTGGGTAGGGCTAAGCGCGAAGTGAGTCGAGTTCCGTCCGGGGGGTGGATGGAAATCGACACGCTGCGCGATCGGAGAGCGGGTGCGCGGCGAGCTCATCCCCACGCGGTAGGGTCGCGCCGAGGAGCCTCGTGACCCGGCTGATGGGAATCGTCAACGTGACCCCTGACTCGTTCTCTGACGGGGGCCTCTACCTGGATGCGGTGCGGGCCATCGAGCACGCCCGCGAGCTGGCCGCAGAGGGAGCGGATCTCCTTGACGTGGGAGGCGAGTCGACCCGCCCAGGCGCTCGCGCCGTCTCGGCCGAGGAGGAGTTGGGGCGCGTCCTCCCGGTGCTGGAGGGGCTCGGCGACGTCGGCGTGCCGGTCTCGATCGACACGTCGAAGGCGGCGGTCGCCGAGCTGGCGCTGAACGCCGGCGCGGAGGTCGTGAACGACGTCACGGCGCTCCGCGCGGACCCCCGACTGGCCGCGATCTGCGCGGCCCGCGGCTGCGAGGTCGTGCTGATGCACATGCTGGGGACCCCCCGCACGATGCAGGACGCCCCCGTATACGGGGACGTCGTCTCTGACGTGAAGGGCTTCCTCGCCGAGCGGATCGACTTCGCGATTCGAAATGGGATCGCCGAGGACCGGATTCTGATCGACCCCGGGATCGGCTTCGGCAAGACGACCGACCACAATCTCGAGCTGCTTCGTCGCCTCAGCGAGCTCCGAGACCTCGGCCGGCCGATCGTCGTGGGAACGTCCCGCAAGAGCTTCATCGGCAAGCTGACCGGTCGTGAGGCGGACGAGCGGCTCGGGGGCACGATCGCGTCGAACGTGCTCGCCTTCCGGGCCGGCGCGGACGTGCTGCGCGTGCACGACGTGGCGCAGGTCCGCGAGGCGGTGCGGGTGGCCGAGAGGATCCTGACGCGCGCGCCCGGCGAGCGAGAGCGCGCCACGAGCTGACCCACGGCCACTGTCAGCCCCGGTAGCGTGCCGCCTGTGGAAGCGCATGGCGACGGAACGGACTCCTCCGTCGAGGTCGAGATCCGGGGCCTGTCCATCTACACCCACCACGGCGTCACCGATGCCGAGCAGGAGATCGGACAGCGGCTCGAGATCGACGTGGCGTTCGACGTTCCCGACTGCGACGCCGTCCTCACGGACCGCCTGGACGACACCGTCGATTACTCCGAGGTGTGCGACATCGTTGCCCTCGCGGCCACCGAGCGGAGCTACCGCACGCTCGAGCGCCTCTGCCACGTGATCGGCGAGCGGCTGATGGAGCGCTTCGCCTGCGAATCGGTTCGGGTCCGCGCCGCCAAGCCGGAGCCTCCATTGCCGCTGGCGGTCGAGGAGGTGGCGGTCGAGGTCGTCCACGAGCGATCGTCCTCCGACGAGGACGAAGAGGAGGACGAGTGACCCGCGTCGCCTACCTCGGGCTGGGCTCGAACGTCGGCGATCGAGAGGGCCACCTTCGCGCCGCCGTGGACGCCCTGGGCGAACACGGGGTGGAGGTGGAGGCGGTTTCGTCCCTGTATGAGACCGAGCCGGTGGGGGAGTTCCTAGACCAGCCGGACTTCTTGAACGCGGTCGTCCGCATCGGCACGGGGCTGGAGCCCGAGGACCTGCTTGACCTGTGCAAGGCGATCGAGGTGGAGCAGGGGCGGATGCTCGGGGGGCAGCGACACGGGCCGCGGCCGCTCGACGTCGACGTGCTGCTGGTCGGCGACCTCGAGCTCCAGTCCGATCGCCTGACGCTCCCGCATCCGGAGGTGGCCGAGCGCCGGTTCGTCCTCGAGCCTCTGCTCGAGCTCGACCCCGGGCTGGCGCTTCCCGACGGGACCTCGCTCGCCGACCGGTTGACCGCTCTGGAGGGGGGTCAGCGCGTGGAGCGGGCGGGCTCGCTCTGACCGAGCG
The DNA here is from genome assembly GCA_036558385.1 of Solirubrobacterales bacterium. Lineage (GTDB taxonomy): Bacteria > Actinomycetota > Thermoleophilia > Solirubrobacterales > 70-9 > AC-56. The sequence continues at coordinate 1,113 of DATBFS010000045.1, read as the reverse complement.
GCTCCAGCCACGCCCGCGGCAGGATCGGGGCGGCGCGACCGGGGAAGTCAGGGATGGCACGCAGCGCCATCCCTCCCGCCGGTCGCCCTTCGATCGCCGGCCGCAAGTCGTCGAAGGTCATCAAGAGGCGAAGGCTGGCGGCGATCTGGAGATCGGCCGCGTTGGGCGGGTCGGCGCCCAGCACGCCCTCGCCAATCCAGTCGTCGATTCGCTGTAGCCACCCCGGCATGGCCGCAAGGTCCGCCCTCACCACCTCGTCGTCCGCGTTGTTCATCCGGTTGGCGGCGGCGACGATCGGGGCGGAGGTCTTCACGGCGAGCCCGGTCGGCACCCCCAGGCGGGCGCCCTCCGCGTAGCTGGCGAGAGGCGCGCGGTCGCGCTTGAGGACGTTCCAGCTGACTCGGCGCGCGGCGGGCTGCAGGACCTCCTCGCCCCAGCGCTCGGCCTCCCTGACGGCGATCTCCTCATCGTGGTCGCTCGGATAGAGGGGCGGGTCCGGGCGCAGCCGATCCAGCTCCTCCGCGATCGCCCGCGAGCCGGTGAGCTTGCGATCGCCGATGACCATCGACGGAACGGTGTTCGACGGGAACCGCATGGCCTTCAGGGCCGCGCGCGAGATCACGGGCATCAGGTCGACGCGCTTGTAGGGAATCCCCTTCAGCTCGAGCATCCGCCGCGCGGCCATCGCCGGATGCGAGCCCGGGATCACGTACAGCTTGACTGCGGGGATCCCCCCGTCGGCCGCCACGGCGGCAATCCTAGTCCCCAACGCCCGCGATCGCAGGCGCGGTGGCAGCGCGCTAGGGGACCTCCAGCACGAACTCGCACTGTCGTGCCGTGTCGTGGTGGCCGCGCCCGCCGTTGCAGGTGTCGCGGCCGGGACCGCCGAACAGGTGGTCGATCCCCCCGGCGCCGCCGATGAAGTCGTGCTTTCCGCCCCGGACCCTTCCCTGTGGGGTGGCGGCGTAGTTGTCCCCGTGAGCCACGTCGGGCCCGGGCCGAGAGTGGATCTGATCGCGTCCAGCTCCGACGGCCACGCCGGTCCTCGTGTAGCTGTCGCCGACGATGAAGTCACGCTGCGGCCCCGCGTTGAGCTCGTCCTTGCCTCCGCCG
>DATBFS010000044.1:0-15877 GCA_036558385.1 Solirubrobacterales bacterium | reverse complement strand
AGCCTGGGAAGAAGCGAAAGCCATGCTCGGCCGGGAGGTCGCTGCGCCCGCGCTTCCCCGAACCGGTCACCGGCAGGCTCCTCGCCTTGCCGCCGGGGATCGTCCGCGCCTCGTACACGACGACCTCGACGTCGCGCTCGGCCAGCTCGTGGGCGGCGCTCATGCCGGCGACGCCGCCCCCCAGGACGATGACCTTCATCCCGGCCATTCTCGCCGCAATCGCCCTGCGGTGCAGGCGTCTCCGTCGGCGGCCGCGACCCTCTCCGGATAGGGTTCTCCCGGAATGGCTGAATCGCGCGGCACGGTGCTGGTGACCGGCGGCTCCGGCTTCCTCGGCGGCTGGTGCGTGGTCGAGCTGCTTCGCCGCGGCCACACGGTGAAGACCACCGTCCGAAGCCTCTCCAAGGAGCCCCAGGTGCGGGCCGCGGTCGCCTCGGTGGTGGACCCCGGCGACCGGCTGGCCGTGCTCCCCGCGGACCTGACCAGCGACGAGGGCTGGGCGCAGGCGGTCGAGGGGTGCGACCACGTCCTGCACGTGGCCTCCCCGTTTCCGCCCAAGCAGCCGAAGGACCCGGACGAGCTGATCCAGCCGGCCCGCGAGGGAACGCTGCGGGTCCTGCGCGCGAGCCTCGATGCCGGAGCGAAGCGGATCGTCGTCACGTCCTCGATCGCGGCGATCAGGCTGAGCAAGGACGCGGCGGAGCCCCGGCCGCTCAACGAGGGCGACTGGACGGATCCGGACACCCCGGGACTCACGCCCTACGTTCGCTCCAAGGCGATCGCCGAGCTGGCAGCATGGGACCTCGTTCGCGAACGCGGTGAAGAGGACCGCCTCGCGGTCGTCAACCCGGGCGCCATAATCGGGCCGGTTCTGAACGACGACCTCTCCTACTCGCTCCAGGCGGTTCAGCGGCTCCTCGGGGGGACGCCGGGGGCGCCCAGGCTGGGCTTCAGCCTGGTTGACGTCCGGGACGTCGCCGACCTCGAGATCAGGGCGATGACGGCGCCCGAGGCGGGCGGCGAGCGCTTTATCGCCGCTACTCGGTTTCTGTGGATGGCCGAGATCGGCGAGGTGCTCAAGGAGCGGCTCGGCGATGACGCATCAAAGGTCCCCACCCGCACGATCCCGAACTTCGTGGTGCGCGGGATGGCGCTGTTCGACCCCGGCATCCGCTCGGTGGTCGGCGCTCTCGGCAAGCGCACGGAGCTCTCGTCGGAGAAGGCGAGGAGCGCCCTCGGCTGGGCGCCCCGTCCAATCGAGGACACGATCGCCGAGACCGGGGAGAGCCTGATCCGTGAGGGCGTCGTGGCGACGCCCGCCGCCGCCTAGCCTCGAGCTCGGCGCGATCGAGGACCGCCGGTCCGGCTAGACCTCCAGCCTCGACTCCTCGAGGTCGAGCTCGCGCTCGACCCGCCGCATCACGTCGGCGCTGATGGCGCGGCTGTTTCGCAGGCGAAGGAGCTCCTCGCGCTGTGCGGCATAGATCTCGTGCAGCATCCGCTGGTAGGCGAGCGAGCCCTCCTCGATCCCGTCGGTGTCCTCGATCTTCCCCGCGCGGATCTTGAACCGCCGCTGGCGAAACTCATAGAGAGCGCGGACTCGCTCTACGGTCCCATCCCGGGTCCACTCCTCCCGCTCGAGCTCGTCGACCCGCTCCAGAGCGGCCCGCGCGATCACGAGCCGAGCGCGTATCTCCTCGTTCTCCTCCTCGGTGCCGTCCTCGATCACCCCCAGGCGACGGATCAGTGACGGGAGGGTGAGCCCCTCCCCGACAACCGTCACCAGGATCAGGGCGAAGGTGATGAACTGGATCAGGTCGCGGCCCGGCAACGGCGCGCCGGCATCGGTGTGCAAGGGGAGCGCCAGCGCGGCGGCGAGCGAGACCGCGCCCCGCATCCCGGCCCAGCTCGAGACGACGCGAAAGCGCCAATCCGTCCGCCGCGCGCGCTGCGAGGGTCGCCGATCGAAGGCCCGGATCACGAACGTGGTCGTGAAGATCCAGAGGAAGCGGACGCCGATCACGGCGGCGCACACCGCCGCCGCGTAGCCGATCACCTCCTCCGCCGGGCGCCCCCTCAGCCCGTCGACGATCACCGGGAGCTGTAGCCCGATCAGGATGAAGAGGGTCGCGTTGAGCAGGAAGGTGAGCACGGACCACAGCGCGAAGCCCTGCATGCGGCTCTCGGGCGAGGCGATCTCGGGCGCGCGGAACCCCAGGTAGACCCCCGCGGTGACCGCGGCCAGGACGCCGGAGACGCCGAGCTGATCCGCGGGGATGAACGCCCCGTAGGCGCTGAACAGCGAGATCGCGAGCTCCGTGTTCACGTCGTTGATCCGCCTGCGCACCTCGGCGATCAGCCACCCGACCGCCAGCCCGATCGCGATGCCTCCGGTCGCGTCCACCAGGAACTCCAGCCCCGCGTGCGAGGCGGACACGCCCGCGCCGACCGCAGCCCCGACGGCAACCTTGTAGATGACGAGGGCGGTCGCGTCGTTGAACAGGCTCTCGCCCTCGAGGACGTTGACCAGGCGCCGCGGCGCGCCGACCCGCCGCATCACCGCTGTCGCGGCGGCGGGGTCGGTGGGCGAGACGATCGCGCCGAGCACGAACGCCATCGTCCACGGCAGGTGGATCACCTCGTGGGCGATCACCGCGACGACGGCCGCGGTTGCGATCACCAGGCCGACCGCCGACATCGAGATCACCCGCGCGTCCGTCCGCAGGGTCCGCAGGTCCGCGAAGAACGCGGCCGCGTAGAGCAGCGGCGGCAGGAACACCAGGAGGACCAGGTCCGGATCGAGCTGGATCTCCGGCATCCCCGGCACGAGCCCCAGCAACAGCCCCCCGATCACCAAAGGAATCGGATAGGGCACGCGCAGCCAGTTCGCGACGGCGTTCAGCCCCGCGGCGGAGACGAAGAGCGCCGCGATGACTATCTGCAGATCGCCCACGCACCCGATTGTGCGACATTCGCGGCGGCGAACGGCGCGTTGGTGGCGCGCTGCGTCCCGAAGGGGCGGCCGCCGCGCAACACCAGGGCTCTGTGGAGGGTCAGCCGCCGGGTCGCGTGTCGACCTGGGCCGAGTACCCGATGTTCCCGGCGTCGTCGATCGCCCGGATCGCGACGTACCGCTTGTGCGCGGGGAGCCTGTAGCTCTGGGCGGTCCCGCCCCACTTCGGCGTCGGCGGATTGGCGAGCGGCGTGGCCGAGGCGAATCCCTGGGTGGAGATCGGCTTGGTCGAGGTCACGATCCGGTACCGGCTGGCGGCTCCGCACCCGTAGTCGTCGCCCGGGGCCTTCCAGCCGATGACGCCGTTCTTGAGCGAGAGCGCCGTCGGCTTGTTCGGCGGGGTGCCGTCGGCGTCGTAGTTGCCGGTTTGATGCGGGTCGTGTCGGAACTGCGGCCACTCGCTCTGGCACTTGGCAAGCCTTGGCAGCTTCCACTGGAACAGGTAGCCCTCGCGGGTGATGTCCGCCATCCGGCCGTCGTTGGAGAAGGCAGCCGGGGCGAACAGCCAGCCGCCCGTGACCTTCGGGAACCCGCTGACGTCCGTTCCCGTCGTGCCGCTATAGGCATGGATCAGCCCGAGCCCGGTGCCGGCGACGACCTGGTTGCCCGGCGAGCTCGTGTCCACCCTGGCGACGTCGGAGGCGGAGAGGAACTGGAAGTCGTCGGTGATCCGCGGCCACGCCGCGAGCGGCGTGCCGGTGGACGCGTCGTAGGCGCCGATCAGGTGGTTGTAGGGCGCGTTCTGCCCGGTCAGGAGCAGGTTTGCGACGTCGCTCAGCGACAGCCCGTACTTCACGATGTCGAGGCGTCCTCCGGGAACCAGCTTCCCGAGCACCGCCGACTCGAAGAGGTTGATCGTGCCGGTGCGGTCCGTGGCGTTGGAGCCGGGCCCGTAGGCGGCCTGCTGAACGGTCTCGACCAGGTGCCCACCGCCGTCGAACTCCTCGATCGACGCCGAGCCCGTCGTCGACGCGACGATCGTCCTCCTGCTGCCGATCTTGGCGATCGCCGGGTTTTGCCCGGGGCCGATCAGCGGCAGGGTGGACTGGATCGCCCCGTCGAGCTTCACCGGCCATCCCGGTAGGAACGGCCCGCCCGGGTGCGCGTTCCCGCCGGGCCACACCGCGTAGAGCCGGGACGAGCCGCCGGCCGCGCCGGCGAGGAGCGCCGACAGCCCCTGGGCGGGGTCCTGCACGGCGCCGTAGGTCTCATTGGTGGCGACCACGACCTCCTCCTTGGCGTCGCCGCTGATCTGCGCGATCGCGGGTTCGTTGATCGACTCCGCGATCATCTGCTGGCTCTTGGGGACGCCCGGGTCGACCAGCGCGACCGGAAAGCCCGGAAGCGGCTTGCCGTGGTGATCGAAGGCATAGAGGTGCCCGTCCAGCGACGGCGCGACGATGTCCAGGGGCTTCGTCGGTCCTTGGAGGCGGCCGACCGCCGGGCTCGCCAGGAACCCGCACTTGGGATGCACGAGGGGCTGACTCTCGTGCTGTGGGCCGCAGAAGTTGAGGTTGGAGGACACGGGAAAGCCCGGCGCCGGCCTGCCGTCTGGCTCCCAGGCGTAGATGTGGATGCCGGCGGTGTCCACGACCTCCGGGACGCCGTCCTGGTTGAGGTCCGCGACGACCGGGCCCCGCGGTGGCTCGCGCGGAGGCGTCCCGCCGGCCTCGAGCGCCTGGAAGCCTGGGGCGGAATCGTGGCCCGCCGCGGAGATCTGGTTTCGCGTGTGAACGGGCCAGCCGGGAAGCTCGGAGCCATTGGGTCGGTAGGCGTGGATCGTCCCGTCCTCGGTCGGGACGATCAGCTCCTGCTTGTTGTCGCCGTTCACGTCCGCGTATCGAATCGGGGCCTCGCCGCCGGTGCCCATCCGCTTCGGATAGCCAGCCTGAAGGCTTGCGTCCCTGGCGGAGGTGAAGACCCGCCGGTCGACGCCCGGGGTCGGGATCGATTGCCCGTTGACGACGAGCCGAACGGCGAACTCGTACTGGTAGGGATTCGGCTCGCCCGCAGCGAACGTCGGGCCGCCCGTGTCGGGTGGCGGAACGTAGGTCGCGAGCGCCGCGCGCACCTGGTTCAAGTCGATCGAGCCGAAGTCCGTGACGGGTTGGCTCGAGTTGCCCGACCTCACCGTGTGCCAGGCCGTCGGCGCCTCGCCCGCCCCCCACTGAAGCGTCCAGTGGAAGCTGTGCCCCGCCGCGAACCGGGCCCGGGCGAGGCCTCCGACCTTGAAGCTCGACCCGGTGAGCGGCGCGTACCAGTCGGGGGAGTCGATCGCCGCCTCGGGAGGGACCTTGCCGGTTCGGGCGAGGGAGGCGGCCGCGCCGAGGTTGACGCGGCCCCAGCCGAAGTGCGAGGTCCACTGGTCGATGCTCGCCGCGGTCGGGTCCGCGCCTGGGTCGGGCACGCCCACGGCGCCCGTGTTGGGGGTGGTCACCCGCTCGGCGGTCTGCTCGAGGATCTCGCGAACCTCGTCGGGACGGAGCTCGATCGGCTGCGCGCGATCGAGCGCTGCGCTGACCACGATGCCCGCCGCCCCCGCCGCCTTGCCCGTGTTCTCGGAGCCCGTCGTGCCCTCCATGGAGATCGAGCTCTTGCCTCCGTACTGGGTGGTGTTGGCGCCGCGGAAATAGCTGCTCACGGGGACCGACGTCCCGGGGCAGCCGACGGGCACGGGAACCGGTCCGCACAGCCCCTGGAGCGCCTGCGCCACCTCGTTCCCGGCATCCTCGCCGAGCCCGATCGTGTCGGGGACGGTGCCCTGAATCAGCATCGCGTGCCCGTAGTTGGCCGGGTAGTTGTGATTGCCGGTGTTGAGATCGTCGCCGGAATAGGTCTGGACGACGCCGTGGTCGTACGCGTATTGGGAGGCGGCCTCGGCGAAGGCCGAGTGGTAGGTCGACCCGTTGGCGCCCTCGATCACCGCCGCGCCGTTGTCGGTCGCGTAGAGCACTCCCATCGCAAACGTGTTGCCGTCGGAGACGAACGTGTCCCAGGTCCGCAGCGGCATGATCTGGCAATGCGGGCAGACGCCGAGCCCCCCTGAGCCCTCGTTGCCGCGCTCGGCGGCGTTCTCCGCCCGACCGGTGCCGTGATTAGCCGCCGCGAAGTAGCTCGAGGCGTCGTACGGGTTGTTGTCGTTGTCGAAGAAGTCCCAACCGGCGACGTCGTCCACGAACCCGTTGTGGTCCTCGTCCATGCCGTTCGAGAACGCCTGGATCAGGTCCTCCGCCGTGAGCGCGCCGCCCGGACCGTGGCGGTCGGGCCAGCTCACGCTCACGCGGCTGTCGCACACGTAGTCGAGGACGTTGAAGGCGCCGTCGCCGTTGGCGTCGTACGCGCTCGCCATGTTGGGGCAGCTCCCGCCCGGCACCGAGCCGGGATCCGAGATGGCCGCCGAGCGCCCGTGGTTCGGCGCCGGCAGCTCCCCCCGGTTGAGATGAATCTGGGTGCGAAGCGATCCGTTGTCCCACCTGATTCCCGTGTCGAGGATCGCGATCGCCACGTCCGGGCGGCCCCGCTCGAGCTTCCAGGCGCCGGATGCGTTGAAGCCGGAAACCTGCGGCTGCCCGACGTGCGGCCCTGCCAGGTAGCGGGCCGACGCCTGGGTGCGAGAGGACGGGAAGCCGAAGAGTCCGAACTGCTCGTCGTAGACGTTGGTGGACGGGCTGACAGTGCCGCCGTTCAGCGTGGAGTCCGGATCATCGGGCTCGGCGCGGTCGTAGCTCGGGTCGTCCGGCGTGTCCTGGCGCTGGACGCTGCCCGGCGAGAACTGCTGAGAGGTGTTCTGCGAGGCCGGGTTCTCGAAGTCGCGGGCGGCCGCGGCAGCGCTCGTCACGGCGCCGACGAGGAGCGCGCAGGCGCCCAACGCGACGCACAGCAACCTCCACCTCCCTGGGCCGCCCCCTCGTTCCATTCCGCGCGAGTCTAACCCGCGAGCGACGAGGCTTCGCCGGTCAAGTCGCGGCGAAGGACCCGTACTCGATCTCGGCGCCGGCTCGGTAGGTGGCCATGGCCACCCCGGTCGAGGAGACCTGCGAGCTGGTGAGGTTCAGGCCCGCGGGCAACGTGCCGTCGTCGAACAGCCGCTTACCAGTCCCGAGCACGAGCGGGAAGACCTTCAGCCGAAACTCGTCGACGAGCCCGTGCCGAAGCAGCGTCTGGATCAGGTTCGCGCTGCCGTGCACCTGGAGCTCGGGGCCCTCCTCCTCCTTGAGGGCGCGGATCCCCCGCGGGAGCTCGCCCTCGATCAGGCGCGAGTTCTCCCACTCGAGCTCGCCGAGGGTCGTGGAGGCCACGTGCTTGGTCGCGTTGTTGAGCAAGTCGGCGCCGGGATCGTCGGTGTTCGGCCAGTGGGCGGCGAAGATCTCGTACGTCTTGCGACCGAGGACGAGGTCGAAAGGCCCCGACATCGACTCTCCCATCGCCTGCTCTATCTGGTCGTCCCAGTAGCCGACGGACCAGCCGCCGTGGTCGAAGCCTTCGTCGGGATCCTCCTCGGGGCCGCCCGGCGCCTGCATGACGCCGTCGAGGGTCAGGAAGGTGAGCACGACGAGCTCTCGCATCTCGGGTCCTTTCTTACGGGTTGGATCCAGTGACCGACTCGGAGCGGGAAACTCATCGGGAGCTCCCGCGAGACCCGCCACGCGAGCGATCGGAGAATCCCCAGCTAGTCTCACTCCAAGCGTGGGAAAGCGTCGAGCCGCATCGGACCAACGCCTGGACGAGCTCTACCGCGAGCATCCGGAGGGCTTCGTCGCGGCCCGAAACGAGCTGGCCAAGGAGCTGCGGGAGGAGGGCGATCGCGACGGGGCCGGGCGGCTGGGGAAGCTTCGTAGGCCAACGGCGGCCGCCTGGCTCGTCAACCGCGTCGCGCTCGACTCGCCGGAGCTGGTCGAGGAGTTCGCCGCCGCGACCGGGGCGCTCGAGCGGGCTCAACGGCGAGCCCTCGAGGGCGACGAGAAAGCGGCAGGTGACCTGCGCGCGGCGGCCGCGCGGGAGCGCGAGGCGGCCGCTGCCGTACGCGACGGCGCCGAGCGGGCCGCACGCGATGCGGGCCATCCCGCCAACTCGCGAGCCCTCGAGCTGGTGGTCGAGACGCTCCGCGCCGCGAGCGGTGACTCCGAGCTTCGCGAGCGCGTGCAGCGGGGACGCCTCGAGCGGGAACAGTCGGCGGCGGGGCTCGGCCTCCCCGAGGCCTCGTCGTTTCGCCCGCGGGCGAGGTCGGGAAGGGCCGCTGGGGCTTCCCGGGCCAAGCGCGAGCGGAAGCGACTCGAGGAGGAGCTCGCCGACGCCACGGCGCGCCAGGAACGGCTTCAGGCTCGTGTGGAGGAGGCGATGGACGGGCTGCGCCGGGACAAGGCCAGGCTGGCGGCCGGCAAGCGCGAGACGCGGGCGCTGGCTCGAAGGTTGAAGGCGATGAAGGGCGAGACGTGAGGCTGGGCTCAAAGCGCCCCTCGCGGGGTCCCGCTAGGCGCCGAGGGCGGACCTGAGAGCCGCCAGGTCCGGCGCTCCGAACACCACGCGGTTCTGGGTCGCCACGTAGACGAGGTCGAGGTTGACTCCCGCACGCGCGATCTTTCGAGTCAGGTCCGCGAGCACGCCCGGGCGGTCCTCCACCTCGACGACCACGACTTCGCGCTCGCGGGTCACCGCCACGTGGGAGATCGCCAGCGCGTGCTTGGCGGCCTCGGCATGCGGGACGAGGATGTGGAGCTCCGCGCGCTCGCCGGGCCCGACGCACGTCGCGGCGGCGATGTTCACACCCGCGTCGCTGATCGCGGCCGCCACCTGCGCCAGCGCCCCGGGGGTGTTCTCGATGTCGATGACCAGGTCGACCGCCATGCCCTCGGCGGCCAGCCTACCCGGCGCCGGGCCATGGACGCCCGCGTCGCCGTCCAGTGCGCTCCTTTCGACGCGTCAGTGCCGCATAGCGGGCAAAAGGCGTCGAACCCTGTGATCGCGGTTCCACGTGGGACCCGCCGGGATGAAGTTCAGGCGACCCTGGCGAGGTACATGTCCTGCGGGTATCCCGCCGCGTTCCCGGCCGGGATGGCGTGGATCAGCTCGAAGCTCCCGCCCAGCATGGCGTCCACATATGCCCTGGGGTGGTACACGGCGCACATGTTCATGCCGGCGCTGCGGGGAAAGTGCACGATCAGCTCGCCCCGATCGAACCGCTCGGCATCCCCCGCTGCGAGGTGGTGGCGGAGGCTCTCGCCGGCCACCGTGATGAGTAGGTAGCCCCCCGGGCGGAGGATCCGGTGGAGCTCCTCGAGCCAAGGGCGCTGGAGGTTTTCGGGCAGATGCGTGAGGACCGACAGGGCGTACACGAACTCGAACCGCTCCGAGTCAAACGGCGTCGGGGGCTCCAGGCCGTTGACCTCGAAGCGAGCGAACGGCAGATGCTCCGCACACCACGAGATCGCGTCGGCGTTGTAGTCGGAGCCGAAGATCTCCACCCCTTTGAGGCTCCTCCACTCGCGAACCACGCGACCCGAGCCGCAGCCGAAGTCGAGCATCGAGCCGAACTCCTCGATCCGCAGGCCACCCCCCTCGAGGACCGCCCTGATCGCGGCGGCCGACCTCCTCCCCGCGTAGATGTAGTTATCGGGATCGGCGTTCGGGGCGACGGCCACGCGGAGACGGGCCGGTGGCATCGGGAGGCCGTCGGGGGCCGTGAACTCAGCGTCCCTTCTTTGGCCCGCGGCTGAGATCGCCGCCTCGCGAAGGCGGAATGCGCCCCGCATAGCCCGTGAGTCGCGCAGCACCGACGGGCCGGAGAGCAGCCATTGCTTGGCCCGCCGAGCGATCGAGGGGCGAGTTGGCGATGGCGAGGCCATTCTTTTCGCAGCATATTGAGCCCTCAGAGGCGCTCGGCTCACGGCGCACCGCGTCGATCCCCAGCTGGCGATCTACTCCCGCAGCCCGGCGGCTTCGAGCGCTTTCGGCAGGTCTTCGTAGGACGCGGCGAACACGACTTTGCCGTGGGCCAGCCTGAAGGCGGTGACGTATCGCGCCGTAAACGGTGCCCCGCTTCCCCTTCCCCGTCCGTGGGCGTGAACGGGGGCGAAGATCCAGTCGTCCGATTCGATGAACCGTTCGGCTTCAAAGCGGAACTCGCCGAAGGACTCTCGCGAGACCTCGAGCCACTTTCTGAGGCCGTCCGGCCCGTGGTACACGGCGGAGTCCGGGGCGAGGACGTTCTCGTGCAGCTCGAACTCCGGTCCGATCAGCTCGAGGAGCGCCACTGTCTCCCCGGTGCTGAGCAGCTCGTAGCAGCGACGAACCAGGTCGATGTTCTCCTGCGACATCGCCCGCGCAGTATCCCGCGCCAGAGGGGTCGCCGACGCGCTGGGACAAGAGCGGTTGCGCCGCCCCCGTCTCATGCGGGACTGCGGCGTCGGAGGGGTTAATCTGGAGCCGCTCGAAAACGCGAAAACCCCGGCGATTAGCGGGGCTTTCTCATGGGCCGTGAAGGACTCGAACCTTCAACCTTGAGATTAAGAGTCTCCTGCTCTACCAGTTGAGCTAACGGCCCGCGGGAGGCGGATGGTAGCGATGGCGGATGGGCGCTTCGGCCCTACGGACCGCTGTTGGGAAGGCTGCCGAACGGGCTCTGAAGGGGGGCGCCGCTCGGAGTGGTCGACTGCTGTGCCTTCTTCTGCGCCTTGGCCTGCTGCTGCTTGGCCTTGACGGCCTGCGCGCGCGTCTGGTCGAGCTGCTGCTTGACCTGCTTCTGAGTCGACTTCGGGGCCAGGCTGACCGCCTTCTTGGCCGCGGCGTCGCCGCCGGCGATGTCGTTTCCGGCATAGAGGTAGAGCGCCAGGGTGCCGTACGTGTTCTGGTTCGGCTGGTCCTCCGCGACGATCTGCTGCGCCTTGGCGGCGCCGGGAGCGTCGTTCAGGAGCACGTACACCTGCGTCATCTCGTTCGCCACGCCGGAGTCCGGCTTGCCCTTGTTGACCTTCAGGTACTTGGCCCAGGCGTCGGCGGATTGCCCGAGAGCCGTGTGCGCGTCATCGCTGATGCCCGTGATCTGCCCAGTGCTCGGGTCCTGGCTCACTCCGGACTTCGCCTTGAACCACTCGTTCTCCGCGAGCTTCAGGAGCGCTGCCGTGTCCTTGGGATCCTTCTGCAGCTCCGCCTGCGCGGAGCTGATCTGGCTGTCGAACTGGGAGCTCGTCGATCCGCCGTCGCCTCCGCCGAAGAGGTCGGAGACGCTGCCGATCCCGCCCGTGCCGATGCCCAGGAAGACGAAACCGATCAGGAACGACGCCGCGAGCAGCGAGTACACGACCTGAACCAGCCGTCGGCGGTTGCCCCGAAGGTCGAAGAGCACCGCGGGAGCCTAGCTTGCGGGGCTCGCCGGCGGATCGGGCTCGGGCCCGCCACCGGACTCGCCCTCGCCCTCGTCGAGGCGCTCGGCGGGCGTGCCGACCAATCGCGCGAGGATCAGCGAGAGCTCGAACAGGGCCAGGAGGGGAGCGAGCTCGATCAGCATGGTCACCGGGTCGGTTCCCGGAAGCACCATCGCCACCACCGCGAGCGCGAGATACGCGTACCGGCGATTGTGGGAGAGCTGCTGGGGGGTCACGATGCCGAGGCGGGTCAGCGCGACGATCCCCATCGGGATCTGGAACACGAGCCCCAGCGCGAGCAGCGTGGTGATCAGGAAGCCGTAGTAGCTCGACGCCCGGACCTGGATGTTGAACTCGCTCTGGTTGTAGTTCAGGAGGAACTTCGTCGCCGCCGGGACGACGATGAAGTACGAGAACACGACCCCGGCGATGAACAGGAGCGGCACCAGCAAGAGGAACGGCATCACGACGCGCCGCTCGGTCGGCTTCAGCGCCGGCAGCAGGAACGCGTACGCCTGGTAGAGGAGCACCGGCAGGGCGATCAGGATCCCGGCGTAGATGGAGATCTTCAGCGTCTGCATGAACGGCTCCGTGACGCTGAGGGTGAACGGCTTGATGCCCGGCGGCAGCGGCTTGTTCGCGATGTGGAGGAGCAGGTGGTTCTGCCAGAAGCACAGGCCGCAGGCCACCACCAGGACGGCGAGCGAGACGATGATCCGGTTGCGCAGCTCGTCGAGGTGCTCGACCAGCGTCATCTGCTCGTCGAACTTGGCTGACCGCAGCCGAGCCACGGCTAGTCGCGCACCACCCGGGCGTGCACCGGTGTGCGCGCGGTCATCTCAGGAGCGGTGCTCGGTTACGACCTCGCCCTCGACCGGCTCGGAGGGCTTCTCCGCGCCCTCGATCTGGGCGGGCTTCGACGGTGGCTCCTCGTCCTCGTCGTTGCCCGAGATCGAGGACCGGAACTCGCGGATCCCCTTGCCCACCGAGCGACCGAGCTCGGGAAGGCGCTTGGGGCCGAAGATGACCAGCGCGATCACCAGGACGACGAGGACTTCCGGTAGGCCGATGTTTCCAGGCATCCCGGCAATGGTACGCCAATCGCCGCGCCGCTCCCGCCAGGCGCCGACCAGCCGCCGTGTGGCCACGCCTAGCGATCGAAGTTGAGGTAGAAGCGACTGGGCGTGGGCTCCGCCTGGCCCTGGTACTTGCTGCTCGTCTCGCCCGAGCCGTACGGCCGCTCCACCGGGGCGTCCATGCGCATGAACGAGATCTGGCCGATGGGCATCCCGTAGTAGATGGTCACCGGCAGGTTGGCCACGTTCGAGAGCTCCAGCGTCAGGTTGCCCTCAAAGCCCGCGTCCACGAATCCCGCCGTCGAGTGGATCAGGAGGCCCAGCCGCCCCAGCGAGCTCTTGCCCTCGAGGCGGGCGACGACGTCGTCGGGAAGTCGCACCCGCTCGAGCGTCTGGCCGAGCACGAATTCCCCGGGATGCAGGATGAACGGCTCTGAGTCCGAGACCTCGACCGCCTCGGTGAGCTCCTCCATCGGCTGGCGCACGTCGATGTACGGATAGCGCGCGTTGTGGAATACGCGAAAGCGCCTGTCCACGCGAACGTCCACGCTGGACGGCTGGATCATCCCCTCGTCGAAGGGGTCGAGGGCGATCCGGCCGGCCTCGATTTCCGCCTTGATCGTGCGGTCGCTGAGCACCATCGCGCTGAGTGTATTCCGGCCGCATGCCGTCGCCGAGTCGCCGGCGCCAGCGGATCTCGCCCCCCTGGGGTCGAGTACCTAAAGCATCCGGGGTGCTCCGCCGATAAGACCATCCGTAATGGCAGAGCGGCAGACAGCCAAGAGCGACCCGAACGGCAGGCCGGCGCTCGAGCGCGGCCTCGAGCCGAGCATCTTCGAGACGCGCCTCGCGAGCGAAACCCCGCGGCGCGACGACGACCTGCACGTCTGCCCCTCGTGCAACTCCGACCTGGTCTACCCCACCGACTGGGCGCCCGCGAGCGAGCGCCAGTGGCACGTCGCGCTCCGCTGCCCGGAGTGCGAGTGGAACGGCGGCGGCCGCTATCGCCAGGAGGTCGTGGACCGCCTGGACGAGGCGCTCGACCGCGGCACGGAGTCCGTGCTGGACGACCTCAACGTCCTGATCCGCGCCAACATGGAGGATCAGATCGAGCGCTTCGCGGCCGCGCTTCGGGCGGACCAGATCCTCCCCGAGGACTTCTAGGCCCTAGGAATAGCGCTCGACGATCCCGTCGGCGACCAGCTCCAGAAGCCGGCGCCGCTCGGGCTCGAGCGCCGGCCGGAGCTCGAGCGCGCGCTTGGCGAGCTCAACGCGGCGCCGAGCGCCGGCGCGGACCTCCTCCAGGACGCCGGTCGCCGCGATCCGGTCGCAGGCGCCCTCCGCGAGCGCCGGATCCAGCGAGCGCAGGTCGAGCTCGGCGAGCGAGGCGTCCCGCTCCCGCGCCAGGATCAACGGCAGGGTGACGGTCCCGTCGAGCAGGTCGGTGCCGCGGGCCTTTCCGGTCCGCTCCGGCGGTCCGGTCACGTCGAGGACGTCGTCGAGGAGCTGAAACGCCAAGCCGATCTCGCGGCCGAAGGTCTCCAGGGCGCCAATCTTCTCCCTCGCCTCATGGGGCTGGGCGATGAGGCAGGCACACTCGAACAGGCGCGCGGTCTTCAGCTCGCAGCGCCTCAGGTAGCGGCCCGCGGAGATCGTGAGGTCGAAGGCGTCGCGACGCTGCGCGAGCTCGCCGAGGGCGAGCGCGACGGCAGCCCCGGACAGCCGCTCCACCTGGTCCGTGCCGCCGTCAGCGGCGAGCTCGGCGAAGGCGCGTGAGAACAGGAGGTCGCCGACGGCGAGGGCCCGAGAGCGACCCGAGCGGGCGACCACGGTCGGCCTCCCCCGCCGAAGCGGCGCGGCGTCCAGCACGTCGTCGTGTACTAGCGACGCCATGTGGACGAGCTCGATCGCGGTCGCCGCGCGAATCGCTCCCTCGCCCGCCCCGGGACCGGCGCTGAGGAGGACCAGCATCGGCCGAAGCCGCTTGCCGCCCGCCTGAAGCGTCGAGCCGGCGTCGGCCGCGAGGGCCTCGCCGTGGCCCTCCAGCAGTTGCCGCAGTCGCTCCTCCACGGCCTCCATGCGGGCCGGTAGCCACGCGCCCGCGGCGTCGAGCACCAGCGTCACGGGCGGCGGGACCGCGGAGCGGTTCACGTCGTCTCTCGGATGTGGTCCACGTGCTGCCCCTCCCCGGACGCGGGCCGCTCAGGCCGGTCTGGCCCCGGAATGGATGGCGATTATCCCCCCGGCCAAGAGCAGATAGCGGATCCGCTCGAGGCCAGCCGAGGCCATCAGCTCCGCCAGGCCGGCCGGCGACGGGAAGCGCTTGACCGACCGGGGCAGATAGGAGTACGCGTCGCGATCGCCGGCGATCGTCCCCAGTACCGGGACGATGCGGTCGAACCACAGTGAATAGAACGTCGAGAGAGGGGGGCGGCGCGGCTGGGTGATCTCCAGGATCACCAGCCTGCCGCCGGGCTTCAGGACCCGCGCCAGCTCCTGCAGGCCGCGGGGGAGGTCGGCCAGGTTCCGGGCGCCGAATCCGACCGTCGCCGCATCGAAGCTCTCGTCCGGATGGGGAAGCTCGAGGGCATCGGCCCACTCGAAGCGCACCTGGCTGAGGCCGCGCCGGGCGGCCTTTCGCCGCGCGAGCTCGAGCATCGGCTCGGAGAAATCACAGCCGACCACCGACCCATGCTGGCCAACCCGCCCGGCGAGCTCGATCGCCAGGTCCCCGGTGCCGCAGCACACGTCGAGAGCCGCCTCCCCGGCCAGAAGCTCCGCGCGGCCCGCGGCTCGCTCGCGCCAGCGATGGTGCATCCCCGCGGTCATCGCGGTGTTCATGAGGTCGTACACGCCGGAGATGCGGTCGAACATCGTCCGCACCTGCGCCGCGAACTCGGGCGATTCGCGTTCGGGGATTTGCGGCCGCGCGGCTACTTGAGGTATGAGAGGAAGTCGGCGACCTGGTTCAGCTTCTGCTCGCCGAGGTTCTGGAACGACGGCATGATGCCCGGCCCCGCCTTCAGCGAGCGCAGGATGGCCTCGCGCGGGATGCGCGCCCCGACCTGGGTCAGGTTCGGGCCGAGCGCACCGTTGCCGTTGTCGCCGATCTTGTGGCAGGCCAGGCAGCCCGACTGAGCCACCACGAGCTTGCCCGCCTCGTACTGGCGGGGGACCTTCATGTCGATGTTCGACGGCGGGCCCGCGATCGCGCCATGGTAGGTGAGGTATGCCATCACCACCACCGTGAGCGTCATCGCGCTCATGGCGATCGGCCGGCGCTCCGGCCGGCGCTCCGGGCCCCGGTCGTAGAAGGGAAGCAGGAGCAGGAGCACCATCGCGATCGTCGGGATGATGATCGTCGCCAGCGGAACCAGCTCCGGCGGCTTGATCACCCGCAGGACCTCGAACAGGAAGAAGAAGTACCA
>DATBFS010000043.1:0-3293 GCA_036558385.1 Solirubrobacterales bacterium | reverse complement strand
GGCCAAGCCGGCGGAGGAAAAGAAGCAGGCAGCCAAGGTGAAGGCCGAGACGAAGCCGAGGGCAAAGCCCGCTGCCAAGAAGCCGGCAGCGAAGAAGCCGGCCGCCAAGAAGCCGGCCGCCAAGAAGCCGGCGGCGAAGGGCAAGGCGCAGTCGAGCGACAAGCCCGCCACGTCGAGATCCCGCTCCTCGTCTGCTAAGAAGAGTTAGTCATGGCGCACAAGAAGGGACTCGGCTCCAGCCGCAACGGGCGTGATTCCAACCCGAAGTACCTCGGGGTGAAGGTCTTCGCCGGCCAGAAGGTCGGCGGGGGCGAGATCATCGTCCGCCAGCGCGGCACCCGCTTCCGCTCCGGCGAGGGGACCGGCCTCGGCCGCGACCACACGATCTTCGCCACCCGCGCCGGCATCGTGGAGTTCACGAGCGGTCACAAGGGCCGGATCGTCACGGTCGCCGAGGCCGAGTAGCGGGCGTCCTGCTGTCCGGCGCCCGCGCTCACGGGGCTCGACGCTGCGCTGTCAGCTGGGTAGGGGAGCGCTTCCTATGGGCGCGCCCCCGGGTGATCGAGCGCTTTGGTAGCCCATGGCCTACCCAAAGGCAGCGGTGCCGACTCGGCGATGACGCTGCCCGTCCATCCACGGGACGGTCTGTGTCAACCGGCGCTCCCTAAGCTCGCCGCGTGCTTCGGGGCACGGGTTCTCTTCGACGTGTAGTCGCGTTCGTCGTCTGGCTCGCGGTGGCGATTCTCGTTGCCTGGGGTGTGGTGAGGGCGTTCGGGCTGGAGCGCGGATTCCCCATGGTCCCGCTGATCGCCTACACGCCGCTTGTTGGGGGGGCCGCTGTGCTGGTGGCGCTGATCGCCGGGGTGCTGCGCTTCTGGGCGGCCGCAGCGGCCGCAGGTGCCGTCGCCGTACTGCTCGCGGCCTTGGTGCTGCCGCGAGCCTTTCCGGCCGATCAATCCGGCTTGCCCTCCGACGGACCCGAGCTACGGGTGATGACGGCAAACCTGTTTCTCGGCCGCGCCGATCCCGGTTCCGTGGTCGAACTGGTGCGCGCCCAGGACGTCGACCTGCTGAGCCTGCAGGAACTCACGCCGAAAGAGGTTCGCGCGCTCCGCGACGCGGGGCTCGACCGGCTCCTACCCGAGCACGCGCTGTTCGCCGCGCCGCGGTCCGCGGGCGCCGGCCTCTTCTCGCGCTGGTCGCTCGGACACGTGTCGCTCATCCCGAGCTCGGGCGAGCGACTCGCGATGCCCCAGGTGCGGCTGCGCATTCCAGACGCTGCGGACGTGGAGGTCGTGGACGTGCATCCGCCACCACCCACGGGCTCGCAGCAGGTGTCCGACTGGGAGCAGGGCCTTAGGAGCCTTCCGTCGGCCGATCCTCGCGGGCCGGTTCGAATCCTCCTCGGAGACTTCAACGCGACCCTCGACCATCAGGCGCTCCGTGACGTTCTGGGTCGAGGGTACGTCGACGCTGCCGACGCTGTAGGGAAGGCGCTGACGGCGACCTGGCCTCGAGGGCGCCTCTTGCCCCCGACGGTGACCATCGACCACGTGCTGGTTGACGACCGCGTGCGGGTGGGCGACGTGGGCATCCACGACCTAACGGGTTCCGACCATCGCTCGGTTACCGCAGATCTCGTTACGCCCGCGAACCGCCGGTTCGGCGCTGACCCGCCCGGGACGAGCCGCGGCCCCTAAGCTCGCCGGGGTGCTCTACGACCGGGCGAAGATCTACGTCGAGGGCGGGCGCGGCGGCAATGGCTGCGTGAGCTTTCGGCGCGAGGCGCACGTGCCGCGCGGTGGGCCCGACGGCGGTGACGGCGGGCGCGGGGGGGACGTGGTGCTGGTCTGCGACGTGTCGCGTCGGGACCTCGGTTGGCTTCAGCGCGCCCGCCACTTCCGCGCCGGACGCGGGGGCCACGGGCAGGGGAAGCAGCGCCACGGCGCCCGCGGGGAGCACAAGGAGCTCCTCGTCCCGCCGGGAACCCAGGTCAGCGGCCTCGAGGGACGCGAATACGACTTGGTCGAGGCCGGGCAGCGGGCGGTCGTCGCGGCGGGCGGCCTCGGCGGGCACGGCAACAAGCGCTTTGCCACCTCGACGCGCCAGGCGCCCCGGTTCGCGGAGAAGGGCCTGGAGGGCGAGACGGGGTGGATCGAGCTCCGACTGAAGGTCCTCGCCGACGCCGGCCTGGTGGGCCAGCCGAACGCGGGCAAGTCCTCGCTGCTGCGGAGCCTGACTCGGGCGACGCCGAAGGTGGCCGAGTATCCCTTCACGACGATCGAGCCGGCGCTCGGGACCGTGGACTCGGACGAGCGCCAGCTGGTGCTGGCCGACATCCCAGGCCTGATCGAGGGGGCGGCGCAGGGGGCGGGCCTCGGGCACGAGTTCCTTGCCCACGTGGAGCGCTGCCGCGTCCTCGTCCACCTCCTCGATCTAGGGGGCGAGGACCCGGTGGCCGCGTACGAGTCGGTTCGCTCCGAGCTGATGGAGCACGGGACCGGGCTCGAGCTGCTCCCGGAGCTCGTGGTGCTGTCGAAGCGCGACCTGGTTCCCGACGCGGACGCGGAAGCCGCCGTCGCCGAGTGGAGCGAGCGCCTGGGAGGCGATGCGGTGGCCGTGCTCGCGGTCTCCTCTGCCACCGGCGCCGGGATCGACGAGCTGCGCGGCGCGCTGTTCGAGGCGGTTCCAGCCGGCGGCTCCCCGGTCGCCGCGTCCGACCAGGCCCCCGCGCCGGAGTTCGAGGCGGAGCACATCGTCTACCGGCCGGCAGGCGACCAGGGCTTCGACGTGGAGCGTGTGGGCGACGGGGTGTTCGAGGTCCGAGGCCGCGGCATCGAGTTGCTCGTTCGCCGCCACGACCTCGCGAACCCCGAGGCGCTTGCCTATCTCGAGCAGCGTCTCAGGGAGATCGGCGTCCTGGCCGCGCTTCGCTCGGCTGGCTTCCAGGCGGGCGACGAGGTCCGGATCGGCGACCAGGATTTCGAGCTGGACCCGGCCTAGTCGAGCCGCCTATGGCGACTTTCCTTCGCTGAGCGGAGGAAAGTCGCCATTGATCGCGTCACTCAGGGCGGCGCGGAGTGTCGCCATGACGGTCTCGGATTGCTCGGCCACCTGTCGGTCGGAGAATCTGAGCACGTGTGCGCCACGTCGCCGCAGGTACGCGTCCCGCGCTCGGTCGTCCTCGAACGCCTGACGCCCCCGGTGGGCCCACCAGCCATCGGTCTCGACGATCAGGCCTCGCTCGCGCCATAGGAAATCCACGGTGTACGGACCGACCCGTACGTTCACCT
>DATBFS010000042.1:0-4422 GCA_036558385.1 Solirubrobacterales bacterium | reverse complement strand
GCCCTGCCCGAGCCGAAGGGCGAGCAGGAGTTGCTCGAATGGGCGGGGGACTATTTCTCCCAGCGGCTCGACCGGAGGAGGCCGCTCTGGGAGACGGTCATCCTCGACCTCGCCGACGGGCGCTGGGTAATGGTTTCCAAGGCGCACCACTGCATGGTCGACGGAGTGGGCTCGGTGGACGTGGTCAACGCGCTGCTCGATCCGCGTGCAGACGCGGAGCAGATGTCCAACGGAACCCCATGGTCGGCGTCGCGCCCGCCGCGGCCACGATCCACTCCCACGGCCTGGCTCCCGCTCCGGGCCGCGGTGCGGCTGACGGCCTCTGGCCTCAACGCGGCGGGCGACGTGCTTCAGGCGGGCGGCAACGCGATCCGGCTGGCAGCAAGCGGCGTCGCCGCGCCCCTGCGCGGCCCGCATCGAGCGGCCGAGGCGCTCTCGCGCGCTCGCGCGCTGGTGGAGGTGCTTGTCAAGGACGAGCTGGTCGCCGCGCCGCCCTCGAGCCTCAACGACCCGATCGGAGCGCACCGCGGCCTCGCGGTCATGAGCGTGCCCCTCGGCGAGCTGAAGGAGATCAAGCAGAGTCTCGGCGGCAGCGTGAACGACGTGGTGCTGGCTGCGACCGCCGGGGGACTGCGTGAGCTGCTTCGAAGCCGCGGCGAGGAGCTCCCCGCTCAAGGGCTTCGAGCCATGGTGCCGGTGAACATCCGCTCGGCGACCGAGCATCTGGCCCTGGGCAACCGGATCACCTCACTGTTCGTCCACCTCCCCGTCGCCGAGGCAGATCCGCTCGACCGCTACCGGCGGCAGGTCGAGGAGGCAGAGGGGCTCAAGGCCGGCTCTCAGGCGACCGGCTCGCTCGCGATCGTGAGCCTCGCCGGCCACGCTCCTCCGGTTCTCCACAGCTTCCTTGCGCGGAGCCTGTTTGCGACCCGCCTCTTCAACGTCACGATCACCAACGTCCCCGGTCCGCAGTTTCCCCTGTATGCCTTCGGCTCCCGGCTCGAGGCGGTGTGGCCCCTCGTCCCGCTGGCCGCCAACCACGGGGTCGGGCTGGCGGTGTTCAGCTACGACGGCGACCTCTTCTTCTGCCTCAATGCCGACCGCGACTCCGTGCCCGATCTCGATGTCCTCGCGACCGGCATCCGCCGGTCGATCGAGGAGCTGAAGCATCTGGCCGCAGGCGGCGGTGAGGCCAAGCCGCGGTCACAATTCCCATCGAGATTTCTGGCGAAGCGCAAGGCGCCCGTGTCGGATCGGGGATAGGGTCCAGCCGTGGAGCGCAGCTACGTCGGCCCCGCCTTTGCGGACGCCAAGGTCCGCGATGCGATGCGGGTGGGGGTGATCTCGTGCAGGCCGGAGACCAAACTCGCGGACGTCGCGAGGATGATGGTTGGCTACGAGGTCCACTCGGTCGTCGTCTCCGACATGCAGGGTCACGGCAGTCTCTGGGGGATCGTGAGCAGCCTGGACCTGGCTCGCGCAGCCGGCGAGCTGGACTCGCTGACGGCCCAGGATGTCGCCAGCACGGAACTCGTGACCATTCCGTCGAACGAGTCGCTCGAGCGCGCGGCGGAGCTGATGGCGGAGCACGGCGTAACGCACCTGGTCGCGGTGCAGCCCGACGCGAACCAGCCCGCGGGCATGATCTCGGCGCGCGGGATCGCGGCCGCGCTGGCGTACGGGCGCTCCTGAAGCGGCCCGTCCGGATCGGCTCGCCGGCGCTAACGTGCAGTGCCTAGCGATGCCCCCGGGGTCTGAGAGATGTGCCTAGCGATCCCCGGCCAGGTGGTCGAAGTCGTCGACGAGCAAAACCGCCTCGCGACCGTGGACGTGACTGGAGTGGTGCGGACGGTCAACCTTGGGCTGCTTGACGGGGACGATCCGGCCGCCCCCGGCGACTGGGTCCTGATTCACGTCGGCTTCGCGATCTCCAGGGTGCACGAGGACGAAGCGCAGGCGACTCTCGCGCTGCTCGAGCAGATGGGCGCGGCGTACGAGCAGGAGCTGGCCGAGCTTAGGGGCAGCGGGATCGAATGACGAACGACGAGCGTCGTTGCGTGACCTGCGGCGATCTGGCCGAGCCGATGCGACTCGCAGCGTTCGACCGTGACGATCCCGAGCTCGCCGTCTGCGTGGGGAAAGACGGGACCCGTTGCGTGGTCGATGTCGGATTGATCCCGGATGCCGCGCCGGGGGAATCGCTCTTGGTCCATGCGGGAGCGGCGCTGGCGCGACTGCCTCAGGGCTTGCGGGACGAGGGCTGAACTGTGCGATACGTGGACGAGTTTCGCGACCCCGGCCTTGCCAGGGCGCTCGTGGGAGAGATCGTCGCCGCAGTCGAGCCCGGGAAGAGCGTGAAGCTGATGGAGGTCTGCGGTGGTCACACCCACTCCATCTATCGCTACGGAATCGACGACCTACTCCCGGAGG
The DNA here is from genome assembly GCA_036558385.1 of Solirubrobacterales bacterium. Classification (GTDB taxonomy): domain Bacteria; phylum Actinomycetota; class Thermoleophilia; order Solirubrobacterales; family 70-9; genus AC-56. The sequence continues at coordinate 1,992 of DATBFS010000042.1, read as the reverse complement.
GCGTCGAGCTGGTCCATGGCCCCGGCTGCCCGGTGTGCGTGATCCCGATGGGCCGCGTGGACGACGGGATCCGGCTGGCGCGGGAGGCCGACGTCGTCCTCGCCTGCTTTGGCGACATGCTCCGAGTGCCCGGGTCGGATGGCACCTTCCTGGACGCGAAGGCGGACGGGGCCGACGTTCGGATGGTCTACTCGCCCCTCGACGCGCTCCGGATCGCACGGGAGAACCCCGGGCGCGAGGTCGTTTTCTTCGCGATCGGCTTCGAGACGACGGCGCCCTCGACCGCGCTCACGCTCCAGCGAGCCAAGCGCGAGAAGGTCGGCAACTTCTCCTGCCTGGTGAACCATGTGACGATCCTGCCGCCGCTCCGGGCGCTCCTGACCTCCCCCGACCTACGGATTGACGGCTTCATCGGGCCGGGCCACGTGGCCACCGTGATCGGCGCGCGCCCCTTCGAGTTCGTTCCGCGCGACTACGGCAAGCCCCTCGTGGTCTCCGGCTTCGAGCCTCTGGATGTCCTCCAGGCGATTCACATGTTGCTCGCCCAGCTCGCCGAGTCCAGATGCGAGGTCGAGAATCAGTACCGCCGGGTCGTCCCGGACGACGGAAACCCCAAGGCGCTGGAGCTACTGGCCGAGGTGTTCGAGCTGCGCGAGCACTTCGAGTGGCGGGGTCTGGGGTTCATTTCCCACAGCGCCCTGCGCCTGCGCGACGCCTATGGGGACTTCGACGCGGAGCGTCGCTTCGACGTACCAGGCGTCCGCGTCGCCGATCCCAAGGCCTGTCAGTGCGGGGAGGTGCTCAAGGGAGTGATCAAGCCCTGGGAGTGCAAGGTCTTCGGCACCGCCTGCACTCCCGAGCATGCGATCGGCACCTGCATGGTGTCCTCCGAAGGGGCCTGTGCGGCCTACTACAACTACGGCCGCTTCGCGCGAGAGAAGGCCGAGGCGTGAACCCGCGGCACGAGGGTGTGGCCGAGCGCGAGCGTCGCAAGCTCGAGATCGTCGAGCGGGCCCGATCGAAGCCGTCGCGCTTCACCGATCCGCGGATCACGCTCGCACACGGCGCCGGAGGGCGGGCGACGCGCGCCCTGGTGGAGGGGTTGCTGGTTCCCGCACTAGGGTCGGCCACCCTGGCCAAGCTCGACGACGCGGCGCCGATCGCGGGCACCGACGGTGACCTGGCGATCACCACGGACTCCTACGTCGTGCGGCCGATCCGCTTTCCCGGCGGCTCGATCGGGGCGCTGGCCGTCAACGGAACCGTCAACGACCTGGCAGTCGCGGGAGCCAGGGCGCTGGCGCTCAGCCTCTCCCTCGTCCTCGAGGAGGGGTTGGATGCGGACGAGCTGCGCGCGGAGGTGGAGGCGATTGCCGCGACCGCCGAGCTCGCCGACGTGGAGGTCGTCGCCGGCGACTCGAAGGTCGTCGAGCGGGGCCGGGCCGACAAGATGTACGTCTGTACAACCGGGGTCGGAAGGCGGGACCCCCGGGTGCACTTGGCGCCATCCTCCATCGAGCCCGGCGACCGGATCCTTCTCTCGGGACCGATCGGCGACCACGGGACGGCGATCATGGTGGCCAGGGGCGAGTTCGACCTCGCCGCCGAGATCGAGTCCGACAGCCGTTCGCTTTGGCCGGTCGCCGAGGCGCTGATCGAGGCCGCGGGAGCCCAGCTTCGGTGCATGCGGGACGCGACGCGGGGAGGCATGGCGTCGGCGCTCAACGAGCTCGCCCGCGCCTCGGGGGTCTCGATGCAGGTCAGCGAGTCGGCGGTCCCCGTGCGCCCCCCGGTCGCCGGCGCCGCCGAGCTTCTGGGCATCGACCCGATGCACGTCGCCAACGAGGGCAAGCTGGTCGCATTCACGTCACCTGACGCCGCGGCCGATGCGCTGGCGGCGATGCGGTCGGTCCCCGGATGCGAGGAGGCCGCCGAGGTCGGTGAGGTCTCCGCCGAGGCACCCGGAATGGTGCTTGTCGAGACGCCCCTGGG
>DATBFS010000041.1:0-10501 GCA_036558385.1 Solirubrobacterales bacterium | reverse complement strand
GTTGCCAACCACTGCGACGAACCCGCTGTCGTTAGCGAACGGGCGCTGAGCGCCCTGCGGTAAGAAGTGGTGTCGGCGGGAGAGTTCGGGCACGGGAACAAGCCTAGGAACCTCCCCGGCGCGTTGTACAAACCGTTGTACATCGCGGGCCGCTAGTGATCGAGGCGAGAATCAGAAAGCCGCCTTTTCCAGCGGCTTCTCGATGCCGGAGGCAGGACTCGAACCTGCGACACGCGGATTATGATTCCGCTGCTCTAACCAGCTGAGCTACTCCGGCGGGGGAATCGAGATGGTAGCGGCGGGTACCGTCCTGGTAGCGATGGGTACCGAGCGCCCCATTGGCGCCGTGTGCAGGGCCCGAGGCCCCAGCGGGCCGACCACGGCTGGCGCGGGGCCCAGCCTCTAGGCTGGGCCGATGAGCGATCTCGACCGGGCGGTGCGGGCGGTGGTGCGGGACTGCCTTGCGGTCCGGGAGGGGGAAGGCGTCCTGGTGGTGGCCAATCCGGCCACCCAGACGCTCGGCGAGCGCCTGCGCGACGAGTCCCAGGACGCGGGCGCCGATGCCGTCATGACCGTGATGAGCGAGCGTGCGCAGCACGGCACCGAGCCGCCCGACGCGGTCGCCGCCGCGATGCTGAAGGCCGACGTGATCATGGTCCCGACGGTCCAGTCGCTGTCTCACACCGCGGCCCGGCGGTCCGCCACGGACGCCGGCGCTCGCGCCGCCACCCTCCCCGGGGTGACCGAGGAGATGCTCGCCCGGGTGATGAGCGCCGACATGGACGAGATTCGCCGCCGCGGCCACGCGGTCGCGGACATCCTCACGGCCGGGACCGAGGCGCGGATCACCTGCCCGAACGGGTCGGAGCTCGTCCTTCGCCTCGAGGGCCGCACCGCGACCGCGGACACGGGAGAGCTCTCGGAGCCGGGGGCGTTCGGGAACCTCCCGTGCGGCGAGGGGTTCATCTCCCCGCTCCACGACGCGGGCGGCGGGCGCCTGGTGGTGGACGGGATCATCGGCTCGATCGGGATCCCGAAGCCGCCGGCCGTCCTCGAGATCGAGGACGGGAAGCTCGTCTCGGCCGCGGGCCCCGACGGGGAGGAGCTGATGGAGCAGCTCACGAGGCACGGGCCGGACGCGTCTCGGGTCGCGGAGCTCGGCGTCGGCACCAACGAGAAGGCCACTCTCAGCGGCGAGCTGCTCGAGGACGAGAAGATCCTGGGCACGATCCACGTGGCCTTCGGCGCCTCGGCTGGGATCGGCGGCACGATCCAGGTCCCGGTCCACCTCGACTGCGTCGTCATGAAGCCGGACCTGGCCATCGACGGCGAGCCGCTGGTGCGGGCGGGGGAGCTCCTCGTCTGAGTCGCCGTGCTCCTCGCGGTGCCGAACTTCTCCGAGGGCCGGGACCGGTCGGCGATCGAGGCGATCTCCGCCGCGTTCGCCACCGGCGCCGCGCTCCTCGACACGCACTCCGACCCCGTGCACAACCGCACCGTGGTCACGCTGAGCGGCCCGGAGGGCTCGCTCACGGCGGCGCTCGCCAACGGGGCACGGGCGTGCGCCGAACGGATCGACATGCGCCGCCACGACGGTGCCCACCCGTGCATCGGAGCCCTCGACGTCTGCCCGGTCGTGTGGCTCGACGACGCCGACCGTGACCGCGCCCTCGCCGAGGCCCTGGAAGCCGGGCGGCGGATCGCCTCCGAGGCGGGCATCCCCGTGTTCCTCTACGGCGAGCTCGCGACGAAGGAGAGCCACCGGGAGCGTGCCTTCTTTCGCTCGGGCGGCCTGATCGAGCTGCGGCGCCGCCTCGCGGGTGGCGAGCTTACGCCGGACTTTGGCCCGGCCGAGCTCCATCCCACGGCCGGGGCGGCGCTGGTCACGGCTCGCCCGCCGCTGGCTGCCTTCAACCTCGAGCTGGAGGGTGCCGCGGTCGAGGACGCCCGCCAGATCGCCGCGCAGCTGCGAGAGGCGGGGGGCGGCCTCGCCGGCGTGCGCGCGATCGGGATCGACCTCGGCGCCGGCCGCACGCAGGTCTCCACCAACGTTCACGACCCGGTCGACGTGCCGCTGGCTGCGGTCGCCGAGCGCGCCGTCGAGCTGGCCGCGGCGCGTGGCGCCCGCATCGTCGCCGCCGAGATCGTCGGCATGGTCCCCGGCGCCGCGCTCGAGCGCTGGCCACAGGAGATCCCGCTGCCGGGCTTCGACCCCGGGCAGCAGGTGATCGAGAAGCGGGTCCGGACCTAGGCGCCGTCCTCGCTCGCCTGGCGCTCCTTGATCTTCTCCTCGAGCTGCCCCATTACCGACGGGTCGCGGAGCGTCGTCACGTCGCCGAGCTCGCGCCCCTCGGCGATGTCGCGCAGCAGCCGGCGCATGATCTTCCCGGAACGGGTCTTCGGCAGCTCCCCGGTCCAGATGATCCGCTGCGGCCGCGCGATCTTCGAGATCCGCTGCGCGACGTGCTCGCGGATCTCCGCCGCCAGCTCGTCGGTGCCCTCGAGGCCGCCCTCGAGGGTGACGAACGCGCAGATGGCCTGGCCGGTCGTTTCGTCCGCCTGGCCGATCACCGCCGCCTCGGCGACCTTCGGATGCGAGACGCAGGCCGACTCGATCTCGGCGGTCGAGAGCCGGTGGCCGGAGACGTTGATCACGTCGTCCACCCGGCCGAGGACCCAGAAGTAGCCGTCGGGATCCTTGCGGGCCGCGTCGCCCACCAAGTACGTCGTCTCGCCGAACTTCCCGTAGTAGGTCTCCACGAAGCGATCGTCGTCCTTATAGAGCGTCCTCAGCATGCCCGGCCACGGGCGGCGAAGGACCAACAGCCCCTGGGTGTCGGCGGCGACCTCGTTGCCCTCCTCGTCCACCACCGCGGCATCGACACCCGGCAGCGGGGTTCCCCCTGACCCGGGCTTGGTGGCTTGGACGCCGGGGAGGGTTGTGATCATGATGTTCCCGGTCTCCGTCTGCCACCAGGTGTCGACGATCGGGCAGCTCTCCGCCCCGATCACCTTGTGGTACCAGAGCCACGCCTTGGGGTTGATCGGCTCGCCAACGGTTCCAAGCAGGCGAAGCGACGACAGATTGTGCGCGGCCGGGTACTCCGGCCCCCACTTGATGCACGCGCGGATCGCCGTGGGGGCGGTATAGAAGATCGTCACGCCGTAGCGCTCGATGAGCTCCCACCAGATGTCCTTGTCCGGGTAGTCCGGCGGACCCTCGTACATGACGCTCGTGACCCCATTCGAAAGCGGCCCGTAGACGATGTAGCTGTGGCCGGTCACCCAGCCGATGTCGGCGGCGCACCAGAAGACGTCGGCGCCCGGCTTCAGGTCGAAGACGTAGCGGTGCGTGAAGGTGACCCCGAGCAGGTAGCCGGCCGTCGTGTGTAGGACCCCCTTGGGCTTCGCGGTCGAGCCCGAGGTGTAGAGGACGTACAGCGGGTGCTCAGCGTCGAGTTGCTCCGGCTCACATTCATCGCCCGCGGCCTCGAGCGCGTCACCGAACCATACGTCGCGTCCCTCCTGCATCTCGCAGTCGGTTCCCGTCGCCTTGACCACGAAGATCGTCTCGATGGACTTGACGTCCCCGATCCTCTCGTCCACCGCCGCCTTGATCGGCGCGGTCTTCCCCTTCCGTCGCGCGCCGTCGACGGTCACGAGGGCCTTGGCGTCGGAGAACTCCATCCGCTCCTTGACCGCGTCGGGGGAGAAGCCGCCGAAGACGACATTGTGCGGCGCCCCGATCCGGGCGCACGCCAGCATCGCGATGGGGAGCTCAGGGACCATCGGCATGTAGATGCCCACCACGTCGCCCGGCTTGATCCCGCGATCCTTGAGCGCATTCGCGAACCGCTGTACGTCCCGATGTAGGTCGGCGTACGTGATGTCGCGCTCCTCGCCCTCCTCCCCGCGCCAGTGGAATGCGACCTTGTCGCCGTTCCCCGCCTCGACGTGGCGGTCCAGGCAGTTGTAGGAGGCGTTCAGCTTGCCGCCCTCGAACCACTTGTAGAAGGGAGGGTTCGACTCGTCGAGGGTCCGGTCGGGCTCCGCGAACCAGTCGAGGAGCTCGGTCGCCTGTCTTGCCCAAAAACTCTCCAGATCGCGCTCCGCGTCGGTGTGGAGGGTCATGTCCTTGACGAGCGCGTGCTCTTGAAAGTCCTCCGGCGGGGGAAACTTCTCCACCTCGAGAAGCTCCGTCAGCTCGCGCTCAAGCTGCTCGTTGTCTACGACGTGAGTGGCCATTTGATCTTCTCCTCGCCTCTAGCTCGTCGAGCTCAAGTCGGTAACCGATACCTCTGGGCGGCTGAGGCCGGCGCGGCGCGCCTGCGTCGAGCCGGCCTCAATCATCCTGCATCACCTCGGTCGCGCGTCATGCAGTGCGTCGCCGTCGGTCGGGTTACCTCCTCAGCGGCAGCACCGGAAGGACCGTCCTTCCGAAGGTCGAGTTGGTCACCGCCGCGAACGATGCGTACCAGGCCGCCGCGGCCGTTGCCAGCCCGATGTAGCCGCCCCAGTGGGTCACGGTGTCGTGGCCACCGGAGGCGCCGATCGCGAGCAGGATGAACGTCGCGGTCAGCAGGATGAAGACCGCCGCGACCGCGCCGGTCGTGCGCAGCGAGGCGATCGTCATGTAGGCGGTGAAGATCGCCCATGCCCACAGGTACAGCCCGGCCGCGTGTCCGAGGTCCGCGGCTGGAATCGAGCTCGCAAAGAACACGTCGAACACGAACAGCGAGAGCCAGAAGGCCCCGAACGAGCTGAACGCGAGAGCGCCGAACGTGTTGCCCGTTCGAAACTCCCACATCCCCGCGAGCAGCTGGGCCACCCCGCCATAGGCGAACGCGAGCCCGAACACCACCGGCTCTCCGCCGGACCCGACCAGATTCGCGTTGAACATGCTGAGCACGAAGGTGGTCATCGCGAACCCGGCGAGCCCGAGGGGCCCGGGATCGGCCGGTCGCCATCCGGTTCGCTCCAAGGCCTGCGCCAGGTGCTCGGAAGCGATCGCGCCGTTGCCCGCGGTCGGCTCGCGAGCCTGGATCGATGCACTCTCCATGACATCTCCTTCCACGACCCGGCGAGCGCCCGACGGACACAGCGCCGGGAACGGAATAGTTGCCTCTGAAAGCGGTTTTCCCGGCGCCGGCTTGTCTCAAACCGCGCGTTGTCTCGTTCCTGACACGGTGTGCGTTCCGCCGCGGCCGGGCCCGGTGCGTCAGCTCGGCCGCTAGATTCCACCCGTGGCGCGAACCACCAAGCGGCGACGCCGAAAGCACCGCGGCACCCAGGGCGGGAGCGTCGACCGTCGCGGGCGAACCAGCCGGCCTCGAAGTCGCCAGGAGGCGCGCGCACGGGCCCGCAAGCAGCTCGGACACAAGCGCGAGAGCCCGCCCAGCTGGAGCCAGGCGGTCACCCGCGGGCTGTTCGGTGCCGTGGTCTTCCTCGCCCTGTGGGTCCTTCTGTTTCACCAGTCGCTGGCCGCGTCGCTCGGCCTGGCCGCGCTGATGCTCCTGCTCTACATCCCGCTCGGCTACTACCTGGAGCGCTTCCTCTACAACCGCCGCCAGGCCGCGAAGCGTCGGCAGCGCGAGGAGGGGCGCTGATGGACGTCCGCTCGTTCACCGTCGGGCCCGTCTCGGAGAACTGCTATGTGGCGCGACCCGATGGCGCCGATCGCGGCGTGATCGTGGATCCAGGCGACGAGCCCGAGCGGATCCTCGCCGCGGTGGAGGGCCTCGGGATCGACGTCGACGCGATCCTGCTCACCCACTGCCACTTCGACCACATCGGGGCGGTCGCACCGGTGGCCAAGGCGACGGGCGCGCCCGTCTGGTGCCCTGAGATCGAGGTCCCGCTGCTCACGGACATCATGGCCTACGTCCCGTGGCCCGGATTCGGCCCGTTCGAAAGCCACGACCCGGAGAACACCGTGGCCGGAGGCGAGCACCTGTCGATGGCGGGGCTCGAGATCGACGTCCTGTTCACGCCCGGCCACAGCCCGGGCCACGTCACCTACGCGATCCCCGACGAGGGGGCGCTGTTCTCGGGCGACGTGCTGTTCAAGGGATCGGTCGGGCGGGTCGACCTCCCGGGCGGCGACTGGGAGACGCTGCTCGAGAGCATTCGCGGTCTGGTGGATGGATACCCCGAGGAGACGGTCGTCTATCCCGGCCACATGGCCGTGACCACGCTCGGAGCCGAGCGTGCGTCCAATCCCTTCCTCGCCGAGCTCGCGCGGTAGGTGACCGCCGTCGGCACTCACTAAGCTCGCGCCGGGATGGCCGAACGATTCAAGGCCCCAAGGGGCACCTTCGACGTGCTTCCCTCCGGTGCCGCCGCGCGTGAGCGGGTGGTGTCGCATGCGCGCGACCTTTTGGGTCGGGCCGGGTATGCGCGGATCGAGACCCCGACCTTCGAGGACACCGAGCTGTTCGCGAGGGGCGTGGGGGGCTCGACGGACATCGTTCGCAAGGAGATGTTCACCTTCGAGGACCAGGGTGGCCGCAGCATCACCCTCCGCCCCGAGAGCACCGCATCGATCGTCAGGGCCTATCTGGAGCACGGGATGCAGAAGCTCCCCCAGCCGGTGAAGCTCTGGTGGTACGGGTCGGTGTTCCGCCACGAGCGGCCCCAGGCGGGCCGCTTTCGCCAGTTCACGCAGCTCGACGCCGAGGCCGTCGGGTCCGAATCGCCGCTGGTGGACGCCGAGCTGATCATGCTCCTGGACGAGCTCCTCCGGGGCCTCGAGGTTCCCGCCCTGACCTTGCGAATCGGCAGCTTGGGATCCCCGCGGGCGCGGGCCGAGTACCGCGAGGAGCTGATCGCTCACCTGCGCCGTCACGAGGACCAGCTCGACGAGGAGGTCCGCGAGCGGATCGACGAGAACCCGCTGCGTGCCTTCGACTCCAAGCACGAGGGGACGCGCGCGGTGATGGCCGAGGCGCCGACGATGCTCGAGCGGCTCGACGCCGGGGACGCCGAGCACTTCGCGACCCTCCGTCGCCTGCTCGAGCACGCCGGCATCGAATACGAGCTCGACGGGACGCTGGTCAGAGGCCTCGACTACTACACGCGCACGGTGTTCGAGTTCCACTGCGGACGGCTCGGGGCCCAATCACAGGTGGCGGGGGGCGGCCGCTACGACGGCCTGGTCGCGCTCCTCGGCGGGCCGGCGACCCCGGCCTGCGGATGGGCGGTCGGGATCGAGCGCGTCCTCCTGGCCATCGAGGACGAGTGGCCGGCGTCGGCCCCCGACGTGTTCGTGGTCGCGGACGACGAGCAGCGGGAACGCGCGCTGGCGCTCGCCACCGAGCTCCGCCACGCCGGGCTGCGCGCCGAGCTCGACCTCGCCGGGCGGGGACTGAAGGGCCAGATGAGGCACGCTGATCGCCTCCGCGCCCCCAACGCGTTGATCCTGGACGACAGCGGGTCGATGCAGCTTCGCGACATGGCCTCGGGCGAACAGCGCGAGGTCGAGGTCGCGGAGCTGATCGAGGAGCTCGTCGCAGGGTGAGGGCCGGCGGCTTCCCCGCGCTGCGGCCGAACGAATACCGCGACGCCTGGTGCGGGCAGGTGCTCGACGAGCGTGTCGGCTCGGTCGCCCGAGTGGCGGGCTGGGTGCACCGTCGCCGCGACCATGGCGGGCTGGTGTTCATCGACCTGCGCGACCGCACCGGCCTCGTCCAGCTGGTCTTCAATCCGGAGAGCGCGGCCGGGGTCTTCGGGCTCGGGCACGAGCTCCGCGCCGAGGACGTCATCACCGCGGCCGGCGAGGTGGTGCGTCGCTCGCCGGAGACCGTCAACCCCGACCTCCCGACCGGCGAATTCGAGATTCGCGTCGCAGAGGCGACCATGCTCTCCGACGCGGACACGCCCCCGTTTGAGATCGAGTCGTTCTCGGGGGAGGTGGGGGAGGAGGCGCGGCTCAGGCACCGGTACCTGGATCTACGCCGCGAGAAGATGCGCGACGCGCTCGAGCTGCGACACGGCGTGGTGCGCGCGATGCGTGAGTTCTTCGACACGGAGGGGTTCGTGGAGGTCGAGACGCCGATGCTCTCGCGCTCGACCCCGGAGGGGGCTCGCGACTTCCTGGTCCCCTGGCGCCGCGAGCCGGGGTCGTTCTTCGCCCTGCCGCAGTCGCCGCAGCTCTTCAAGCAGCTCCTGATGATCGCCGGCTTCGAGCGCTACTACCAGATCGCTCGCTGCTTCCGGGACGAGGACCAGCGCGCCGACCGACAGCTCGACTTCACGCAGCTCGACCTCGAGATGTCGTTCGTGGGCGTGGAGGACGTGATCGACGTGAACGAGCGCATGCTGGCCCACGTGTTCGACGCCGTCGACGGGCCGCGGATCGACCTGCCGATCCCGCGGATCCCCTACGCCGAGGCGCTCGAGCGCTACGGGACCGACCGGCCCGACGTTCGCTTCGACCTGGAGCTCGTCGACGTCACCGAGGATCTGCGCGAAACCGAGTTCAAGGTGTTCCGGGCGACGGTCGACGGCGGCGGGATCGTGAAGGCCCTGAACGTCGGCCGGCGCGACTTGCCGCGGTCCGCGCTCGATGCGCTGATCGAGCGGGCCCAGGAGCTCGGCGCGAAGGGCCTCGTCTGGGCGTTTCGCGAGGGCGAGGGCTGGCGGTCGCCCACCGCGAAGTTCCTCTCCGCCCCCGAGCTCGCCGCCCTCAACGCGCGGCTGGAAGCCGCCGAGGGGGACCTCCTGCTGCTGGTCGCGGACCGGCCCAAGATCGCCAACGCCGTCCTCGCTCAGCTCCGGGTGGAGCTCGCCGAGCGCTTCGAGCTGATCGCCGACGAGCAGCGGTTCGTGTGGGTCGTCGATTGGCCCATGTTCGAGTGGGACGACGAGGAGTCGCGCTGGGACCCGCTCCACCACCCGTTCACGGCGCCGCAGGCCGAGTTCGACCCCGAGCGGCCCGGTGAGGCGCTCGCGGCCGCCTACGACATCGTCTGGAACGGCCAGGAGCTGGGCGGCGGCTCGATTCGAATCGCCGACCGCGAGCTCCAGGAGCGGGTCTTCGAGACGATCGGCATCGACTCGCGCGAAGCCGAGGAGCGCTTCGGCTTCTTGCTCGAGGCGCTTCGGTACGGGGCGCCGCCCCACGGGGGAATCGCGTACGGCCTGGACCGAATCGTCCAGCGGCTGATCGGGGCCGACTCGCTGCGCGAGGTGATCGCCTTCCCGAAGACCGCCTCGGGGGCGGACCCGCTGACCGGGGCGCCCGCGCCGGTCGACGAGGCGCAGCTTCGCGAGCTCGGGATTCAGGTTCGCCGGCCAAAGTGACCACGGCTGCGAGGCGCGATACTTGGCCGGTGGGCAAGTCCAGCGCCGAGCTGGCGCGACATGTACTCGGCGCGCTCAGCAACGGGGACGTGCAGGCGTTCGCCGACCTTATCCATCCCGAGCTCGAGATCAGAACCGCGCGCGGCGTTCGCCGCGGCAGGGACGAGGCCGAGGAGTGGGCGCGGAAGCGCTACGAGCACCTCGAGCGCCGCTACGCGATCGACGAGCTGCGGGTTGAGGGCGACGACGTGCTCGCCCTGGTTCGGACCCAGTACGTGTGGCGCGAGAGCGGCCTGGTGGGTGACGAGGAGCCGACCGTGATCGAGCTCGAGTTCAAGGACGGGAAGCTCATCCGGTGGGCCTTTCGCGAGGATCTCGCGGGGGACCTGGACGGCGGATCGTCCCCCGGCCGGAGCTAGCGCGGGCGCCCGTCCAGCCGTCGTCTCTCAAGCTTTGGCGGCCTCGTGTCGAGTCACCTCTTGACTGCTATGGTCACGCAAGGCTCGAACCTGTTCGATAGCCGCTCCAATTGTGAGCCAGCACAATCGGCTTGGGAGTCGATTTCCGGTGAGTCGCTTGCGGCTTTTCCGGTAGACGCCCACCTTCTGAGAAGGGTTCTCAAGCCGAGCGGCGTCGGCAAGTTGGGGCCTTTTCTCTTCGGCCTTCGCGGACCGGCCCTCCTCGGGGGGTCGTGCGCGTGAGGAAGGCGCTGAACGACAACCCGGTCGCCCAGATCGCCATTTTGGGCCTTCTGGCGGTGGGCGTCGCCTTCCTGCTCATGACCCGGGTGATGCACAAGAGCGACAGCTCGAGCGCCACCTCGACCACTCCGACCACCGGTGCCGCCACGGCCCCAACTGACGCATCGACGGCCGCGGTGCCGGGGGTCACCACGGGAGCCGTCCCATCCACAACAGCGCCATCCACGGGTACCCCGGTCGCCCCGGACGCCGGCGCGACCGCCTCCGCGGCTGGTCTGCCCTCGAAGTTCGTGGCCGGTCCGGGCATGCCCAAGCCCGTCGCCAGCGCCTATGCCGACGGCAAGGCGATCGTCTTGTTCGTCTTCCGAAACCACGGGATCGACGACGCGGCAGTGCGTGCAAGCGTCGAGCGACTGCACGGGCGTTCCGATCTGGCCGTGTTCGTGACGCACGCCGCCGGGATCTCCCGCTACGCCAAGATCACTGAGGGGGTGGACGTC
>DATBFS010000040.1:0-3438 GCA_036558385.1 Solirubrobacterales bacterium | reverse complement strand
TGCGCCGATTCCGTCGGGGGGCGAACTTAGGTTGGGTGGATGGCCTCGGCTGGAACCGCCCGAGCGTTTCAAGCGGCCCCCTACGACTACGGGGAGGTCCGGCGCCTCGCCTCTGAGCTGGAGCTGGCCGAGCCGGTTGCGGTGACCCTTGTTCGCCGGGGGTACCGCACGGTCGACGCCGCCCGGCGTTTCCTCGAGGCGCGCGAGTCCCACGAGCCGACCGAGTTCAGGGGGATGGAGGAGGTCTGCGAGCTGGTCCTGACGGTCGCGCGCGGCGGCGGCCGAATCACGATCCACGGCGACTACGACGTCGATGGCGTCTGCTCGACGGCGATCCTCGTCTCGACTCTCCGCTCCCTCGGCGCCACCTGCGACTGGCTGATCCCGGACCGGCTCGCGGACGGCTACGGGCTGACGATGTCGAGCGTGGAGCAGCTCCGAGGCCGCGGCACGGACCTGGTGATCACGGCTGACTGCGGGATCGGCTCGGTCGAAGAGGTCGCCGCTGCCCGGGCCGCCGGCATCCAGGTGATCGTCACTGACCACCACCTGCCGGGCGAACGCCTCCCCGATTGCCCCGTCATCCACCCCGTGGTCTGCGACTACCCCTTCGAGGGGCTCTGCGCCGCCGGCGTCGCGCACAAGCTCGCGATCGCCCTCAGCGATGCGGCGGGGCACGGAGCGGTGGAGACGGTGAGCGGTCGCCGCCACCCCTGCGATCGCGATCTCGACATGGTCGCGCTCGCCACGGTGGCGGACATGGTCCCGCTGGTCGGCGAGAACCGGCGCCTGGTCCGCGAGGGGCTGCGTGTCCTGCGCGATGGCCCGCGCCCCGGCCTCCGCGCCCTGATGGCGGCCGCTGCGGTCGATCCGCAGAGCATCGACGCCGGCGCCCTCGGCTTCCGGCTGGCGCCGCGGATCAACGCCGCCGGTCGCCTCTATCGGGCGGACGCGGGCGTGGAGCTGATGCTGACCGATGATGCGGAGCGGGCCGCCGCGATCGCCGTCGAGCTCGACAAGGCCAACGCGGAGCGCCGCTGGACCGAGCAGAAGGTGGTGGCGGAGGCGGAGCGCGCTCGCTCGGAGCTGCCGGAGTCCGTGAGAGAGGCCCCGGCCCTGATCCTCACCGGAGAGGGATGGCATCCCGGCGTGGTCGGCATCGCCGCGTCGCGGATGGCGGAGCGCCACTTCCGGCCCACGATCCTGCTCTCGATCGACGGCCAGAGGGCGAAGGGCTCCGCCCGGAGCATCCCCGGCTTCGACCTGGTTGCCGCGCTCGACGCCACCTCCCAGCACGTCGGTCGCTACGGCGGCCACCGCGCCGCGGCAGGCCTCGAGCTGGAGGCCGCCAACCTGGACGCCTTCCGGGAGGCGTTCATCGCACACGCGGTCGCCGAGATCGATCCGGCGACGCTGGTGCGGACCGACCAGCTCGACGCGCTCGTGGGAGTCGGCCGGGAGGGCATCGGAATGGACCTCGCCCGGCAGCTCGAGAGCCTCGGCCCCTTCGGCATGGGCAACCCCGGACCGCGCCTGCTCGTGCCCTCGGGCCGGCTGCGCGAGGTGCGCCCGCTCGGCCAGGAGGGCAAGCATTCCCGCTTCCAGCTCGAGAGCGGCGCCGGGCGCGCGGTCGGAGTGGCCTTCGGCATGAACGGAGAGATCACCCGCCGCGAGGATCAGCCTCTCGATCTCTCTGTGGAGCTCGAGGTCGATCGCTGGAACGGAGCGGAGCAGCCGCGGGTAGTCGTTCGCGAGCTCTATCCCCTCGAAGGGGCCGAGGCCGACCCGGACCGACGGCCGTGCGGGGACGGCTGCCCGGCTGCGGATGAGGAGTGGTGGGCCCGTCTCGAGCGGGAGGTGGCGAGCATCGCCGCGGGTCGCCCCGCGCCGCTGCTCGACGTGCGGGCGCCGAAGGGTCCCGGCCGGCAGCTGATCGATCGCCGTGGGGGTGCCGCCGTCGCTTCCCTGGCGGAGCTGATCTCGAGCGGCGAAACCGTCCTCGCCATTTGCGCGGATGCCGCCCGCCGCGCGAAGCTCGCCTCCTCCGCCGCCGACCCGCGGCGCTTCGGCGCCGCACCGCCCCGGATCGCCTGCTGCCGCTGTGGGGCCGAGTCCCTCGACGCCGCCCTCCGGGACGCCCCCGGCGCCGGCCTCGCCCTGGCGGACTGGACCGCGGTCGCGCGGCGGCCGGACGCTGCCGGTCTCTTCAGCCACGTGGTGGTCATCGATCCGCCACCGAGCGAGGCGCTGGAGAGCCTCGCCCTGACGGGGGACGGATACCTCCACCTCGCCTGGGGGCCGGCCGAGCTCGAGCTGACGGAGCGCCTGCTCGCCAGGGAGTGGGAGTTGCGCGCTCCCATCGGCGAGGTCTGGCGGGCGCTCTCGGAGGCCGGGGGAGAGGCGGCCGGCCCGCGCCTGCGTTCCCTGCTCGAAGGGGACTCCGGCTTCCCGCGGTCACCGGAGGCCGCCGCCCGCTGCATCAGCGTCCTCAGCGAGCTCGGCCTCTGCGAATGGCGCCCCGATCGCGGCGCCCCGACCCTGCGGGTTTTATCCTCGGAGAGGACCGATCTGGGGCGATCCAGGGCCTACGCGGACTGTCTCGCCAGAGGCCAGGAGGCCATCCGATTCCTGCGAAGCCGAGCACAGACCTAGCCGACACTGAGAAGGGCGAGCGGACCGGCAACGGTCCGGTCCCGAGCGACGGCGACCGCCGTGGGCACACCCGCGTGGGCGAGCCCCCCGGGCACGCGCGCACCCCCCGCGCGGACTCGATCACGCGCGAGCTGACAGCCGACCAGCGTGCCCTCCTCGGCGATCTCTTCGCGGTGATCGAGGAGCACAAGGCCGACGCGGCTGAGCCCATCGACCGAAGGGAGCTGGAGCGGGCGTTCGCCTTCGCCTGCGAGCGTCACGCCGGCCAGGAGCGAAAATCCGGCGAGGACTTCATCACCCACCCACTGGGCGTGGCGCGAATCTGCGCCGGACTGCGGCTCGACACCGCGACGCTCTGCGCCGCGCTTCTCCACGACACGGTCGAGGACACGAGCGCGAGCCTCGACCAGGTGCGCGACGACTTCGGTGACGAGATCGCCCAGCTGGTGGACGGGGTCACCAAGCTCACCGAGATCACCTTCAAGAGCCGCGACGAGCGCCAGGCGGAGAACTACCGGAAGATGATGGTGGCGATGGCCACCGACGTCAGGGTGATCCTGATCAAGCTGGCCGACCGCCTGCACAACATGCGCACGATCGGTGCGCTCCCGAAGCAGAAGCAGCAGGAGAAGGCACGCGAGACGCTCGAGATCTTCGCTCCGCTCGCCCACCGCCTCGGCATCCACGCGATCAAGTGGGAGCTCGAGGACCTCGCCTTCCAGACCCTGCATCCCCGCAGATACGACGAGATCAAGGAGCTCGTCTCCCAGCAGCGCGCCGAGCGCG
>DATBFS010000039.1:0-4291 GCA_036558385.1 Solirubrobacterales bacterium | reverse complement strand
GCCCGGCGCCCCGGGGCTCGGGCGGCTAGCCGGAGACTCCGCCCGTCGAGGGAGCGCCGCCGGACGATGCGCCACCCCCGCTCGGCGCCGGCGGGCTCGCTGGTTGCTGCGGCTGGGAAGGCTGGGCCGGCTGTTGCGGGGCGGAGGGCGCGCTCTCTTGCGGGGCGGGCGCGGCGGTGGAGGGGGCCGGGGCACCGCTGGGTGCGGCCGGCGTGGTCAGCGTGGGCGTGGTCGTGGCGGTCGTCTCGCTCCCACCCCGACCGTGGTGGTGCGAGGCCTGGAGCTGCTCGTATGCGCCGACGATCTCGCTGAAGATCAGCGCCGGGATCGTGCCTCCGTCGACGGGCGCGCCGCCGTACTCCGTGAGCATCGGCCTCACGGAGTCGGCATGGCCCACCCAGATGGCGACCGTGATGTCCTTGTTCGCGCCGACGAACCAGGCGTCGCCGTTGTTTTCCGTCGTCCCGGTCTTGCCCCACTCGGTCGGATCGCCGGTGTCGGCGTTCTGCCCCGTCCCGGAGGTGACCACCGTGTGAAGGATCGTCCGCGCGGTTGTCGCAACGCCCGGGGAGATGACCTGCTTCGTCTCGACCTTGTCCTGTCCGGGATCGCCGTTGTTGGTCGCGACCAGATTGTCGTTCTGATCCTGAACCTTCCGGATTCCGATCGGGTCCTCGGGGGAGTCCGCCATCGTGCCGCTGAGGATCTGGCCGTTGTGCTGGATCGTCTGATACGCGTGCGCCATCTCGAGCGGCGAGACGCCGGTCTGGAGCCCACCCAGGATCAAGGCCGGGTTGTAGGGCTCGAAGGGGCCGCCGTTGACCGAGTACTTGACGTGGTTCGTGGTCGCGAGGTTCGTCTGGATGCCGAGCTCGTTCGCCGTTCCGGCGACGGCCGCGGGCCCACCCGACAATGACATCCCCAGCTGCGAGTAGACGGAGTTGTCGGAGTACGTGGTGGCCGTCGCGATCGACGCGCTGCCGAGGTACTCGTCGCCATAGTTGTGCACCTTGAAGAGCTCGGGCAGGACCTTCGGCTTGCCCTTGTTGGTTGGGACCTGGGCCTTGAACGGGATCTCCTGGGGAGCCGACGTGAACACCTGGTCCGGGGAGTGCCCCTGCTCGAGGGCCGTGATCAGGGTGAAGGGCTTGAACGCGGACCCGGGCTGCCGGTGGCCCTGCGTCGCGAGGTTGAAGGGCCGCTTGGAGAAGTCGGTGCCTCCCACCATCGCCTCAACGCCACCGGTCACGTTGTTGAGGACGACGACGGCGGAGTTCAGGCCGACGCCCAGCGTGCGCTCGTCGGCGATCCGCTGCACCTCGTTCTGGAGGCCGAGGTCGAGCGTCGAGGTGACCTTGAGCCCGCCGCCGAAGGCCTCGCCCGCGCCGTACTTGTCCACCAGCTGCTGACGCAGCCAGGAGGTGAAATAAGGAGCCTTCGAGGCCTCGACCGGGGTCTGGATCTGCGAGGGCTTGGGGATGGGGCGGCGGGCGTACAGGGCGTACTCGCCCTGGGTGATGTAGCCCTGGTCCGCCATGTTCTGGAGGACGAGGTTGCGGCGGGCAGTCGCGTCCTGGGGATTGAAGCGGGGGTCGTAGGCGCTCGGGTTGGCGATGATTCCGGCGAGCATCGCCGCCTCCCAGGGCAACAGGTCAGAGGCGCAGGAAGGGTTCGCGTCCTGGCCGCAGCCGGGGTGGTTCCACCCGAAGTACGTCTTGGCGGCCTCCTCGATCCCGTACGCGCCCTCGCCGAAATAGATCTCGTTCAGGTACTGGGTGATGATCTTGTCCTTGTCCCAGTGGCGCTCGAGCTGGTAGGCGAGTGCGGCCTCGCGGAGCTTCTCGAAGACCGTTCGGCTGTTCTGGGCACGGAGTGCGTTCTTCACGAACTGCTCGGTGATCGTCGAGCCGCCCTGGCTGGCGCCCGTGTGCAAGACGTCCTGGACCACCGCCCGGCCGATGCCCTGAAAGTCCACCCCGCGATGCTCGTAGAAGCGTTGGTCCTCGATCGAGATGGTCGCCTCCTTCATCACGGGGGCGATGTCACCCGAGTCGATCAGGATGCGACCCTCGTTGTTGGTGAGGGTGGCGATCTTCTGGCCGTTGACGTCGTAAACGACCGAGTTCTGGGCGTTCGCGAACTGGGCTCGGTCCTCGAGCTGGGGCAGGTCGCTGGCGACCGCCATCATGATCCCGAAGATCCAGGAGACGAGGGCGAGCACGGAGAGGCCTAGGAAGACGAGGGCGAATCTCAGCTTCTTGAGCTTCGGACGGCGGCGCTCGCCGTCGGGGGGCGCCGGAGGCGGGGAGGCGGGCTCGGGGGGTGGGCCGGAGCCGTTCGATCCTCCGTTGACGCTCTCGAGCCGCGCCGGCCCGTCCTGCGACGGCTGCCCAGGGGCGGGCTCGCCGTCGCGTGAACGGCGCCTGGGGAGCCTAATCCTGGGGGCCATCAGGTCTCGCTGAAGTCGTGACCATGCGGGAGCGCTCGGCGTCGAGGGGCGCAAGCGGCGAAGCCGCCCGATGGAAGGATCACCAAGGAAAGCACGCGGGACGGCGAATCCCGCCGAGCGAGCGCGTCAGTCTAGCATTGGCCCGGTGAGCGATTCGGCGGTTGCCGGCGACGCGCGACGGCTCCTGGAGGGGGCGGTGGACGCCTTGCCCGAGGGCCGTCTCGCGCAGCAGCTGGAGGAGGGAAGGCCGCTGCGAGTCAAGTTCGGGGTCGATCCGACGAGCCCCGACATCCACCTCGGTCACTGCGTCGTCCTGATGAAGCTGCGGGCCTTTCAGGACGCGGGGCACACGGTTGTCTTGATCATCGGGGACTACACGGCCAGGGTGGGGGATCCGAGCGGGCGCGATGCGACGCGGCCGGTCCTCTCGCCCGAGGAGCTCGAGGCCAACGCGCGCACCTACGAGGAACAGGCATTCACGGTGCTCGACCGCGAGCGCACCGAGCTCCGGCACAACAGCGAGTGGCTGTCGATGAAGAGCGACGAGCTCTTTGAGCTCATCCGGCGGTTCACCGTCGCGCGGCTCCTCGAGCGCGAGGACTTCGCCCAGCGGATGCGACGGGACGAGCCGATCTCGACGCTGGAGCTCCTTTATCCCGTGCTTCAGGGCTACGACTCAGTGGCCGTGCGTGCGGACGTCGAGCTGGGCGCCACCGACCAGACGTTCAACCTCCTCTTCGCGCGGGACGTGCAGAGCTCGTTCGGGATCCCGGAGCAGTCGATCCTCACGATGCCGATCCTGGTGGGCACCGACGGGACGCGGAAGATGAGCAAGACGTACGGGAACTACGTGGGCGTCACCGACCCGCCGGAGGAGATGTTCGGCAAGCTGATGAGCATCCCCGACGAGGCGATGGGGGAGTACTACCGCCTGCTGCTGGCCAGGCCGCTCGACGCTGGAGCCCACCCGGCCGAGGCCAAGCGCGAGCTCGCCCGAGCGCTCGTGGAGCGCTTTCACGACGCCGAGCATGCGACCGCCGCGGAGGAGCGGTTCGACCAGCTGCACGTCAAGGGCGAGCTGCCCTCCGACGTCGAGGAAGCGGTCGTCTCGACGAGCGGGCCCGACGGCGCCGTGCATTTGCCCGCGGTCCTGGCCGAGCACTTCGGCCTCAGCCGAAGCGAGGCGCGACGGCTGATCGACCAGGGGGGCGTTCGCATCGGTGGCGCCCCGGTCGCGGCCGGCACGCTCGACGTCTCGTCCGCGGAGCTCGACGGGGAGGTGCTCCAGGTGGGCAAGCGCCGGCACGCGCGCGTGCGGGTCCTCGGCGAGACTTGACGCCGCCGCTAGACTTCCTGGTCGACCTGGAAGCCCGGCGCTCTTGCAGGGGGCCAGCGTCGGCCTATATACTCGATGGTCGCCCTCGAGGCGATTCGTGCCTGGCCGGAGAGTCCCTCCGAGCACGCACGTGACGGTCCTTGAAAACTGAGCAGCGCGCGAGCCGCGGGACCAGGTTCCGAGGCTCGTGACCACGTCCGACCCGCCGCCTGGGCCTTTGGCTCTGCGGCGGGCTATCAACCCTGTCATGTCGGCCGTCGGATTGTGTACCCGGCGGCCAAGTCAGGCATGACGACTCTCTGAGACAGAGGAGCCGGCGACTCGTGACTGAGTCGCCGGATTGAAACCCTCGAGTCACTTTTCATGGAGAGTTTGATCCTGGCTCAGGACGAACGCTGGCGGCGTGCCTAACACATGCAAGTGGAGCGACGAACCAGGGCTTGCCCTGGGGCAAAGCCGCGAACGGGTGAGTAACACGTGGGTAACCTGCCCCGATGACCGGGACA
>DATBFS010000038.1:0-31734 GCA_036558385.1 Solirubrobacterales bacterium | reverse complement strand
CGGTCGTTGGGGACGTCCATGGCGCCGATCCGGCGGGCAAACCGCTCCGCGAAGGGCACGAGCAGCCAGGCGAGGACACCGGCGACGATGAACGCGAAGAGCGCGTATACCGCGGGCGGTCTTCCGTCGACCAGCATCAGGTAAACACCTGCGGGCGCCTTCGGCGCCCTGACACGCCTGTTTCGGAGCTAAAGCTCCTCATCAAACAATTGGGGCGAGCGCTGGCATTTTGGGCTCCTCCCGCGAGCGAGACTACCCGACCGCCTGGAGGACTCCGTCGACGAGGAGCTGCGGGTCGCGCGGCTCCACCACGCCCGGCGTCGTCTCACGCTTTCGCAGCTCGAGGCCGGAGGGGTCCGACAACACCCGCAGGCGGCCGTCCGCGACCAGCCGCTCGTCGACCGCCCCCATGCGGCCGCTGAAGATCGTGTACGCGGGGGTCCCCAGGGCGACCGCCTCGCGGTTCATGGTCCCGCCGGCGCTGACGACGAGGTCGGCGAAGGCGATCAGGCTCTGGGCGTCGATCGCGCGATCGGGCACCAGGAGGCTCCGCGGCCGATCGTGCCCGCCCTCCCGCCGCGCGAGGGACCGGGACTGGGCGTCGGTCCGCGGGATCACGACCGCGCACGAGCCGGGATCGGCGGCGAGACGGTCGAGCACGGCCTCGTACAGAGGGTTCGCCGCGTGGTAGGCCGAGGTCTCCGGCGGCGGTCGCACCACGACCAGGACGCGTCCGCGCTCGACTCCCAGCTCGTCCAGCACCGCGGGGTCCGGCTCGAAGTCGCTCAGGTAGTAGTCCTCCTTGAGGCCCGGATACTGAAAGAGCTTGCCTGGGGACGCGCCCGCCCGTCGCATGGCCTGCACCGGGATCGCGTCCGGGGCGAGCACCCGGCGGGCGGCGCGAAACGCGATCTGGCGCTGCACCCCCGCGTGCTCGTAGTCCTGCATCTGGACCGACGGGATCCGCAGGACCGCCGAGACCACCCCGAGGTCCACCGATCCGTGACCGAGCGCGAGGTCGAACCGGTGGCCGCGCGCCCACCGCGCCAGAGTCAGGCTCCGCCGCCCCACGGCGGCCCCCTTGCGGGCCACGCTCCGGCCCCCGTGGCGCCCGACGGACTCATACGGGATCGCGAGTCGATCGAGGACTCCCTGCGTCTGCCCGTACTCGCGAGCGGTCACCCGCACCTCGTTGCCCGCGGCCTCGAGGCGTTGGATGATCGGCCGCAGCACCAGGGGGTGGGCGGCCGCGGTGCAGTCAACCCAGACCTTCACCGGGCCTCCCCCGACGTGGGGTGCGCATGGGTCTGCCAGAAGAGGACGGGGCCCTCGCCGAAGGCGCCACGACGGTTGAGCTCCAGGAGCGCCGCCATCGCCTTGCCCGTGTAGACGGGCTCCAGGGCCAGGCCCTCCCGGTTCGCGAGCAGCTCGATCGCGCCCTCGGCCTCGGCTGTCGAATGTCCGTACCCGCTGCCCAGCCAGTCACGCTCGACGACGACGTCCCCCGGCTCCACCTCGATCCCCTCGGCGTTCGCGCCATGCCTTCGGAGAAGGCGCAGGGTCCGGCTGGCGAGGCGGGCGACGGTGGTCGCGTCCACCCTGATGAGGTCGTTGACCAGCACGCAGACGAGGCGCGAGCGCAGCCCGAACAGCTTCATCCCGGCCGCAAGGCCGGCGGCCGTGCCACCGCTCCCGAGAGCGACGACCACGTGCGAAGGCTCGGGCAGCTCGCCCGAATCGATCTGCTCGCGAAGCTCCCCCGCCGCCTCCACGTAGCCGACGCAGCCCAGCGGCACGGAGCCGCCGGGTCGGACGAAGTAGGGAAGGTTGAACGGCGGGCTCGCCCGCGCGACCAGGAGCGCGGCCCCCAACAGGTAGGAACGTCGAACGCCGCGAGGGAAGTGGAGCTCGGCCCCCGTCTGCCGGATGAGCTCGAGCTGCCTGCGAACGTGCTCGGAGTCCGGCTGGGGCACCAGGATCAGCACGGTCCGCATCCCCAGCCTGCTCGCGAACAGCGCCGTGGCCAAGCCGTGGTTCGTGCCCAGCGCCCCTCCGGTCACGACCGTGCGCTTTCCGCGGCGCACCGCATCGGCGAGCAGCCACTCGAGCTTGCGCGCCTTGTTGCCGCCGAAGTCGCTGTAGGCGCCGTCGTCCTTGACCCAAACCGGCGCCCTCCCCCGCCCGGCGCCCAGCTCGGTCAGCTCGCGAACCGGCGTCGGCCCGCGGCCGAGCCGCACCCGCTCGAGGTCGACGCCCAGGTCCATCGCGCTGGCCAGCGTAGTGGCGCGGTCGGGCGCCGGCGTCCGCGCGGAGCGTGGAGGGATCAGGCTGCGTGGAATCGTCGATGGCCGGCTAACGTCGTCTATTTCGACGGAACTCGGCCATCGACGAGCTTCAGGAGGTCTGGTGCGGGCTGCTGCCCACCCAGCCTTGACCGCGCGGTTGGCGGACGCTCGACGCGACCGGCGCCCTAGACCGGCGCAGCCGCCAGCTGCGGATACAGCGGATAGCGCTCCATGAGCGCGCGGGTCCGCTCCAGCAGGCCGTCGCGCTCGGCCTCGAAGCGATCCGACAGCGCCACGCAGATCACCTGGGCCACCTCGCGCAGGTCGTCCTCGACCAGGCCCCGCGTCGTCAGCGCGGGCGTTCCGATTCGCAGCCCGGACGGATTCATCGGCGGGCGCTCGTCGAAGGGGATCGCATTGCGGTTGACGGTGATCCCGACCGCCTCCAGCCGGCTCTCCGCCGTCTTGCCGTCGAGGCCGGTCGGCCCCAGGTCGACGAGCACCAGGTGGACGTCGGTGCCGCCGGTGAGAACCGCCACCCCGCCGGCGATCAGCTCCTCGGCGAAGGCCTTCGCGTTCGCGACCGTCTGTCGCTGGCGGGCGCGGAAAGGCTCGGACTGCGCGATCGCAAGTGCGACTGCCTTCGCGGCGACCACGTGCATGAGGGGGCCGCCCTGCTGGCCGGGGAACACCGACCGATCGATGTCCGCGGCGAGCTCCTCTCTGCAGAGGATCATTCCGCTCCGCGGGCCGGACAGGGTCTTATGGATCGTCGTGGTGGTCACGTCCGCGTGGGGGACGGGGTTGGGGTGCTCGCCGGCGGCGACGAGGCCCGCGAAATGCGCCATGTCGACCATCAGCCGGGCGTCCACGTCGTCGGCGATCCGGCGGAACGCCTCGAAGTCGAGGTGGCGCGGATACGCCGACCAACCCGCCACGATGACCTTCGGCCGGTGTTCGTGGGCGAGCCGCTCGACCTCCTCCATGTCGCACCGGAGGTCCTCCCGCCGCACGTGATAGGCGACGACGTCGTAGAGCTTGCCGGACACGTTCAGGTTCATGCCGTGCGTGAGATGGCCGCCATGGTCGAGCGCCATCCCCAGGATCCTGTCCCCGGGCTCGAGCATCGCCATATAGGCGGCGTTTTTGGCCTGCGCGCCGGCGTGCGGCTGGACGTTCGCGTGCTCGGCGCCGAAAAGCTCCTTGGCCCGGTCGATCGCGAGCTGCTCGGCGACGTCGACCTCCTCGCAGCCGCCGTAGTAACGGCGCCCGGGGTAGCCCTCGGCGTACTTGTTGGTCAGCACCGATCCGGTTGCATCGAGCACCGCCTGCGGAACGAAGTTCTCCGAGGCGATCATCTCCAGGGTGTTCTGCTGGCGGTGGAGCTCGCGCCGCAGCACCTCGGCGATCGCCGGGTCCACGTCGGCCAGCCGGGCGGTCTGGAAGTCGTCGGGAAGCGAGCTCACATCCACACTCTAAGGCCATCGGCCGACGCGGACGCGCTGAACCTCTGAGGTCCCGGGAAGAATATTTATTGATCGTTTGATTAACTGCGGCCGACGACCGGCGGCAGCCGAACGCGGCAGCCCGAACCCCAGGAGGAGCGACATGACCACCACCCCGGCGACCGGCGAGCTTCGAACCGAGGACGAGGCACTCAGCGTCCTCCTCGATGCCGACATCGACAAGGTGATGGCAGGCCTCGACCGCATCGTCGAAGCCGCCCCCAGCTACCAGAAGCTCTTCATGCGCTGGCAGCGCCAGCAATGGTCCACGGAGGACTTCGACTTCTCCGAGGACGCGCGCCAGTGGGCCGACCCGAACCTGATCACGGACGCAGAACGCGAGTTCCTGCTGTTCGGGTTCTCCCAGTTCTTCCTCGGGGAAGAACGGGTGACCGTCGAGCTTCTGCCGTTTGCGATGGGCGCGCCCTCCCACGAGGCGCAGGCGTTCCTGACCACGCAGATCTCGGACGAGGCCAAGCACATGGTGTTCTTCGACCGCTTCTACCGGGAGGTCCTGGGCGCGAGCGCCGCGACGATCGGCGACATGCTGGACAAGCAGCGGCACAACGTGAACGACGACTGGGAGCGGCTCTTCAACGGCATCCTCCACGATTGCGCCGAGCGTCTGCGCAAGGACCCGAGCGACTTCCCGGCCCTGGTCCGCGGGATCACCGTCTACATGATCGTGATCGAGGGAACGCTGGCGCTCACCGGCGCCCGGTTCATCATCCGCAGCCTCAAGGACCGCGGCTGGTTCCCGGGCTTCACCGCCGGCTTCACGGCGGTGAACCGCGACGAGTCGCGCCACGTCGGGTTCGGGGTCAAGTTCCTCGCCGATGCGATTCAGGCGGATCCCGCGAACGCGAGGGTGGTCGAGGACACGCTCAAGGAGACCCTGCCCGTCGCGACCCTCGTCTTCGTACCCCGCGGCGTGGAGGACCCGTACGACTTCGAAACGCCCTTCTACCACTCCCGCGAGATCTTCGAGTACGCCATGAAGGCGCTGTCCAAGAAGCTCGCGGCCATGGGGCTCGACCCGGCGATGCTCGCCGCCGCCGCTTGAGCGCGGCGGCGCCGGCCAAGTCCCGGCCCGGGCGGCCGTCCACGGGCGCCCGGGAGCGGATCCTCGAGGCGGGACTCGAAGTTCTGAAGGCCGATGCCTACGCCGGCCTCACCGTCGCCAAGGTGGCGGCGCGGGCCGGCGAGAACAAGGCGCTGATCGCCTACCACTTCGGCTCCAAACAGGGTCTGGTCGCCGCCGCCGGCCGCAGGCTCGGCGTCGAGATCACGACAGCCGTCACGGAGGGCGTCGGGGATGCGAGAACGATCGAGGGCGTCGTGCGCGGAGCCCTGGACGGGATCTGGGGCCTCATGGACCGCGACGTGCGCGTGGCGCGGGTCTATTTCGACCTCAGCGCCGTATCGGTGGTCGAAGAGGAGGTTCGCGAGGTGATGAACGCCGAGCGGGCCCGTTGGCGGGAGGTCCTGCTGGCGCTGCTCGGCGCCGCGAAGCCCGCCCTGCGACGGGCGAAGGCGGAGGGCCTCGCGGTGCTGATCAGCGCGGGGATCGGCGGCCTCGCTCTGGAGCGCGTCGAGGCCGGCGACACCCGGGCCCTGGGGCGGGCGCGGGAGCTCTTCGTGCGCTCGATCGTGGCGGCCGCGGAGGGCTAGCGGCAACCGAGCTCGCGCGCAGCGGGCGGGGTACCCTGCCCGCCGTGCCCGACAGCAACGTGGATCTCATTCGCCAGGGCTTCGAGGCCCTCAACGAGCGAGGCGTCGAGGCGCTCCTCCCGTTCATCCATCCGGAGTTCGAGGTGACGACCCCGCCGGGGCTGGCCGCCGAGCCCGACACCTATCGGGGGCCGGAGGGGATCCGGCGCTACTTCGACGAGTTCTACGAGGCGATGGATCGGGTGACCTTCGACGCCAGAGACTTCATCGCTGTCGGGGAGCTCGTGGTGGTGCCGATGATCCTGCGCGCTCGCGGCCGAACGACCGGGATCGTCGCCGAGCAGGAGGTCGTCCAAGTCTGGAAGCTGCGGGGTGAGCAGGCGATTCGCGTCGAGGTCTTCGCGACTCTGGACGAGGCCATGGCCACGGTCGGCGACGGCGGGACGTGACGTCGGAGAACGTCGCGCTGTTCGGGGCGGGGGTCGCCGCCTCGACGCGATGTTGAGCGAAGCACACCCCGACGTCGGCGACGTGCGAGATCTCGGCGACCGGGTGCTGGGCCTCGGGACGATCGGGTCCGCGGCAGGAAAGCGGCGTCGAGGTCACATCCCCCGTGGGATGGCTGGTCGAGCCCGGCCGGACGGGCAAGCTCAGGCGGGGGTGGGCGTTCACCGGCCACTCCGAGGCGCGGAAGGCGGCCGGCCTCAGGGGCTGACTTCGCCCAGCGCCCGCCGGACTTCCTCCCGCGACAGCGCGCCCTCGCGGAGAATGCGCCAGGGGCCACCACGCTCCAGGTCGACGATGTCGACCACGGTCGACCCCTCGCCGCCCAGCTCCCCGCCGTCGACCGCCAGGTCCGCTCCCGCCAGGATCGGCGCCTCGATGTCGTCGAATCGGCTCGGCGCGCGAGCGCCGCTCGTGTTCGCGCTCGTCTGGAATACGGCGCGGCTGACGCCGGCGAGCGGGCCTTCGATCAGGCGAAGCCCGAGCCGACTGGGATCCTCTCGGCAGGCGTGCGGGTAGCGATGCTCGGGGTTGTCCACCACCAGCGTCACCGGGCCCGGGAGCAGGGCGCCAATCGCCTCGCGGGTTCGCGGCCCGAGCGCCGAGATCACCTCCCGCATCGCAAGCGGCGAGAAGAACATCACCGCCGAGGGCTTCTTGGCCTCGCGCCCCTTCAAGTCGTGAACCCGATCGATCGCGGCGCCATTGGACGGATCGCAGGCGAGCCCGTAGAGCGTGTCCGCGGGGAAGACCGCCACGCCACCCTCGGCGATGCACCGCTCGAGGTCCTCACGCGCCCGAGCCCCGCCGTCGCGCTCGATCGAGACCACCATCAGCCGGGGTCCAGGCGGCCCAGGACAACGCGTGGGATCCCGGCCAGGTCCTGTCGGCCCTCGACCTGACCGAAGCCCAGGTCGAGCATGAGCTCCGCGACCGGCCCGGCTTGACCGGCGCCCACCTCGAAGGCCAGCGCGCCGCCGGAAGCCAGCGCGGCCACGGCTGCCGGCGCGACCGAGGCGATCACCTCGATTCCATCGGGGCCGGCCACGAGGGCCTCACGCGGCTCGTATCGAGTGATCTCGGGCGCGAGCCCCTCCCACTCGTCGTCCCGCACGTAGGGGAGGTTCGCGACCACCAGGTCGAACTGACGACCATCGGGCACCGTCCCGCGCTCCAGGCGCACCCGGCCGTCGGCCCCGACCCGGCCGACGTTCTCCTGAGCCAGCGCCAACGCTCGCGCCGAGGTCTCGGTGGCCGTCACCGCGCAGCCCGGAAGCTCGTCCGCGATCGCCAGCGCCACGGCCCCCGATCCGGTCCCCACGTCCAGGGCCGTCCCCGGCTCGAGCTCGACCGCCACCTCGACCAGGAGCTCCGTCTCGGGGCGGGGTATCAGCGCCCGGTCGTCGACCGCCAGCTCGATTCGCCTGAAGCCCTTGCGGCCGAGGATGTAGGCCACCGGCTCGCGACGGATTCGACGCCGCACCATTTCGCCGAAGCTGCGCGCCGCGTTGGGCGCCACCGCGGCGTCGGGCTCCGCCGCGAGCCCGGCCCGATCCAATCCGGTCGCGGCGCCGAGCAGCAGCTCGGCGTCCAGCCGAGGGCTCTCGACCCCCGCGGCGGCGAGCGCCTCGGTTGCGGCCTCGAGGGCCTCGTGAACCCGGCCCGCGGCGATCGCGGCCGCCATCAGGAGGAGGCGTCGGCGGTCTGCGCAGCGAGCAGCTCGCGCTTCTCCTCGGCCGCGAGCGCATCCGTGAACCCGCGTAGCCCTCCGCCGAGGACCTCGTCCAGGTTGTGCGCCGTGAGGTTGATCCGGTGATCCGTGACCCGGCTCTGGGGGAAGTTGTAGGTGCGGATCTTCTCCGAGCGCTCTCCCGAGCCGACCTGGGAGCGGCGCTCGGAGGCGATCTCGGCCTGCTGCTCGGCGAGCTTCTGCTCATAGAGCCGGGCGCGCAGCACCCTCATCGCCTTGTCGCGATTCTGAAGCTGGGACTTCTCGTCCTGCATCGAGACGACGATCCCGGTCGGCTGGTGAGTGAGGCGAACGGCGGAGTCCGTGGTGTTCACGGACTGGCCTCCCGGGCCAGACGAGCGATAGACGTCGACCTGCAGGTCGTTCGGGTCGATGTCGACCTCGACCTCCTCGGCCTCGGGCAGCACCGCGACGGTCGCGGTCGAGGTGTGGATGCGGCCCTGCGACTCGGTCTTCGGCACCCGCTGGACGCGGTGGGTGCCTCCCTCGAACTTGAACACGGAGTAGGCCCCCTCCCCCTTGATCGCGAAGGTCACCTCCTTGAAGCCGCCGACCTCGGCCGGCGAGGAGGCGAGGACCTCGGTCCCGAAGCCGCGCTGCTCGGCGTAGCGGGTGAGCATCTTGAACAGATCGCCGGCGAACAGGGCCGCCTCGTCTCCCCCGGCGCCCGCCCGGATCTCGACGAGCACGTTCTTGGCGTCGTTGGGGTCGCGCTCGACCATCGCCAGACGGATCTCGTCGCCGAGCTCCTCGAGCCTCCCCGGCGCGTCCGCCACGAGCTTCCTGAGCTCCGGGTCGTCGCCGTCCTCGGCCAGGAGCTCCCTCGCCCCCTCGAGGTCGTCTTTCAGCTGGACGTACTCGCGGGCCAGATCGTGCGCCGGCTCGAGCTCCCGGTACTCGCGCCCGAGCTCCGCGTAGCGCTCGCGGTCGGCGATCACCTCGGGATCGGACATCTGGCGCTCGAGCTCCGCGAAGCGCCCCTCGATCTGGTTGACGAGCTCTTGGATCACGGGCTAAGTGTGACGCGCGGGGTGACGTGAGGCCGACTCTTCCCTCGCCACGCAGGAATGGCGCCAGCGAACGGCGCTGGGTAGGGAGTCGCCCTCAGGTGAGCGGTGTTTCATCCGCTATGCGAGCGGAATTCGCCACAGTTCGCCGGAGCGCTGCCCCATCCAGCCTTTTCCACGCCCCGCCGTGACGCGGCGGACAAGGTTGGGCCAGGCGGCGAAGTGGCTCTACGCCACGATCTCGATCGCCTCGGCCGCCGCGGCCTCCTCGGGGTTCTCGACGGCGAGCACGGCCTCGAGTGCCGCGATCGCGACGGCGAGCTGCTCGCGGTCGGGCTCGCGCGTGGTCAGGTTCTGGAGCATCAGGCCGGGCCACATCACCGCGCGCACCCAGCGCTTTCGCCGGTTGCGCCCTGCCCACTTGATTACCTCGTAGGAGATGCCCGCGATCAGCGGGATCCCCAGGATGCGGGAAGCGACGAGCCAGTACCAGGCGGGCAGCCCGAGCGGCGCGAAGACGAAGATCGCGACGATCATGACCACGAGCAAAAAGCTCGTCCCGCACCGCGGGTGAAGGCGCGAGTAGCGCTCCGCTCGGGCGGGCACCAGCCGGTCGCCCGCCTCGTAGCAGGAGATCGTCTTGTGCTCCGCGCCGTGGTACTCGAA
This sequence comes from Solirubrobacterales bacterium, assembly GCA_036558385.1. Classification (GTDB taxonomy): domain Bacteria; phylum Actinomycetota; class Thermoleophilia; order Solirubrobacterales; family 70-9; genus AC-56. The sequence goes on along the minus strand of DATBFS010000038.1, from coordinate 22,346 downwards.
GACCCGCCGGAGATCGCGGAGCCGGCTGATGGCGGCCAGATAGGCGATGAAGATGGCGGTCCGCAGCAGGCCCTCGACAAGCCAGAAGAGCACCGGGGAGCCGAGCTGGTCCTTGATCAGGCTCGTAGCGCCGACCGGGATCACGAAGAAGAGGCCCACCGCGAGCACCAGCGACAGGGCGATCGTGAGCCCCCAGGTGAGGCCCCCGATCGGCTCGCTTTCCTCCTCTCCCTCCTCGGGCACGATCTGAGCGTTGGCCGAGATCGCGAGCGCGCGAAAGCCGATCTTCAGGGACTCCGCCAACGCCACGACGCCTCGGATCACCGGCCAACGGAGGATCCGATTTCGCTTCGCCCAGGAGACGAGCGGCTCCGAGCTGACCTCGATCTCGCCCTCGGGCTCCCGCACCGCCACCGCCCAGGTCGAGACGCCGCGCATCATCACGCCCTCGAGCACGGCCTGTCCACCGACGGGAGCGTCCCTGCGGGCCACGGGCATCCCGTCCGGCATCCGCGCCTCCGAGAGCGCTGGTCGGCCGTCCATCGACGCGTCCACGTCGGAGCTGGACTTCGCGGGCTTGGTCACCGTGACGTTCATCGGCAGGGCCTCGGGGTCGCCTTCAGCCCCGACACCACAGCGCTCGACCCACGCGCGCGAGCTATCGCCGGCTGCGCGCGGCCCGGCGCTTGAAGCGCTCGACCCGGCCACCCGTGTCGACCAGCTTCTGCTTGCCCGTGTAGAACGGGTGGCACGCGGAGCAGATCTCCACGTGGAGCTCCGGCTTCGTCGAGCGGGTATAGAACTCGTTGCCGCACGAGCAGCGGACGTGGGCGAGCACGTACTCGGGGTGGATCCCGGCCTTCATCGCTGCTGATGTTAGCGACGCCCCTCGAAATCGCCGCCGGCCCTGCGTGCCCGCGTAGGCTGTACGCCAACGATCGTCGACCGCCGAGGAGGCTCCATGTCCGCCACGAACGGAGCGCACGCAGAGGTCCGCCTTCCCCAGGGCACGGTTCGCTATCGGGACTCCGGCTCGGGCGAGCCGATCGTCTTCATCCACGGCCTGCTCGTGAGCGGCGGCCTCTGGCGAAAGGTGACCCCGCCGCTCGAGGGCGAGCACCGCTGCATCGTTCCCGAACTGCCGCTCGGCTCCCACCGAATCCCGATGGCGGCCGAGGCGGACCTCTCTCCACCGGGCGTAGCCCGACTCGTGGCCGACTTCCTCGAGGCGCTCGAGCTCGACGGCGTCACGCTGGTCGGCAATGACACCGGCGGCGCCATCTCCCAGCTCGTGGCCGCGCACCACCCGGAGCGTCTCGGTCGCCTGGTCCTGACCCCCTGCGACGCCTACGAGAACTTCCTGCCGCCGGCCTTTCGGCCGCTCCAGTACGGGGCGCACGTCCCCGGCCTGATCACCGCCCTGGTCCAGGGTGCCCGGATCGGCGCGATCCGGCGCAGTCCTCTGGGCTTCGGAATGCTGATCAAGAGCCGCCCGATGGACGACGAGGCCCTTCGCGGCTACCTGGCGCCGTTCCTCGCCGATCGCGGCGTGCGGCGCGACGCGCTCAAGGTGCTCCGGGGGATCTCCAGCCGGCAGACGATCGAGGCCGCGGAGCGCCTGCGGGACTTCGACCGCCCGACGCTCATCGCCTGGGCTCCGGAGGACCGCTTCTTCAAGCTGCGCTTCGCGGAGCGGCTCGCGAACGACATTCCCAACGCTCGCCTGATCCGGATCGAGGACTCCCTCACGTTCGTCCCGGAGGACCAGCCCGATCGCCTCGCCGAGGCGATCGCGGAGTTCATGAAGGAGACCCGAGAGAGCACAGGCGCCGCCTCTGCGACATGACGGCGAAGCTCTACTCGCTGGCCCTCTCGCACCCGGCCCTGGCGTCGCAATTGATGCTGGAGCGCAAGGAGATCGATCACGAGGTCGTCGATCTGCTTCCCGGGATGCATCCGGTGCGGCTGCGAGCCGCCCGCTTCAGGCGCGGCACCGTCCCAGCGCTGAAGCTGGACGGGCTGCGGGTCCAGGGCTCCGTGCCGATCTCGCGCTTCCTCGAGCGCTTGGCGCCACAGCCGCCGCTGTTCCCGGAAGAGCCGCCCCTTCGCCGAGCGGTCGAGGAGGCAGAGGCCTGGGGGGAGAGGGAGCTTCAGCCGATCCCGCGCCGGATGTTCCGCTGGGGCACCGTCCGCGACCCGGGACTGCGGCGCTGGGTGGCCGAGCTGTCGGGCCTCCCCGCGCCCAATCTCGCGGCGACGCTCAACGCGCCGGTCGCCCGCCGCTTCGCCCGCGTCAGCGATGCGAGCGACGAACGGGTCAGGGCGGATCTGGAGGCACTCCCCGCGATGCTGGACCGGGTCGACCGGTGGATCGCCGAGGGAACGCTCGGCGGCGCCCAGGTCAACGCGGCCGATTGCCAGATCGCGAGCACGGTGCGCGTGCTGCTCGCCTACGAGGACCTTCAGCCGCTGCTCGAGGATCGGGCCTCGGCCGAGCTTGCCACGCGCCTGTTTCCGAGCTATCCGGAGCCGATCCCGCTGCGGCTTCCGGTGGCGTGGCTGCCGACGGGCGCGGCTCAGGTTTCCTGATAGAGCGGCCCGTCGCCGCCCTCGGGCGGCGTCAGGCGCCCGCCCTTCGCCGTGATCGCGCCGCACTGGACGCAGTTCGACGGCGTGATGTTGAGGTCGACGGTGGCGGCGCCGTTGGAGAGCTGGTCCTCCGGGATCTCGTAGACCTGCGCCGGGCACATCGAGACCCAGGCCTGTCCGATCTCGCGCGGGACGTGTTGCTGCACCCGGATGTGATTGGGCGCGTCGTCGCGCGTCGCGTTGCCGGAGGCGAACACCGAGGAGAGCTTGTCGAACGTGTACTTGTTGTCCGGCTTCGGATAGCCCTCCGCGGCCTTCCCCAGCTCCATCCTCTCCTTCGAGTCCTCGTGCTGCTTCCAGCGACCGGGCGGCAACAGCCCCCCGGTGAGGAGGGCCATGTTCGCCACCGCGCCGCCGAAGAAGAAGCCCTTGGAGAACGACTGGCGGACGTTGCGCCACCGGTAGAGGTCACCGACGACGTCGCTGTCGCGGACCCGCTGCTCGTAGGCGTCGAAGTTGACCGAGTCGGCCTTGAGCGCGTCGACGATCGCCTCGGCCGCGTACATGCCGGCGTGCATCGCGTAGTGGATGCCCTTCAGCTCTGAGACGTTGCACATCCCGACGTTGTCGCCGCACATCACCATGCCGGGCACGGCGAACTTGCGCGGCAGCGCCCAGTAGCCGCCGGAGGGAATGGTCTTGGCGCCCCAGGCCACTCGCTCGCCGCCCTCGAGGATCTCGCGCACGAATGAATGGGTCTTCAACTCCTGGAGCGCGTCGTGCACGGAGAACGTGGCATCCGTGTAGTCGAGTCCGACGACCAGCCCGATGCAGACCTTGTCCTCGCCCATCGGGTAGATGAAGCTGCCACCGAACTCGTTGTACTTCGGCGACTTGCGAAGCGGCCAGCCCATCGTGTGGATCACCCGGTCGAGCGGCTTCGAAACCGTCCAGACCTCCTTGACGCCCAGCTCCCAGCGCTGCGGCTGAAGCCCCTCGAGCTCGAAGTAGTCCATCGCGGCTCCGGTCAGGTGCCCCTGGGTTCCCTCGGCCAGCACGGTCGCCTTCGCGATGACGTCGGAGCCCGGCTCGAAGTTCGGGAGCTCACCGCCGTCGCGATCGCGTCCCTTGTCGCCCGAGCGCACCCCCCGCACGATGCGGTCCGAGACCAGCAGCTTGTCGGCCGCGGTCTCGGTGAGCAGATAGACGCCCGCCTCCTCGGCCTTCTCGCTCAGGAACCGTCCGAGCTTGGCGATCGAGGTCACGTAGTTGCCGTGATTCCGGAAGTTCGGCGGGGGCGGCTTCAGGGGCACCGCCAGCTTCGAGGTCAACAGATAGACGGCATCCTTGGTTACCTCCTCGTAGACCGGCCAGTCGGATGGATCGAGGTCCGGGAAGAGCTCGCGCATCGCGGACGGACGCATGTTCGCCCCGGAGAGCAGGTGCGCACCCGCGACCTTGCCCTTCTCGATCACCGCCACGGGCACCTCGCCGAGCTTCTCCGTCAGCTCCGGCTCTTCGGAGAGCAGCTGCATCACCTTGATCGCGCAGGCGAGGCCCGCCGGCCCGCCGCCGACGATCGCAACGCCTACCTCGATCCGCTCGTCCTCCGGATCCGTGGGCTCGGCCACGAACTCCTCCGCCGGATTCACCGGCGGCGGGAACTCCGCGGGGGCTACGGGCATTTCACTCGCCACTCGTCGCTCGCTCTTCGTCGTTGGCCATCCGCCGCTCGCGCGGCGAGCCCAGGCGGGCTCAGCCGCCCTTCTTGGCCTTGACCGCCTCGGTCAGCTTGGGGATGATCTTGTGCAGGTCGCCGACCACCCCCAGGTCGCAGAACTCGAAGATGGGCGCGTTCGGGTCCTTGTTGATCGCGAGGATGTTGTCGGAGTTCTGCATCCCGACCTTGTGCTGGATCGCGCCGGAGATCCCGGCAGCGAGGTACAGCTTCGGGGCCACGGTCTTGCCGGTCTGGCCGATCTGCGCCGCGTACGGATACCACCCGGCGTCGACCACGGCGCGGGTCGCCGCGACCGCCCCCCCGAGGGCGCCCGCGAGATCCTCGGCGAGCTTGAAGTTGTCGGCCTCGCCGAGGCCGCGGCCACCGCCGACGAGGATCTCGGCATCCTCGATGTTGACGTCCTCGCCGCGCTGCTCCCCGCGCGTCACCATCTTCGCCTTGGTCGACCACGCCGAGAGCTCCACGTCCACGTCGACCACCTCGGCGGAGCCGCCGTTTCGCTCGGTGACGTCGAAGGCGTTGAGGCGGCCGATGATGATCCCGGGCTCGCCCACGTAGCCGACGTCGACCACGGCCGAGTCCTGGAGCACCGGCCGCTCGGCGACCAGCTTGCCGTCGGCGACCTTGACCTCGGTCACCTCCATCGTCACGCCGGCGTTCAGCCGGGCCGTCAGCCCGGCGCCGATCTCGAATCCCAGGAGCCCGCCGCCGAACAGCGCGTACGAGAAGCCCTCGTCGGAGATGACCTTCGCCATCACGTCCACGATCGGCTGAGCGAGGCCCTCCGGCGCCGACTTGGCCCGGTACACCTTGGTGGCGCCGTAGGCGCCGAGCCCGGCGCAGGCGTCGTCGGGGACCTCCCCCACGACGACCGCGGCGGCCGCGGCTCCCAGCTCGCCTGCGAGCTTGGCCGCCTCGGAGATCGCGCCGAGCGAGTTCTTGTTGAAGTTGCCCTCGTCATCGTGGAGGGCGTAGACCAGGATCCCGGGCATCAGAGAAGCTTCCTTTCGTCGAGCCACGCGACGATCTTTTCGACCGTCTCGTTCGTGTCCTCGTCCTCGATGATCTCGCCTGCCTCCTTGGCGGGCGGCGGGTTGATCCCCAGCACCTGGGTCTTGGAGCCGGCCTCGCCGACCTGGCCGGCCTCGATCCCGACGTCGGCCGTCGCGTAGGTCTCGAGGGGCTTCTTCTTCGCCCCCATGATCGCCTTCAGGCTCGGATACCGCGGCTCGTTGATCGCGTCGCCAACGGAGATCACCGCCGGGAGCTCGACCTCGACGGTGTCGTACCCGTACTCGGCCTGGCGCTCGCAGATCAGCTTGCCGTCCGAGACCTCGATCTTGATGACCTGGGTCAGGGACGGCATCTTCAGGTGGTCCGCGACGACGGCGCCGATCGTGTAGCACTCGCCGTCATCCGACTGCTGGCCGAGCAGCACGAGGTCCGGCTGCTCGGACTCGAGCGCCTTGGCGAGGGCGTAGCCGGTCGCGCAGACGTCGGACCCGGCGAGGGCATCGTCGGTGAGGTGGATCGAGCGGTCGGCGCCGAGCGCGACCGCCTTGTGGAGGGCGCGAACGGCGGATTCCGGGCCCATGGTCACGGAGACGATCTCGTCGACCTGGACCTTCCCGCCCTCTCGGATCTGCATCGCGGCTTCGATGCCGTGGGTGTCGAACGGGTTGAGGTTCTTCTCGCCGGAGCGATCGAGCCGCTTCGTGTTCGCGTCGATCCGCTTCTGCACGGCGGCGTCCGGGACCTCTTTCACCAGACAGCAGACTTTCAAGGCGAGCCCTCCTTCGGGGTTGCGGAAAAGCACGCTCGCTGAGGAATGCAGCGCGGCATATTAACGCGTCGGTAAACCGGCTGACTGACCAGTCAATCGGTTGCCGCCGGCGAGCAGGCATTTTCCCCCGGTGACCTTGGTCACACGCGCCGGCAGCTCGTGACTGCGCTCACACATGCGGACGCGCAAAGGCGCCAGGCTGCCCCCGACCGCCGACGAACCACATGGGGGAACGACATGGGCCACATCGCAACGGACGCCAACCGAGCTCGCCAGACCGAACTGCGCCGCCGCGGGGACGAGGCGCGCCTCGCGGCCACCGTCTCGAACAAGAGAGACGACCCATCGCCGAAGCGAACACGGCGCAGCACGCGTCTCCTGCGGACGCTGCGGGCCTCGCGAGCCGCTTGAGCTCAGGACGCGCCGGCAGCGAGCGTGCGGCGCTCGTCGACGGCGGCGCGGATGAAGTCGACGATCTCGTCGGTCGACGACCCCGGAGTGAAGACCTCGGCGACCCCGAGCCTCTTCAGCTCCGGGGCGTCGTCGGCCGGAATCGTGCCGCCGACTGTGAGCACCACGTCCTCGGCGCCCTCCTCGCGCAGTAGCTCGACGACCCTTGGCACCAGGGTCATGTGGGCCCCCGACAGGATCGACAGCCCGACCGCGTCCGCATCCTCCTGGATGACGGTCGCCGCGATCTGCTCGGGGGTCTGATGAAGCCCCGTGTAGATGACCTCCATGCCGGCATCGCGCAGCGCGCGGGCGATGATCTTCGCGCCTCGGTCGTGCCCGTCGAGACCGGGCTTCGCGACCACGACCCTGATCTTGCGCCCGGGCTCGGTTTGCGCTTCCGCGTCGCTCATTGCGCCGGTGAGCGTAACTGAGCCGAGGCTTGGCCTACACGTTCGTCCAGGAGGCGAGCAAGGACGTGATCACGATGATCACGATGACCACGGCCAGCAGCCCGAGCAGGGCGAAGACGTAAGTCTTCACGCCGCGGCCGGTGTCGTCGAGGTGGTGCGTCTCGCGCTCCTCCACCACGACCCGCCCACCGCCCTCGTCGGCGAGGATCACCTCGGCGGCCCGCACGGCCGCCTCCCGCGTGGCGGCATTGGTGAGCGCCTGCGGATCCTCCTCGCGGACGACGTCCCAGCCATCCACCTCGCTGGGCATGACGATCAGGTTCGACATCGCGTATGTCCCTTACCCCGAGCGATGTCGCGAAAACCGGGCGCCCCGCGTCGTATCGTCCGGGGAAGGTCGGGTAGGGATCTCCCGGGGTGGTCGGTGGGGTGAGGCGCGGCGCCTCCCTCCCCTGCCCGGCCAAGGAGTCCCTCACCGGCGACTAGAAGACCGGCTGCTCCGTGTAGCTGCCGAAGACCTCCTGAAGCGCCGCGATCATCTCGCCCTCGGAAGCGCGGGCGCGGGCGGCGTCCAGGAAGTACGGCATCAGGTTCCGGTCGGATGCCGCGCCGTCCTTGAGCGCCGCCAGAGAGCGCTCGATCGCGGCCGAGTCCCGCCTCGCCCGGGTGGTCGCGAGGCGATCGGCCTGCTTTCGCTCGACCGCCGGGTCGGGCTTGTGGAGGTCGGGGCCCTCCTCATCGCCCAGCCGGTACTGGTTCACCCCCACCACGATCCGCTGGCCCGAATCGACCTCCTGCTGATAGCTGAACGACGCGTCCGCGATCTCGCGTTGAGGGAAGCCGCGCTTGATCGCCTCGACCATGCCGCCGAGCTCGTCGATCCGGGCGAAGTACTCATACGCCGCACGCTCCATCTCGTCGGTAAGCGCCTCCACGAAGTAGGACCCTCCAAGCGGGTCGATGGTGTTGGTGACGCCGGTCTCATGGGCGATCACCTGCTGGGTCCGAAGCGCGATTCGAACCGCCTCCTCGGTGGGCAGCGCGAGCGCCTCGTCGTAGGAGTTCGTGTGGAGCGACTGCGTGCCCCCCAGGACCCCGGCAAGCGCCTCGATCGCCGTCCGGACGATGTTCACAAGCGGTTGCTGGGCGGTCAGCGAGACACCGGCCGTCTGGGTGTGGAAGCGCATGCGAAGCGACTCCGGGCGGCTGGCGCCATAGGCGTCTCGCATCTGGTGGGCCCAGATGCGACGCGCCGCGCGGTACTTGGCGATCTCCTCGAAGAAATCGATATGAGCGTTGAAGAAGAACGAGAGGCGGGGGGCGAAGTCGTCAACGTCGAGACCGCGATCAATCGCCTGCTCGACGTAGGTGAAGCCGTCCTTGAGCGTGAAGGCGAGCTCCTGCTGGGCGGTCGAGCCGGCCTCGCGGATGTGGTAGCCGGAGATCGAGATCGGGTGCCAGCGGGGCATCCGCTCCGAGCACCACTCCACCATGTCGGTGACCAGCCGCATCGCCGGCTCGATCGGGAAGCACCACTCCTTCTGGGCGATGTACTCCTTGAGGATGTCCGTCTGGATGGTCCCGCCGAGCCGCTCGGGCGAGATGCCCTGCTCTTCCGCCGCGCAGACGTAGAAGGCGAGCAGGATCGCCGCGGGGGCGTTGATGGTCATCGAGGTCGTCACCCGGTCCAGCGGGATCCCCGCGAACAGGTCGATCATGTCGTCCAGGGTGTCGATCGCGACCCCCTCGACGCCAACCTCGCCGAGGCTTCGCTCGTGGTCGGAGTCCAACCCCATCAGCGTGGGCATGTCGAACGCGGTCGAGAGCCCGGTCTGGCCGTGGTCGAGCAGGTACCGGAACCGCTCGTTGGTCTCCTCGGCCGTGCCGAAGCCGGCGAACTGCCGCATCGTCCACAGGACGCCGCGGTACATCGAGGGGTAGACGCCGCGCGTGTACGGCGGCTCGCCGGGGAAGCCCAGGTCGCGCTCCGCCTCCCACTCCGCCAGGTCCTCCTCGGTGTACAGGGGCCTCACCGGTTGACCGGACACGGTCTCGAACAGCGCCTCGCGCTCGGGCTGCTTCGAGTAGACGTCGGTGAGCCACTCGTGGGCGCGGCGCCGGGATCCGGGCTCGACGGCCATCCCAGGAGTCTAGATGCGCCCTGCGGAGGTTCCCCGGCTACCTGCGGCGCGCCATGCGGCGCGCGGGCGGCCGCCTGCGGGCGAGCATCGTGCCCATGCCGCCAAGCGCGGCAGCGAACACGGTGGCGCCGAGGATCGCCAGTCGCCGGCCGAGCTTCTCGAACCTCATCACGCGCCACCCCTCCCCGGCCGCCACCTTCGCCAGCTCGGCGTCGGGGTTGACCGCAACCGGCCGGCCCACCGCGCGCAGCATCGGCAGGTCCGAGGCGGAGTCCGAGTAGGCCCACGAGTCCTCCAGCTCGACGTCGTGCCGGCCGGCGAACGTCCGCATCGCCTGGACCTTGCCCTCCCCGTACACGAACGGCTCCACGATCCGGCCCGTCAAGCGCCCGTCGCCGTCGACCTCATACCGCGTGCCGATCCCACCGTCCATGCCCAGCACCCGAGCCAGGATCTCCACCAGCCCGTTCCCAGCCGCGCTGACGATGAAAGTGGCTCGGCCGGCGTCCTGGTGGGCGCGAACCTCGTCGAGCATCGGGGGGTAGATGCGCGGGAGGACGCCGGTCAACAGATCCGGCGCCATGCGTTCGATGTCGCGCTCCGGGACCCCGGCCAGGAGCTCTTTGACCTCGGAGAGGACCTCCGCGGTCCGCTCGTCGGTCGACCCCCGGAGGCGAAAGCGCACGTGCTCCAGGCCCCAGCGGGCCAAAAGCGCCCTGCTGACCATCCCGCTCCGGTACGCGGCTCGAGCGAAATGCATGCCGCTGGAGCCGGCCATCAGGGTGCGGTCGAGGTCGAAGAAGGCGGCTGCTCTTGACATCGGCCCTCGGGCTGCCCCTGCCGGGGCGCCGCTATGCGCCGTTGACCTCGAGCACGATCGCGTCGCCCTGTCCGCCGCCGGAGCAGATCGCCGCGCATCCCAGTCCGCCGCCTCGGCGCCGCAGCTCGTGCACGAGCGCCCCGACGATCCTCGCGCCCGACGCCCCGATGGGGTGGCCGAGGGCGATGGCGCCACCGTTGACGTTCACCTTGGAGTCGTCGATGCCGAGCATCCGCACGGAGTTGATCGCCACCGAGGCGAAGGCCTCGTTGATCTCCCACAGGTCGACGTCGTCCGGTGACTTCCCGAGCTTGTCGAGCGCCTGCTTGGCCGCCTTCGCGGGCGTGCGGGCCAGGTAGGCGAAGTCGTCCGCGACCGTGCCGTAGGCGAGCACGCGCGCGATCGGCGCACGGCCCTCGCGCTTGGCCCACTCATCCGAGGCGAGGACGATCGCGCCCGCGCCGTCGTTGACGCCGGGGGAGTTGCCGGCGGTATGGGTCGCGTCGTCACCCCCCACGGCCCGGAGCTTCGCGAGCACCTCGACCGTGGTATCCGGCCGGATCGCCTCGTCGGCCGCGACCTCCACCTCGTCCTTCTTTCGCTTCACCGTCACGGTCACGATCTCCTCGGCGAGGCGTCCCTCGTCGGTGGCCTTGGCCGCGAGCTGGTGCGAGCGGGCGGCGAACCTGTCCATGTCCGCCCGCGTGATCTCCAGCTCGTTGGAGACCTCGGAGGCCTCGTTGATCATCTGCTTTTCCGTGAACGGGTTCGTCAACCCGTCGTGGGTCATCGAGTCGACGGCGTTCACGTCGCCCATTCGAAACCCGAACCGGGCGCCCGGAAGCAGGTAGGGAGCCTGGCTCATGGACTCCATCCCGCCGGTGACCGCGAGGTCCAGGTCGCCGGCGCGAACGGCCTGGTCCGCTAGGCCGATCGAGCGCATGCCTGAGGCGCAGACCTTGTTGACGGTCTCCGACGGGACCTCTCGCGGGATCCCGGCCTTCACCTGCGCCTGGCGCGACGGGATCTGGCCCTGCCCGGCCTGGAGCACCTGCCCGTAGACCACCGCCTCCACCTGCTCGGGCTCGACCTCGGAGCGCTCCAGCGCCGAGGCGATCGCCTGGCCACCCAGATCGGTCGCGTCGAGCGAGGACAAGCCTCCGCCCATCTTGCCGAACGGGGTGCGGGCGGTGCCTAGGATGACTGACTGCGACATCTGAGCCTGAGCCTTTCTTCGAGGTCGGGCGGCCTGGGCCGCGGCGGTTGCTTCGGCCAATGCTAGTGATCGTCGCCGAGGCGCCGGTCGGCCGATGCTCGATGGATCTAGACTCGCCGGCCGTGCGGGTGGAGGTGACAGGCCAGCAGCTCGGCGAGATCGGTGCCGACCTCGAGGCCCTGGCGCTCTTCGATGGAGAGGAGCTGCCGGACGCCCTCCGGTCGGTCGCGGGCGCCAACGACGTGCGCGCCGCCTTTCGCAAGCTGACGCTGCTTCGACCGGACGGCGACCGACGGGTGCTCGTCGTGGGCCTCGGGAAGCGCGACGAGCTCGGCGTCGAGCGACTGCGGGTGGCGGCCGCCCTGGCGCTGGCCGAGGCGGGCCGCTACGACGCGAGCGCCCTCGCCTGGGAGCTTCCCGATGGACCGCGAAAGGACGCGAACGCGGACCTGGCGGCGGCGCTCGTCGAGGGCACGGTGCTGGCGTCCTTTCGCTTCGACCGCTTCAAGTCCCGCGACCCCGACGACCCGCCGCCCGCCCGGCTCGACCGGCTGGTGATCGCCGCCGGCGACGAGGCCGGGGAAGTCGCGCGTCCCGTCGAGGTGGCGAGGATCGCCTCGGAGGCCGCCAACCGCGCCCGCGAGCTCCAGGCGCTGCCGTCGAACGTGATCACGCCCAGCCGGCTGGCGGACCGAGCCCTCGAGATCGCAGACGCCCACGATGCGGTGAGCGCCGAGGTCCTCGGGCCCGCCGAGATCCGGGACCGGGGGATGGGCGGGCTCGCGGCCGTGGCCAAGGGAAGCGTGGAGGAGCCGCGGTTGATCGTGCTCCGGTACGAGCCGGCCGAGGCAGCGGGCGAGACGCTCGGCCTGGTGGGCAAGGCGGTCACCTTCGACACCGGCGGCATCTCCATCAAGCCGGCGGCGAAGATGGAGGAGATGAAGATGGACATGTCCGGCGGGGCCGCGGTGCTCGAGGCCGTCGAGGCGATCGCGGAGCTGGGCCTCCCTGTCCGAATCGTCGCCTGCGTGCCGGCGACCGAGAACATGCCCGGGGGCTCGGCGACGAAGCCCGGCGACATCATCACCCAGCTGAACGGCAAGACCGTCGAGGTCAACAACACCGACGCCGAAGGGCGCCTGATCCTCGCCGACGCCCTCACCTACTGCGTGCGAGAGCTCGGCGCCGACCGCGTCGTCGACATCGCCACCCTGACCGGCGGCGTCGTGGTGGCGCTCGGCTCCACCTACGCGGGGTTGATCTCCAACGACGACGACTGGGCCGAGCGCGTGCGCTCGGCCGCCGAGCACACGGGAGAGCTCGCCTGGCGCCTTCCCCTGCACCCTGAGTACAAGGACCTGACCCGCGGCTCGGATGCCGACCTCACCAACGTCTCGGCGAAGCGAAAGGCATCCAGCATCTACGCGGGGTCCTTCCTCGAGGAGTTCGTCGACGCCAAGCCCTGGGTGCATCTCGACATCGCCGGTACCGCCTGGGACGTCGGCCGCGCCTACGTCGGCAACGGCCCGACGGGGTACGGCGTGCGCCTGTTCGTGGCGCTCGCCGGCGGTCTCGCCGAGTCATGAACTTCGAGCTGACCGACGAGCAGCGCCTTCTGCGCGACACCGTGCGCGAGTTCGCGCGCCAGGAGGTGGCGCCCGTCGCCGAGGAGCTCGACCGGGAGAAGCGGTTTCCCTACGAGATCGTCGAGCGGATGGGGAAGCTCGGATTCATGGGCATCCCGTTTCCCGACGAGTACGGCGGTGGCGGGGCCGACACGCTCGCCTACGCGCTCGCGATCGAGGAGCTTGCTCGTGTGGACTCCTCGGTGTGCATCACGGTCGCCGCCCACACCTCGCTCGGGACGATGCCGATCCACCTCTGGGGCAGCCGCGAGCAGAAGGAGGAGTGGCTGCCCGAGCTCTGCTCGGGGCGCAAGCTGGCTGCGTTCGGCCTCACCGAGCCGGAGGCAGGATCAGACGCCGGAAACACCCGGACCCGCGCTCGGCTCGAGGACGGCGAGTGGGTGATCGACGGCGCGAAGCAGTTCATCACCAACTCCGGCACCGACATCTCCGGGTGCGTGACGATCACGGCGCGGACCGGCGACGAGGAGATCTCGAACGTCATCGTGCCCAACGGCGCCCCGGGGTATGAGGTCGGCGAGCCCTATCGGAAGATGGGCTGGAACGCGTCGGACACCCGGCCCCTCTCGTTCGACGGCGCCCGGGTGCCCGAGGCGAACCTGCTCGGAAGGCGCGGTGAGGGGTTCAAGCAGTTCCTCCACATCCTCGACGGCGGTCGGATCGGCGTCGCCGCGATGGGCGTCGGGCTGGCGCAGGGGGCGCTCGACGAGGCGCTCGGCTACGCGAAGGAGCGGCGGGCATTCGGCCAACCCATCTCCAAGTACCAGGCCATCCAGGCGAAGATCGCCGACCTGTCGGCCGAGATCGAGGCGGCCCGGCTGCTCACCTACAAGGCGGCGCTCGAGAAGGATCGCGGCTCCTCCTTCACCCTGACGGCGGCGCAGGCCAAGCTCAAGACGGGACGGCTGGCGGTGCGCGCGACCGAGGAGGCGGTGCAGATCCACGGAGGGTACGGCTACATCGAGGAGTACCCGGTCTGCCGGTTCTACCGCGACGCCAAGATCCTCACCATCGGCGAGGGCACCGACGAGGTGCAGCAGATGGTGATCGCCCGCCAGCTCGGCTGCTGAGCGCCCGTGCCCGGCGGGCGCCCGCCGGAGCGCATGCCGGATCCCCCATTTTGGGAGTTGATCGTTGCGGAGCGCACGATTCCCGCCGCCGGCGGGCGTACAGTCCGGATCGGTCACTGGAACCTTCCCGAGGGGGACCGATGGAGAGGAAGCCGAACGGGCGCAGGCGGGAGCCGTCTCGCCTCGCGCTGCAGCTGGCCGACGCCTTTGCGCCGTGCGCGCAATGGTCGGAGGTCCGGGTTCACCGCGGGGCCCGTGGGCGCCGAACGCGCGTGATCGTCGCTCCCGACCCGGCCGCGGCCGGCGGCGGAGGCGCGCCCTTCGACTGGTCGGCCGAAGCCTTCTAGCCCGCACCGCCCTCGCGGCGGGCGGGCGGCTCAGCCGACCTCGGCCCGCTCGAGCAGCTTTCGCGCCGCCGTCGCAGGGTCCGTCTGACGGCTGACGACCTCCTCCAACAGGCCCTGCCACTCCGGGTCTCGGACCGCCCGCTCCTCGAGCCGGCGCCGAAGGCGCGCCGCGGCGATCCCGAGCACCTCGGCGCGCAGGTTGCGGGCCCTGCGATCCGCCAGCGACCCGGTCTCCTCGATGTGGCGGCGGTGAGCGTCTATCCGCTCCAGCAGCTCGGCGATCCCCTCCCCCTTCGACGCCTCGGTGCGCACCACCGGGACCTCCCACGAGCCCTGCGGGCCCAGCGAGAGCGCGGCTCGAACCTCGCGCACCATCGTGTCGGCGAGCGGGTGCTCGGACTTGTTGACCACGATCACGTCCGGGATCTCCATCACTCCGGCCTTCAAGGCCTGAACCGAGTCACCCGATCCCGGCATCAGCGCCAGGACGATCGTGTCGGCGTGATCGACGATGTCGATCTCCCCCTGTCCGACGCCGACGGTCTCGAGGAGCACGTCGGCCTTGCCGGAGGCGTCCATGAGCAGCGCGGCCTGAAGCGCAGCCTCGGCGAGGCCGCCGAGCGACCCGCGCGTCGCCATCGAGCGGATGAATACGCCCGGGTCGAGGAAGTGGTCGGCGAGGCGGATCCGGTCCCCGAGCATCGCCCCCTCGGTGAACGGGCTCGATGGATCGATCGAGAGCACCCCCACGTCGCGACCGGCCTTTCGAAGCTCGGCGGTCAGGGCGCCGATCAGGGTGCTCTTGCCGACGCCGGGCGGACCCGTGACGCCGACGATCCGCGCCTTGCCCGTGTGGGGGAAGAGCTCCGCGACGAGTCGGTCACCGTGCGGGTCGCGGTTCTCGACCAGGCTGATGGCGCGCGCCAGCGCTCGCTTGTCGCCGCCGACCACGCGCTCGGCGAGCGAGTCGCCGGTCGATCTCGACGGCTCGGCCATCGCGCGCCAGTCTAGGGATCGCCGATCCCCCCTCAGGACCCCATCTAGAGTCCCGGTCCCATGGTCCGAGGAATCCGGTTCTGCGCCCGAAACGGCATGCTGACGCCCAAATACGCGCGGCTGGCGCTTCGGTACGCGCGGCGCCGGTTGCTCACGGTCGCCGGCTGGCGCTGGGAGACGAACGGGCTGCTCTTCCTCGGCAAGCGCCTCGAGATCCAGATCGCCAGGCGCGGCAAGGTCCGGTTCGGCCGCTTCGTCTGGGTCGGCGACGGCACCAAGATCCGCTGCCACGAGGGCGAGGTGGCCATCGGCGACAAGACCGTGCTGGGCCAGGAGTGCACGATCTCCGCCTATCAGCACGTCCGGATCGGCGAGCAGTGCGTGATCGCGGACCGCGCGATGTTCATCGACTTCGACCACGGGATGGTCGAGGTGGAGCGCCCGATCAGGCTCCAGGGGATCTACAAGCGCGACGTCGACGTGGGCTCGAACGTCTGGATCGGATACGGCGCGTGCATCCTCCGCGGGGTGAAGGTCGGTGACAACGCCGTCGTCGGGACCAACTCGGTCGTGACCGGCGACGTGCCGGCGAACGCCGTCGTCGGCGGGATCCCCGCACGGGTGATCCGGATGCGGGAGGCTCCGAGGGCCCTGCGCTGGCCGAACCCGCTGGAACCGGCGGCCGAAGGCTCCGGGACCGACTAGGCCGAGCCCACTTCGGCTCGGCGCCCGAGGTCCGCGTAGACCGCCGCCGTCCGCTCAGCGACGTCCGCCCAGTCGAAGCGCAGGACGTGCTCGGAGGCCTCCGACACGAGCCGCTCGCGAAGGCGCGAATCGCTCAGCAGGCGCTCGACCATCTCGCCCAGCGCCGCCGGGTCGCGGGCGCGGAAGCGAAGCCCTGCCTCCTCGTGCGGCACGACCTCGCGCAGCCCTCCCGTGTCGGCGACGATGCAGGGACAGCCCGACGCCATGGCCTCGAGCGCGACCAGGCCGAAGGGCTCATAGATCGAGGGGACCACGCAGACGTCGGCGATCCGGTAGAGCGAGTGGAGCACGTCGTCGCCGATCCATCCCAGGAACGTCCCGTGCTCCATCAGCCCCAGCTCGCTCGCCTGACGGCGCAGCTCCGCCTCGTGGGTGCCCGACCCGGCCACCAGGAAGCGCGTTCGCGGCAGGCGCTCGATGAGCGACGGCATCGCCTCGAGAGCGAGCTGAAAGCCCTTCTCGTACACGAGCCTGCCGAGCAGGAGGACGAGCTTCTCGTCGGTACCGGCGAACTGCAGGCGCAGACGCTCCAGCTCGAGCTCGTCCTGCGGCTGGAGGTCCTCGGGATCGATTCCGTTCGGGATCACGACGACCTTCTCGTCCGGCACACCGAAGATGTCGGCGATCTGCTCGCGCATGTAGTACGAGCAGGCGATCACGCGGTCCGCGCGGTTGGTGATCCAGCGCTCGACGCCATGGATGTGCGACTGCGGGTGCTCGTCGACCCAGCCCTGGTGGCGGCCATGCTCGGTCGCGTGGATGGTGGTCACGAGCGGCGAGCAGAAGCGGCGTGCGAGGTGGTCGCAGGCCATCGCCACGAGCCAGTCGTGCCCGTGGACGAGGTCGAAGTCGTGGCTGTCGCCCAGCTCGACGCCGGCGGCGAGCATGTCGGCGTTCATCCGCTCGACCCAGGCCACGAACTCGCCCAGGTCCGTGGGGCGCTTCGGCTCGCGTACCCGGTGAATGTGGACGCCGGCCTCCTCGCCCTCGGGAGGCGACTCCTCGCCGCCGCGGGTGAGCACGTGGACGTCCAGATCGAGCTCGACCAGTGCCTCCGAGAGCTTGCGGACGTGGCGGGCCAGCCCGCCCTCGATCAACGGCGGGTACTCCCAGGAGAGGATCAGGATGCTGGGCACGGGGGCGCGGGCAGTCTATGGAGTCGGCCGGCCGAGGGTGGGTCCACCGCCGGCCTCTGCCGGCGGCGCTGCTCAGGGCGCCAGCAGGGGCGCCAGGCTCAGGTCGGGCGCCAGGTTCCTCAGGCGCGCCTCGGGCGGCTCGACGGCGTGCAGGGCGTCCAGGAAGGCCTGTGCGTGGGCGGTCGCGCGCTGGTACGGATATTCGCCGGCCTGGCGTCGGCGGTCGAGGAACGCCCAGTCGCTCGCCTGCACGGCGAGGAGCTCGCGAGCGGCTCGCTCGGCAGCCGTCGGCGCGAGCCCACCCCCGTCGAGCTCTCTCAGCAGCCGCAGCTCGAGCCTCCGGGGCCCCCACGCGAGATCCGCGACCTCCGGCGAGTCCCAGGTCCGAAAGTCCTTGCCCTCGCCCCAGGTCGAGTCGTGCAGCGTCCTCCGCTCGGCCCGGTGTCGCTCGAGCGCCTGCGGGAGCGTCACGAGGCGTATGCCGAGCGCGGCGACGTGCCCCGCGACGGCCTCGAGCCAGGTTGGCCCCTCCGCCCACCAGTGGCCGAGGAGCTCCGTGTCGACGGCGAAGGTGACCAGCCCCGGCTCCCCGCGCCCCTCGCGAAACGCCGACAGGCGCGCCGCGATCGCCTCGGCGAACTCGCGTGCGTGCTGATCGGCCCTGGCGGTCGCGGCCTCCACGTCATACGCCCCCCCTCCGACCGCCCACAGGCGGCTTCCCTCGAGCGATTGGCGATGGAACTCGGCGTAGGCGGGGTCGGACGGGTACCCGCGCTCCGACCAGACCAGCTGCACGGCGTCCCAGTCCAACGTGAACGCGACCGGGCCCGCGCTCGAGCGGACGGGCGCCAGCGCCTCGAGCTCGCCCTCGAAGGCGCTCTGATCCACGCAGAAGAACTCCAGCCCCCTCTCGGCCAGGAGCGGCTCCAGGTCCGCCCGGTAGGCGCACTCGGGAAGCCAAAAGCCCTGGACGGCCCCGAAGCGGCGCCGATGGGACCGAAGCCCGGCGTCGATCTGCAGGCGGCGGGCGGGGTCAGTGGCCACGAGCGGCAGGACCGCGTGCGTGGCGGCCGATGGCACCAGGGCGAGGCCTCGCTCGGCCGCGGCGCCCCGGAAGGCCGCGAGCAGGTCGCCGTCCAGCGCGTCGAGGCGGTCGAGGACCCGGCGGTAACGCGCCGCCTCCGCTTCGGCGGCCGACCGGAGGTCGGGCGAGGCCCCAGCCGCGTCGAGCTCCGCCGCGCCGAGCCGGTAGCGGCGCACGAACGCCGCCAGGCGCTCGGCCACGCCGGGCGCCTCGAGCTGGTCGGCGAGCACCGGGCTCACGGTGACGGTCAGGTCGCGGGCCGCCTCCAGCACCGGGATATAGGAGCGGGCGACGGCGTCGAAGAGCCACTCCTCGCCGAACGGCCAGGTCCCGAACCCCTCCACGTACGGCATGTGGGAATGGAGGACGATCGCGAGGTCGCCGAGGTGGGCGCCCGAGCGCCGGGCCGGCATCAGCGGTGGCACACGGCCACGAGATCCAGCGACCCCTCGAGGTCGCGGTCGGCTCGCAGCTCGAAGTCCGACGCCGAGATCGCCGGCACGAATCGGTCGTAGAAGGGCTTCGTCAGGTGAAGCGCGGGGTGCACGCGATCCCACCCGAGCCGCAGGGCGACCTCGTGAACTCGGAGCTTCCGGGCGTGGAACACGCCCAGGACGTCCACCCTCGCGAACAGGGGGCGGAGCAGGCCGCGGTACTCGTCGGGCGTGTATTCGCGGAGGTGCCACGGATTGCCCGACTTCTCCGCCCCCGGCGCGGCCAGGGTGAGCCGATTGGGGGTGCTCACGTAGCAGACCGGGGCCGCGGCGGCGAGGCGCTCCAGCAGGCGCTCGGGCTTCTCCACGTGCTCGATCGTCTGCAGGAAGACGATCGCGTCGCGGTCGGCGTCGAATCGCTCCACCAGGCCCCGCTCGAAGCGGAGGTTCTCGCGGCGGTACCGGAGTCGCGCGTGCTCGTATGCCTCGGGGTTCGCGTCCACGCCCACCACGTCGGCCGCCGTACGTGCGAGGACGTCGGCGCCGTATCCCTCGCCGCAGGCGAGATCGGCGACCCGCAAACCGGCGACGCGCTCGGCGATCCATTCGTAGACGGCGAGGTGGCGCCGGTACCAATAGTTCTCCTCCGGCACGTCCGGGAGCGTTCGCTCGCCGGTGAGTGACAACGGCGGGACGCCGGGGGGCTGGTCTTGCTGAACGTGGTCGTTCATCGGGGCGAACGCTGCAGGGGACGAGGATGAGGACGGTAGCCCCTGCCGTCTGCCGTTCGCGGTCCGCTGGCTACAGTGCCCGCATGCCGGCGAGCCCGAACGCCGCCCCGGAGCGCATCAAGGACGCCAACCTTCGCTACCACGACGCCGCCGCGGGCGAATACGACTGCAAGTGGGGGATCGACTTCGGTCCCGTCGGCCGGGACCAGGTGCGGGGGAAGGTCGAGAAGGCGCTCGGCCGGTGGCCCGACCACCCCTTCGCCGACGCGCTGGAGATCGGCTCCGGCACCGGGTACTTCTCGCTCAACCTGGTGCAGCTGGGCGTGGTGGAGCGGCTCGTGGCGACCGACATCTCTTCGGGGATGCTCGCCGAGCTGCGCTCAACGGCGGACGAGCTGGGGCTCGACGTCCGGACGGAGCAGACCGACGCCGAGCGGCTGCCGTTCGAGGACGAGAGCTTCGACCTCGTGTTCGGCCACGCCGTCCTCCATCACCTGCCCGACCTCGGAGCCGCTCTCGCAGAGCTGCACCGCGTGCTCAGGCCGGGTGGGACGCTCGCCTTCTGCGGCGAGCCCTCGCGCTACGGCGACCTGCTCGCCGCCGTGCCCAAGCGAGGGGCGGCGCTCCTCGCGCCGCTGTGGCGACTGGTCCTGGGGGCATCCGCCCGGCGCCCACCCCCGAGCGAGCGAGTCGACGGGCACGAGCTGGAGCCGGCGGTCGACGTCCACTCGTTCAGGCCCGACCGGCTGGCGGCGCGCCTGCGGGAGGCCGGCTTCGCGGACGTCCGCATCCGCGGCGAGGAGCTGCTCGCGAACGCCTACGGGTGGACCGTGCGCACCCTCGAGGGCACCGCCGAGCCGGAGGATGTCCCCATGCGCTGGCGGCAGCTCGCCTTCCGCGGCTACATCGCGCTCCAGGGCGTGGACACCGCGCTGCTCGAGCCGCGGCTTCCACCGGCCCTCTTCTACAACCTTGTGCTCTCGGCGCGCAAGCCCACCGATCAGCCGAAGGTGAACGCGTAGCCGGCGATCCCCGCCTGCGGCTCGAGCGTTAGCACGTGCTCCCCAGGGTGAGGGAGGTCCACCAGCCGGTAGAGGCGCTGGTTGGAGACGGTCGCGACGCCACCATGCACGTCCGGCCCCGCGAGCGACTCCGGAATGGGCCTGCCGTCGAGGAGAACCCGCATCCGACGGGGAGGACCCCCTGACCCGAGCACCAGGAACACCCTGCGCGCGCTGAAGTCGAGCTTCAGGCTGGCTGCATGCCCGGCGGTGGCCGAATCGCCCCCGATCGTCCACTGGCCTCCGTAGGCGAGCTCGTCGCGTTGGAGCTCCTCGGCGGGAACCGCGGGAAAGGTCTGTCGACCCGGCAGGATCTGGCCGTTCGCGAATCGCGCCGCCCTGGCCGCGCCGAGGTATGACTCCGGAGTCGCGTGCGGATCGGGGGCCTGGGCTCGGGCCCTGGCCATCGGCCCGAGCCGCGCGGAGCCGGACTCGGCGAGCAGGCTGCGGATCCCGCGCTCGGTCTCCTCGTAGGAGCCCTCGCCGAAGTGGACGAGACGGACCCTCCCGGTGGCGTCGATCAGGTAGTCCGCCGGCCAGTACTGGTTGCGGTACGCCGTCCAGGTCGCGTAGTCGTTGTCCTGGGCCACCGGATAGGTGAGGCCGAAGTCGCCGATCGCCCGCTCGACGTTGGACGCCTCCTTCTCGAACGGGAACTCCGGCGTATGGACGCCGACGACCGTGAACCCGTCGCGGTGGTACTTGCGGTACCAGGCCTCGATGTACGGAAGGGTCCGGATGCAGTTGATGCAGGTGTAGGTCCAGAAGTCCACCAGCACCACCTGGCCTCGAAGGTCGGACAGGCTGAGCGGCCGGCCCTCGGGCGTGTTGAACCACTCCTGAGTGCCGGTGAAGTCGGGCGCCCGAAAGTAGACCGGGAGCTTCTCCCCGGCGGCGGCCTGGGCGGTGCCTCCCTCGTGCGAGGAGGGGCCGCCGCGCAGGTCGCCGAGGCCGCTCGAGACCGCGGAGCCCTGCTCGATCCTGCTCGTCGGGTCGACGAGCGCCGACGGAAGGTGGCGGGCGATCGCGTTCTCGAACCTGACGTCCAGGTTGGCGATCATCACCGCCGCTACGGCGACCATCACGCCGCCCATCGCGACCTGGACGCGGGCACGGTAGGCGCCCAGCCGATCCGTGACCCGGCGCCCGCCGAGGATGAGGAGGTAGAGGACGACCGCCGAGCCCAGCGAGTAGGCCAGCGCGACCGCGAGCCGTCCCACGGTGAAGTCCTGGGCCGCGGACACGGTGATCACGCCGGCCAGGATCGGGCCCGCGCACGGCGCGTACACGAACCCGAGGCTGGCGCCCACGAGGAGGCCGGAGCCGAACCCGTCCCCGCCGCGACGCGCCGGACCGGGCACGACCCTGGAGATCCACGCCTCGACCCGGTCCGAGAGCGGGGGAACCAGCAGGAGCAGCCCGAAGCCGAGCAGGGTGAAGATGGCCAGGGTGCGCAGCAGGTCGTTCGGGAGCCCGAGCGCCGCGATCACGTAGACCAGCGCCACGGTGGCGAACGTGAACGAGGCGGCGAGCCCGCAGACCACCCCCAGCGGGCGACGCCGTCCCCCGGTGACGCCTGCCGAGAGCACCGCGGGGAGGACCGGCAGCACGCACGGCGAGAGCGCCGTGCCGGCGCCGGCGAGCAGCGCGAAAAGCACCAGGAGCACCATGCCTCAACCGTTCCGCGAGGGATCTGGCATTGGATTCAAGTGTGAAGGTCGGAATTCGGCGATCTGCCGTGAGTCAAAGATCGAGCTCGGGCGTTTCACCCGCGACCTCGGTCTCCGGCTCGCCGATCAGGGCAAACGCCACGGCCGGGAAGACCATCACGGTGATCAGGCCGGCGCCGACCAAGGCGGTCGCGGTCGCCGGGTACATGATGCTCAGCATCAGCCCGATCTGGGTGGCCACGACGATGAACGA
>DATBFS010000037.1:0-5637 GCA_036558385.1 Solirubrobacterales bacterium | reverse complement strand
TGGAAGGGCCGGTCGGGATCACCGCCGCCGCGCATGCGGCGGCGGCCCTCCGCTACCGCGGCGGCGACGCAGGCGTGGCGCACGGCCTCGCCACCGAGCGGCTCTTCTCGGAGACGGTCGGGCGCGGCGCCGCTGCCGAGGGAGACGTGCTGCGGCTCGACGACCGTGCCGGGCTCGGGGTCGAGATCGACGAAGAGGCGCTTGCGGCCCGGCGGATTCACTGATCTAGCGTTTGGTGATGGTGGACGCGACCAACCGCAACACCGCGCTCGCCTCGGCGATGGCCGAGGAGCTCGCCCGCAGCGGTGTCCGCCGGGCGGTCGTCTCCCCGGGCTCGCGCTCGACGCCCCTGGCTGTGGCTCTCTGGAGAGAGCCGGCGATCGAGGTGAGCGTGATCCTCGACGAGCGGAGCGCCGGGTTCTTCGCCCTCGGGACCGCCCTCTCCACCGGGGTGCCGGCCGCGGTGCTGTGCACGTCGGGAACCGCTGCGGCCAACCTCCATCCTGCGGTTGCGGAGGCGGACGAGGCCGGCGTGCCCCTGATCGTCCTGACCGCGGATCGCCCGCCCGAGCTGCGTGACATCGGCGCCGGGCAGACAATCGACCAGCTGAAGCTCTACGGCGACGCGGTCCGCTGGTTCTGCGAGGTCGGGACCCATGAGGCCGACGACGACGGGCTGCTCCACTTCCGCTCGGTTGCCTGCCGCGCCTACACCGCGGCCATCGGGGATCCCAGGCCGGGGCCGGTGCAGCTGAATGTCCCCTGGCGAGAGCCCCTCGCCCCCATCGCCCTGGAGGGACAGGTCACGGCGACCGACCCGCTCGCTCTGCGGGGACGCGGCGAGTCTCCGCTTCACGCGGTGACGGCGCACTCGGCCCGCGCCGATGAGAGCCTGCTGGATGCCCTGGCCGAGCGCATCGAGGCATCTCCGCGCGGGTTGGTTCTGGCCGGCCGACAGGCCGATCCCGCCCTGGCGGGCCCTGTGGCGGAGCTGGCGGGCGCCGCCGGCTATCCGATCCTCGCGGAGCCGACCTCGCAGCTCCGTCGAGGTCCACACGATCGCTCGTTGCTCGTCACGGCGTACGACGCGGTCGCCAGTGATCGCCCGTCCGGCCTGGAGCCCGAGCTGATCCTGCGCTTCGGCGACCTCCCCACCAGCAAGCCACTGCGGCAATGGCTCGCGGCGATCGACGGGCTCGATCAGATCGTCGTCGACCCCCATGGCGACTGGCGCGAGCCCACCCGCCGTGCGGCCACGATCGTCAGGGCTGAGACGGCCGCCGTCGCCCGGGCGCTCGCCGAGCGGATCTCGCGCATGCGGCCGGGTGCCGCCGCGATCGAGGGATCGCCCTTCGCGTCCGCCTGGCTGGACGCCGAGCGGGCCGTGCGAGACGCGGTGGACGAGCACCTCTCCTCCCTCGACGAGCTCAGCGAGCCGGGCGTCTGGACCGCACTCGGCGGGGCGCTACGGGACGGTGACTCCGTCTTCGCCGCCTCGAGCATGCCGGTCCGGGACCTCGAGGCCTTCCTGCGCCCGGGGCCCGAGGGTGTTCGCTTCGCCTCCAACCGCGGAGCGAACGGAATCGACGGCTCGGTCTCGACTGCCGCCGGGATCGCAGCCGGCACCGGCAGCCGCACCTGGGCGGTGGTCGGCGACCTGGCGCTGTTCCACGATCTCGGGGGGCTGGCCGCGGTCAGCCACGCGCCGGAGCTGCGCCTGATCGTGATCGACAACGCGGGCGGGGGCATCTTCCACTTCCTGCCTCAGGCCGAGACGATGAACGAGCCCGAGTTCGAGGCGCTGCTGGGCACGCCGGCCGGCCGCGATCCCGCGGATGCTGCGCGCCTCTTCGACCTGTCGGTTGCCGTACCCGAGACGCCGACCGAGCTGGACGAGGCCCTTGCGGGCGATTCCAGGGTGATCGTGGTGGGAACGGACCGCACCCGCAATCTCGAGCTCCATCGAGAGCTCAGCCGGCTAGCAGCGGCAGCAGCACCTCGAACTTGAGCTCCGACTCCTGAAGCTCGGCGGCGGGGTCCGAGTCGGCGACGATCCCGCAGCCGGCGAACAGGTGCGCCTCGCGGTCGCGCAGAAGCGCCGAGCGCAGGCCCACGCAGAACTCCCCGTCCTCGGTGGCATCCATCCAGCCGATCGGGCCCGTGTACCAGCCCCGGTCGATTCCCTCCAGCTCCCCGATCAGCGCGAGCGCAGGCTCACGTGGCTCGCCGCCGATCGCGGGCGTCGGGTGCAGGAATCCCGCGAGCTCGATGGCGCTGTGGGATTCCGCGAGCTGCGCGCGAATCGGGGTGGCGAGGTGCTGGAGGTTGCCCACCTTGATCACGAAGGGCTCCCCCTCCCCGTGCACCCAGACGGAGTGCGGGCGAAGTGTCCGCTCGATCCGGCGCACGACGATGCCGTGCTCGTCACGGACCTTGGGACTGCGCAGCATCGCCTCCCCGAGATGGTCGTCGACGGCGGGGTCGGCGCTGCGACCGGTGGTTCCCGCCAGGGCGACGGTCGCGGCGACGGGCCCCGATCGGCGCACGAGGAGCTCCGGGCTCGCTCCGATGAACGCCGCCTCCGGGGTGCCGAAGCAGAAGCAGAAGCACGAGGGAAACAGCTCGCGAAGAGCGCCGAGCTTGGCGGCCGGGTCATGGGCGGCCGCGGCCTCCACCGTCAGCTCGCGCGCCAGCACCACCTTGTCCACCGCGCTCGAGCGGATGCGATCGACGGCCTCCGCCACGATTCGCTCATAGCGTTCGGGCGGGTGCCGGCCCGAGATCCTGCTCGCGGCGCTCGGATGCGGATCGGCCGGGGTGAGCGGTGCCGCGCGCAGCGAGCGAAGGCGGCCCTCCAGCCTCTGCAGCAGTGCATCGGCGCCCTCCGAGGCCCCGGCGAGCGCCGAGGCGGTTACGAAGCAGCGGCCCTCGCTGCGGGCGATCGCCACCTCGGGGAGCACGGCGAGCGCGGGCGGCAGCGAGGCCCAGATCGGCTCGGCGCCTCCCTCGGCCGCGAAGGCGAGCCCCGTCGCCCAGATCGGCCCGGCGCCGGCGGGGAGCCCGCTCGGCTCCGCAGCGATGCGGTCGTGGGCGACGCGGGCACATCCCTCGGCGAGGTCGCGGAAGCGGTCGGGGCCGCGGCTCACCACCTCGGCGGCGGTGCCGAGCCCACCGAGAGCAAAACCGCGGTCGGGCTGCTCCCAGGAGAACCAGCGGTCCGTCGCCAGGCGGGATCCCGCGGCGATCGCGACGGGGTCCGTCTCCCCGTCGACCTCGACAGTCGCCGAGACGAGCCTCCCGGCCACCGCGCGCGACAGCGCCCTCTCCAGCTCTGCGAGCAGCGTCCCGGTCTCGGGGACGACGCTCGCCGGCATCACGAGTCCGGCTTGGCCCGGGCGATCGCGATCTCGCCGGTGCGGACCATCTCGATCAGGCCGTGCGGGCGGATCATCCGCTCGAAGGCCTCGATCTTGTCGGCGCTGCCGGTGACCTCGATGGTCAGGGAGCGCCGGGACACGTCGACGATCTTGGCGCGGAAGATGTCGGCGAACTGCATGATCTCCGCGCGGCTCTCGATCGGCGCGGACACCTTGAACAGGGCCATCTCGCGGGCGATCGTCTCGCCCGGCTCCATGTCCCGGATCTTGATCACGTTGACCAGCTTGTGGAGCTGCTTGGTCACCTGATCGATCGGGTGCACTGCGCCGTCGACGGTGAGGGTGATGCGCGAGACCTCCGGATCCTCCGTCGGGCCGACGGCGAGCGTGTCGATGTTGAAGCCGCGGCGGCTGAAGAGGCCCGCGATCCGGGCGAGCACGCCGGGGCGGTTCTCGACCAGGATCGAGAGCAGATGCTTGCGGCCGGTAAGCGCGCCCGCGGCGGCGTCCAGGTCCTCGAGCTTGATCAGATCGGGTGTGCCGGCTTCCATGGCCCTCCGCTCAGCCGACCATGTCCCGGGCGGCGGCGCCGGCGGGGATCATCGGGTAGCAGTTCTCGTCCTTGGTGACGCGCACGTCGAGGAGCACCGGGCCCTCGGTGGCGAGCGCCTCGCGCATGGCGGCCTCGACCTCGTTCTTGTCGTCGACCATCATCCCCCGCAGCCCGAACGCCTCGGCCAGCTTCGGCCAGTCGGGACTCGGGCCCATCTCCACGGACGAGTAGCGCCCGTCCCAGAAGAGCTCCTGCCACTGACGGACCATGCCGAAGTAGCCGTTGTTCATCAGGAAGACCTTCACCGGGATGTCATGCCGGACGGCTGTGGCGAGCTCCTGGCAGGTCATGATCAGGCTGCCGTCTCCCGCGAGGCACACAACCGTGTCCTGAGGCTGGGCGACCTTGGCGCCGATCGCCGACGGCAGCCCGAAGCCCATCGTCCCGAGGCCGCCCGAGTTGATCCAGCGCCGCGGCTTGCCGAAGTCGTAGTACTGCGCGCACCACATCTGGTGCTGGCCGACGTCGGAGGTGATGATCGCGTCCCCCTCCGTCGCGGCGTGCATCGCCTGAATCATGCGCTGCGGCTTGATCTCCGAGTCGTCCGAGTCCTCATAGCCGAGCGGATACTCCTTCTGCCAGCCGCGGATTCGCTCCCACCAGGCGTCGAGCCTGTCGCGGTCGGCCTTGACGGCCCGGTACTCCTTCGTCAGCTTGGGCAGCACCTCCTTGGCGTCACCGACGATCGGGATGTGCGCGGGGACGTTCTTGGAGATCTCCGCCGGGTCGATGTCGATGTGGACGAACTTCGCCCGCGGCGCGAACTCTGAGAGCTTGCCCGTGATCCGGTCGTCGAACCGGGCGCCGATGGCGACGATCAGGTCGGCGTTGTCCATCGCGTAGTTGGCGGTGCGCGTGCCGTGCATGCCGAGCATCCCGAGCCACTGCTCGTGCGGCGCCGGGAAGGCGCCGAGGCCCATCACCGTGGCGGTGACGGGGAAGTTGTCCGACATGCAGAGCTCGCGGAGCTCCTCGGAGGCGTTGGCGTTGATCACGCCGCCGCCGACGTACATCACCGGCCGCTGAGCGTTGGCGAGCGCCTTGGCGGCGATCCGGATCTGCTTGATGTTGCCCTCGGTGGAGGGCTTGTAGCCGGGCAGGCTCGGGGTCTCGGTGATCGGCTCGTAGTCGATGTCCGCCCGCGAGAGGTCCTGGGGCACGTCGACGAGCACCGGGCCGGGCCGGCCGGTGGAGGCGATGTGGAACGCCGCATGGACGTACTCCGGGATCTTGCGAGGGTCCTGGACCATCAGGGAGTGCTTGACGACCGGCATCGTGATGCCGTTCACGTCCGCCTCCTGGAAGCCGTCCGTGCCGATCAGCTCGGTCCGGACCTGGCCGGTGATGAAGACGGTCGGGACCGAGTCCATGATCGCGTCCGCGATCGGGGTGACCAGGTTGGTCGCCCCCGGCCCCGACGTGGCGAAGGCGACGCCGACTCGGCCTGACGCCTTGGCGTATCCCTCGGCCATGTGGCCCGCGCCCTGCTCGTGGCGGGCCTGGATGTGGGTGATCTCGGCGTCATGGACGGCGTCGTAGATCGGCAGGTTCGCCCCACCCGGGATCCCGAAGATGTGTTCGGCGCCCTCGGACTTGAGGGCCTCCATCAGAGCGTCAGCAGCGCGCATCGTCGGGCGATGGTAGCCA
>DATBFS010000036.1:0-11225 GCA_036558385.1 Solirubrobacterales bacterium | reverse complement strand
GTCCGAGCCCGACTCGGGCTCCGAGAACCCCTGGCACCAGATCTCCTCCGCGGAGAGGATCGGCTCCAGGTAGCGCTCCTTCTGCTCCTCCGTGCCGTGGGCGATGACCACCGGGCCGCCCATCACGAGCCCGAGGACGTTCGCGGGTCGCGGCGCCTTGGCTCGCGCGAGCTCCTCGCCGAAGATCGACTGCTCGATGAGCGTGGCCCCTCGGCCGCCGTACTCCTTCGGCCACGACACGCCGGCCCAGCCGCCGGAGTGCAGCTTGCGCTGCCACTCGCGCTCGAACTCGTAGGTGACCTGATCGCCGCCCTGGGGCGCCGGTCCGGGATGGTTCTCCTCGAGCCAGGCGCGCAGCTCGTCGCGGAAAGCCTGCTCCTCGCTTGTGAGCGTCAAATCCATGCGGTCTTGGCCGACCGGCCAACCGGCAATCTATCCCACGGTCGCCGGCTGCAGAAGCTGGGTAGGGCACCCGCGGCCAGGGTCCGTTGTCGCCTTACTCGGCCACAGGCCGAGTTATCCGACAATGAACGGCAGGGCAGCGACTCTTCCCTTACCCAGCCCAGAAGCTCGTGGTGCTCAGTCGAACGCGTACAGCATCAACAGCGCCGTCGCCACCCAGGTGATGCCCGCGAAGACCATGCCGGGGTCCTCGGTCAGGATCGCGGCGGTCGAGCGCGTGTCGGCACGGTCGTAGATCAGGTAGAGGTAGCGAAAGATGCCGTACAGGACCGAGGGCGCGGTCGCGAGCATCTTGCTGCCGATGAACGGGCTGTTCACGGCGTAGATCGCGTAGCTCATGATCGCCCCCGCGGTCACCATCGCGATCATCTGGTCCAGGAAGGGCAGCGAGTAGTGCTCGAGCACCGGGCGGGTGATCGGGCTTCCCTCCGGCCGCGGGTTGGCGGGAGCGACGGCCTCGGGCGGCAGCGACATGGCCTCCTGACGGCGCTTCGTGAAACCGAGGAAGAGCGCCAGCATCGCCGTGCACAGGAGCAGCCACTCGGAGGCGTGCGCCTCGACCGCCACCGCTCCGGCGACCACCCGGAGCAGGAACAGGGAGGCGATCGTCATCACATCGAGGATCACCAGGCGCTTGAGCTCGACCGAGTACGCGACCGTGATGGCGCCGTAGAGGGCCACCAGTCCGGCGACCTCCGCGGAGACGCCCGCCACCGCGATCACCACGGCGCCCGCGGCCAGGCCAACCGCGGCCACGATCGCCGTCGAGGGACTCAGCTCGCCGTTGGCTATGGGGCGGCGGCGCTTCTTCGGATGCTGGCGGTCGTGAGCGACGTCCCGGAGGTCGTTGAAGAGGTAGCCGGCGCTGGAGATGGCGCAAAACGCCGCGAAGGTGATCGTCGCGTCCACCACCTGCGGACCCTGCTTGAGCTTCTGCGAGAACAGCAGGCCGGCGAACACGAGCAGGTTCTTGATCCACTCGGACGGCCGCATCGCGGCGAGCAGCGCGACGGGCATCGGCCTTCGAGGAGGCCGCGGCTCGGCCGACCGCGGCGCGGCCGGCCGCTCCTCCGTGAGCGTCTCCATGTCCGGGAAGGTTAGGGCGTTGCCCGCCGGACGGCGGGCGGGGGCCTGCGTCCGCTAAGGGTCGAGGAGGACGCCTGGGTTGAGCACGCCGGACGGGTCGACGGCCGCCTTCGCGCGCCGGAGGGCGTCGGCGAACGGGTCCGGGCGCTGACGGTCGTACCAGGGACGGTGGTCACGCCCGACGGCGTGATGGTGCGTGATCGTCCCTCCGGATGCGATCACGGTCTCCGAAACCGCGGCCTTGATCTCGTCCCACTGCTCCACCTCCCCACCCCGCTTGGCCGGACACAGCACGGTGTAGTACGGAGCGGGGCCGTCGGGATACACGTGCGTGAAACGACATGAGAGGCGAGGGGATCCTGGGCCGTCGGGGGCCGTGCCGCAGGCCTCCGCGATCGCCCGGCGCGCGCTCTCCATCACCCGGGCGTGAAAGGCCGCGAACCGGTCCCAGGTGATCGCCGTCTCGAAGGTGTCGGACAGGACGCCCAGCGAGACGAACGTGTCGCGCAGATACGGAGCGGCGAGGAACGCGTGCCGCCACGAGCCCACCGGGTCCGATCCGGCACCGCCCTCGACCGGCGGATGCTCCCTCACGGCGCCTCTTCGCGGCTCGGGCCCGGCGCGGCCGGTCACCTCGCCCGGCTCTCCCCCGTGCGCACGCGCCACATCGAGCGCCGTAGCCATGGCGGCGTCGACCGGATGGTGCGCGGACTCGAAGCCCAGGACCAGGAGCGCCCTGCCCGGCGGGCCCGCGTGAGTGAGCGCGGCCTCGGCTGGATCCAGCAGCCGGCAGTTGGATGGATGCAGGTCCGCCTGGGACAGGTCGCGCACGGCCTCGGCGCCGGCCCCGAACGAGTCGAAGGCGATGCCGGCGGAGAGCTTCCATCGCGGTCGCTCGCGAACCCGCACCCAGGCCTCGGTGATCACTCCCAGAATCCCCTCCGAGCCGAGCAGCAGGCGGTCGGGGCTCGGGCCCGCCCCCGACCCCGGCAGACGGCGGCTCTCCCAGATCCCGCGCGAGGTGAGCGCCCGCACCGACTCGACGAGGTCGTCGATGTGGGTGAGGAGCGTCGCGAAGTGCCCGCCGGCACGGGTCGCGACCCACCCACCCAGCGAGGAGAACTCGAACGACTGGGGGAAGTGGCGCAGGGTGAGCCCGTGCTCGCGGAGCTGATCCTCGAGATGGGGCCCGAGCGCCCCGGCCTGGATTCGCGCCGCCTTCGAGGCCGGGTCGACGTCGAGCACGCGGTCCAGACGACGAAGGTCAAGCGTCACCGCCGCCGGATAGGCATCGCCGACGCGCGGCTCGACGCCGCCCACGACGCTGGTGCCGCCGCCGAAGGGAACCACGGCCACGCCCTGCTCCGAGCACCAGCCGAGCACCTGCTCGACCTCGTGCTCGTCGCCCGGATGGGCAACCAGGTCCGGCGGGTGCTCGATCTTCCCCCGAAAGCCTCGCACCACGTCCCGGTAGGCCTTGCCGAGCGCGTGCGAGACGCGCTCGTAAGGATCCGAGCGAAACAGGCCCTCGAGGGACGGCGGCGGCTCGATCCTCGGCGGCGCCAGCTCGATCGCCTCCAGGGGCACGGGCTCCTCGACCTCCTCGCCGCCGAACCCCAGCTGCTCCCGGACCCCGGCCGCGGCCGCCTCGAGCTCGGACCTGGACGGCTGGCCGTCCTCGAACCCCCAGCCCCAGTGCTTGCGCCGGCGGGTCGCCGCGTCTACCAGTGAACGCCCCTCATCAAGTACGCGAATGCGACCTGCTGGCGCGACGCCTCCTCGTTCGCGGCGGGCTGGTCGGTGGGCGCGCTCTTGTCCCCGCGAGCCGCCCGCGAGTCGGGGAACAGCTTGTAGGCGCTGTTCAGGATGTAGTCGATCGACTTGGGGTTGATCGCGTAGAGGATCTGCCCGAGGGTGCCGAGCGGCGTCGCGATCCGCTTGGGCCTGTGGATGATCGCCTCGCAGATCATGTCCGCTGCCTCCTCCGGGGTGATGGTGGGGAAGCGGTCGTACATCTTCGTCGGCTTGATCATCGGAGTGCGCACCAGCGGCATGTGGATCGTCGTGATCGCGACCCCCTCGTCGACGATCTCTGAGGCGACACAGCGGGAGAAGGCGTCGAGGGCGGCTTTGGACGCGACGTAGGCCGAGAAGCGCGGCGTGTTGGTCTGGACCCCGATCGAGCTGATGTTCACGATCTGGCCCGAGCGCCGCTCGCGCATCACCGGCAACAGCTTGAGGATCAGCTTCACGGCCCCGAAGTAGTTCAGCTGCATGGTTCGCTCGAAATCGTGGAAGCGGTCGTAGGACAACGCGATCGAGCGCCGGATCGAGCGGCCCGCGTTGTTCACCAGGATGTCGACGTGACCGTGCCGGGCGAGTACCTCGTCGGCCATCCGATCGATGTCGTCCATGTCGGACAGGTCGCATGCGTGCACGTGCGCCCTGCCTCCGCCGTTGACGATCTGCGTCTGCGTCTCCTCGAGCTTCTCGGCGGTTCGGGCGACCAGCAGCACGGTGCCGCCGGCGTCGGCGATCTTCAAGGCGGCCGAGCGCCCAATGCCGGAGGACGCGCCGGTCACCATCACGACGCGACCGCGGACCGCCTGCTCGAGCGACACCGTCCCGAGGACCCGGCGCGCGATCCTCAGCCACTCGTCGGGGATCTGCTGCTCGACGATCTGCGTGATCCCCCCAACCGCTCCGGCTCTTCCCCGCACCGCGCCGACCAACGTCCGATCCCGGAACAGGTCGGGATCCAGGTGTCGCTCCCAGTAGTCCCAGAGCTTGTCGGCGTAGGCCTCGAGTGGCGGCACGCGGATGTCGGCGCCGGAGAGGGCCGCCTGAGCCTGCCGGCTGTCGAAGCTCGTCGGATAG
The DNA here is from genome assembly GCA_036558385.1 of Solirubrobacterales bacterium. GTDB lineage: Bacteria > Actinomycetota > Thermoleophilia > Solirubrobacterales > 70-9 > AC-56. The sequence continues at coordinate 6,800 of DATBFS010000036.1, read as the reverse complement.
TTGATGTAGGTGAGGACCGAGCGGGGTATCCCGAAGTCGGCCAGCACGCTGTCGGCCACCAGGCCCACTGGCGGGAGCACGACGAGCCCCTTCAAGAGCGGCACCAGCCCCTCCACCGCGGTGGCCGGGACGCGCGCCGAGGACTGCGGGGCGTGAGCAGCGCGCGCGAAGATGTCGATCACCTCGCCGGCGGTGCGCGGGTTGGGATCGGTGAGATGGAAGGCACGGCCGTCGAGCCCGTCCTGGTGCGCGATGTGGTCCATCGCGCTCGCGACGAAGTCGACCGGCACCATGTTGATCTCCCGGCCCTCGACCCCGACCATCGGGACCCACTGAGGGACGGCGTTGCGGATGCGGCGGATCAGCTTGAAGAAGTAGTAGGGGCCGTCGATCTTGTCCATCTCGCCCGTCTCCGAGTGGCCGACGACGATTCCAGGGCGGTAGACCCGCCACGGCCGCTCGCACTCGTTCCGCACGATCGCCTCGGAGTCGTGCTTGGTCCGGAAATACGGGTGGGTGTCGAGGCTCTCGGCCTCCTCGAACATGTCCTCCCGCCACGTCCCCTTGTAGAGGCCCGCCGCCGCGATCGAGCTGACCATGTGGACTCGGCCTGCCTCCACGGCCTCCGCGAACTCGACCATGTGGCGGGTGCCCTCCACGTTGGCGAGCCGCTGGCTCTCGGCGTCGGCGGTCATGTCGTAGATGGCCGCCAGGTGGAAGAGATGGTCGATCTTGCCCCTGAGGGCCGAGATCTGGTCCTCGGAGACACCCAGCCGGGGCTGCGAGAGGTCCCCGACCACGCCGACGACGCGGTCCTCGTCGGCGCCCCACCGGCTGCGAAGCTCCGCGAGCCTGCCCTTCGACCCCTCGCGAACGAGCACGTAGATCGTTCCCTCGCGCTCCAGCAGCCGCTCTACCAGGTTGCGGCCGATGAAGCCGGTGGCGCCGGTGACGAGATAGCTCATCTCCACTCCTCCACGTACATGATTCCGCGGAACGTCCGCCGTTGCGGCATGCTCCGTGACCCTACACTCTGACGGGTGAGCATTCATCTCCCTGCGGACCACGGAGACCCCGGCCAGCCCAAGACCAAGCTCGGCCGGGTGGATGGCTCCGAGGCGGGGGCGGAGCGCCGACTCGTGCGCGACGGCGTGCAGGCGATCAGCCATGGTGCGTTGGTCTGCCCGGAGTGCGCGCTGCCGTTGGCGATCGGCGGCCGGATGCGTGCCGGACTCGCGGTGCGGTGCGGCTTTTGCGACCACACCGCGCCGGCGCGCGACTTCGTTCGCGAGGACGTCTACGACACCGTCGCCAACGAGGTCTACCTGGTCGCCCGGGTCAGCTGAATGACTCCGCCGACATCCTCCGCTTCGCGTCCGGTGTCGGCGGGTTTGGGCGCGTTGCGTGGCGGCAGGACGTAGCGGCTCTTTACCGCGGCTTCGCCGCTAGCCGCGCGCCCTCCACCTTGGGCCACTACCGACGCCATCGCCGCTGGCAGCGGATCCACTTCGGGCACGGTCGAGCGCATAGACTCAAACAGACCCCTAGATGCCTGACACGGTCGAGATCCAGATGCCCCAGATGGGTGAGTCGGTCACCGAGGGCACGGTCCTCGAGTGGCACAAGCAGGAGGGGGAGTTCGTCGCCGAAGGCGAGACCGTGGTCGAGGTCTCCACTGACAAGGTCGATGCGGAGGTCCCCGCCCCCGCCAGCGGCGTGATCACCAAGATCCTCAAGGCCCCCGACGAGACGATCGAGGTCGGCGGCGTGCTCGCCGAGCTCAACCCAAGCGCGGAGCCATCCATGGACGGGGCCTCCGTGGAGCACGAGGCCGGCCCCGGCTTGACCGAGGAGCCCACCGAGGAGGGGGATGCGGACCTAGGGGAGGGCGCGCTGGTCCAACTCGTCATGCCGGAGATGGGCGAATCCGTCACGGAGGGCACCATCCTCGAGTGGCACAAGCAGGAGGGCGACGCCGTCGCCGAAGGCGAGACCGTGGTCGAGGTCTCCACTGACAAGGTTGACGCGGAGGTCCCCGCGCCGGTCAGCGGCACGATCGCGAGGATCCTGGCTCAGCCCGACGAGACGGTGCAGGTGGGCCAGGTGCTCGCGGAGCTCACCGCCGGCTCGGTCGCCGGCGCTCTCGCCGAACCGGAGGCGAGGACCTTGGCGACGGACGTCTCTCCCGAGCCGCCGCCGGTCGATGGCGCCGACGGCACCCGGGCCTCGCCGGTCGCCCGCAGGGTCGCGGCGGCGAGTGGAGTCGACCTGAGCGGCGTTCGCGGTTCGGGACCCGGCGGCAAGGTGACCAAGGCCGACGTGCTCGCGGCGGCGAACGGCGAGCAGGGCGCGACCGCGCCAACGGCCACCCCGGCCACCGCTGCACCATCCGGCGAGGCAAAGCCTCTCCGGGGGCCCGCCGGGATGCTCGCGCAGGCGATGAACGAGAGCCGCTCGGTTCCGACTGCGACCTCCTTCCGGACCCTGTCCGTGGACGTCCTCGACGCGAAGCGAAAGGCGCTCAACGGGGTGCTGAAGGAGCGCGCCATGAAGGTCTCGTTCACGCACCTGATCGCGTGGGCGATCGTGGAAGCGGCTCGGCAGTGGGGCGTGATGGGACGCGCGTACGCGGAAAACGACGGCAAGCCGCAGGTGATGGAGTCAACCGGGGTCAACCTCGGGATCGCGGTGGACGTCGAACGCAAGGACGGCTCGCGCAGCCTCATGGTGCCGTGCATCAAGGGGGCCGATCACCTCGACTTCGCGGGGTTCCACGCGTACTACGAGGACCTGATCTCGAAGACGCGAGAGAACAAGCTGACCGCCGACGACTTTCAGGGGACGAACATCACGCTGACCAATCCGGGTGGCTTGGGGACGGTGGCCTCCGTGCCGCGCCTGATGGCCGGCCAGGGAACCATCGTCGCCACCGGGTCGATCGCCTACCCGGCCGAGTGGGCACAGGCGCCGGCCGACAAGCTGAAGGCACTCGGCATCTCGAAGGTGATGACGATGACGTCCACGTACGACCACCGGATCATCCAGGGGGCCGAGTCCGGTTCGTTCCTGCGCCGAATCGACGAGTTGCTCCAGGGCGCGGACGCGTTCTATGAGTCAGTGGCCGAGGCCCTGGACGTTCCAACGTCGGTGATCGCCAACGCATATCCCGCCTCCGCCTCCTCCCAGGCGGCCCCGGCCCCGTCAACGACCGCGGCGGCGCCCGACACCGAGCTCCTCCAGGCGGTGCAGGCGGCCACCTCGCTCCTGAAGGCCTACCGCACGCACGGCCACCTGGCGGCGCGCCTGGACCCGCTCGGCTCCGAGCCACGCGGCGACCCGGCGATCGAGCCCGAGAACCTCAACCTGACCCCCGACCTGATGTCGAAGATCCCGGCCTCGATCCTGCGAATCGGGGTCGAGGGCGAGACCCTGCTCGAGGTCCTCCCGAGGATGCGCGACTCGTACTGCGGGACGGTCGCCTACCAGATCGAGCATCTCTCGTCCCACCAGCAGCGGATGTGGCTGAGGGAGATGATCGAGACCGGGGCGCACCGATCACCTCTCACGACGGAGGAGAAGCGCGCGCTCCTCGCCCGGTTGGTCGAGGTCTTCCAGTTCGAGCGCTTCCTTCAGCGCGCTTACCTGGGCCAGAAGATGTTCTCGATCGAGGGCCTGGACGCGGTCGTGCCCATGATCGACGAGCTGGTCACGCTCGCGCAGCGCGGCGGGGCCCACGAGGTCGTCCTCGGGATGGCGCACCGGGGACGCCTCGCCGTCCTCGCCCACAACCTGGGGCGCCCGGTGGAGTCCATCATGGCCGAGTTCGAGGGGGCGCAGGCGCTCGAGCGGGTCAAGGCGGTCGCGGCGATCCCTCACGGCGGGACCGGCGACGTCAAGTACCACTACGGCGCGGAGGGCAGGTTCACCACCCGGGACGGCGAGCAGATCGACGTCCGCCTCTACCCCAACCCGAGTCACCTCGAGTTCGTCGATCCGGTCGTCACCGGGGGGGCCCGGGCGACCCAGAGCTCCCGGTCGGGATCGAGCCTCGAGCATGCCCCTGAGCTGGCCGTCCCACTGCTCCTGCACGGCGACGCGGCGTTCCCGGGCCAGGGTGTGGTCGCCGAGACCTTGAACCTACAGGCGCTGGAGGGCTATTCGATCGGCGGCACCGTCCACATCATCACCGACAACCAGGTGGGCTTCACGACCGATCCGAAGGAGGCGCGCTCGACGCCGTATGCCTCCGACATGGCGAAGGGATTCAACGTCCCGATCATTCACGTCAACGCGGACGACGTCGAGGGCTGCATAGCGGCGATTCGTCTGGCCATGGCGTATCGGGAGCGCTGGGCCCGGGACATCGTCATCGACCTGATCGGCTACCGCCGCTACGGGCACAACGAGACGGACGAGCCCGCCTACACCCAGCCGACCATGGCGGCTCAGATCAAGGCGCATCCTCCGGTGTCGGAGATCTACGCCGAGCAGCTCGTCAAGGAGGGGGCGGTGACGCCGGAGGACGTCGGGGGGCTGGGCACCGAACGCAGCTCCGAGCTCCAGGAGACCCATCACGAGCTGAAGCGAAAGATCGAAGCGGGCGAGTACGTCGCGGAGACCTCCACCCAGGTCGCGACCGGCGAGCTCGACCGAACCAAGAGCCCCGACGTCGACACCGCCGTCCCGGCCGAGCGACTGCGCGCCCTCAACGAGGCCCTGCTCGAGGTCCCCGACAGCTTCGCGATCCATCGCAAGCTCCGCAAGCCGCTCGCCCGGCGGGTCGAGGCGTTCACCGAGGGCGGGATCGAATTCGGCCACGCCGAGGCCCTCGCCTTCGCCTCACTGCTGACCGAGGGCACCCACATCCGGTTGACCGGCCAGGACACCATCCGCGGCACGTTCTCTCACCGGCACCTGGCCTACTGGGACGAGAAGACCGGGCTCAAGTACGTGCCGATCCAGCATCTTCCGGACGCCGAAGCCCCCTTCGAGCTCTACAACAGCCCGCTCTCGGAGGCCGGCTGCCTTGGGTTCGAGTACGGCTACTCCGCGGCGTCGCCGTCCAGCCTGGTGCTGTGGGAGGCGCAGTTCGGCGACTTCGGCAACGCGGCCCAGGTGATCATCGACAGCTTCATCGCCTCCGGAGAGGCGAAGTGGGGCCAGACGACCCGCCTCACCCTGCTGCTCCCGCACGGTTACGAGGGGGGCGGGCCGGAGCATTCGAGCGCGAGGATCGAGCGCTTCATCCAACTCGCGGCCGAGGGCAACATGAGGCTCGCCAATCCCACCACGGCCGGCCAGTACTTCCACCTGCTCCGCCGCCAGGCCCTGATCGGCAAGGCCCGCCCGCTGGTCGTCTTCACGCCGAAGGGACTGCTCCGCCTGAGTGCGGCCTCCTCGCGGCTGGAGGACCTGACGTCCGGAACCTTCCAGTTCGTCCTCGACGACCCGCGGGCGCAGGACCGCAAGGACCGAATCGAACGCCTGGTGCTCTGCAGCGGCAAGGTGTACTACGACCTCGACGGCCACGAGAGGCGGGAGCAGGCCGGGTCGGTGGCGATCGCGCGGGTGGAGCTCCTGTATCCCTTCGCTCGCGACCAGCTGGCGGAGCTGGTCGCGAGCTACCCGAACCTCAAGCAGCTCATGTGGGTCCAGGAGGAGCCGAAGAACATGGGCGCCTGGAGCGTGATGTGGCGGCGCCTGCCGGAGCTCCTGCCCGAGGGCGTCGAGCTCTCCTACGCCGGGCGCCCCCAGCGGGCGAGCCCGAGCGAGGGCTATCCGGTGGCGCACCGCAAAGAGCAGGAGCGGATCGTGCTGACCGCGCTTACCTAGGCGAGCGCCATCCGGCGGATCACCGCGACCGCGAGCGGTTCACCGCAGTCCGGGCAGCACCGAATCCGCCCCCAGGAGCGATGCTGGTGGCCGCCCGAGCAGCGGTACTCGCGCTCGAAGCCGAGCACCCGCCGGATCGGCTGCCCGGTGGCCGAGCCGCCGGTTGCCGTGTCCGCGGATCTGGTCGGAGGTGTCGTCATGCCGCGAATTCTTCCGGGCCCGCGGCACGGTTCCTATGGACCCCGGTCCAAACTCCTCGCGCCTTGCTTGTACGCCCGGGCCAGGCATACGCGCGAGGAGATCGGTAGCACAGCGCTAATCTCGGCCGGGTGAGCTCCCGGTCAGCCGAGCAGGCCACGCCCGTGAGCGGATCGCGAGAGACGCTGCGAAAGCCGGTCCCCGGCACCCTTTGGCCCTGGGTGAAGCGCGCCAGCTGGGTCGAGCTGGCGATCTTCGCCGCCCTGTGCTTCTTCTGGCTGGCCCCCGGCTTCGATCAGCAGGCGATGGTGTTCGGGTGGGCGCACGGGATCGGGTTCATCGCCCTCTGCCTGCTGATCTGGTTGACGATCCTGCGCCACGAGGCGCCGTACACGCTGCTCGCGGCGACGCTCACCCCGGTGGGGCCGCTCGGGAGCGTGATCGCGATCGAGGTGCTTGAGCGCAGGCGCCAAGAGCCAGCCGGGTAGGGCGCCACAGCGGAGGGCCGAAAAACCGAGCGGGTCGTCGGACGCGGGGAGGAGGAGCGGGAAGCCAGCGCAGCTGGGACTACGCGAGGGAGACGGCCGATCGAGGACCCCGCGATGCGAGTGTTTGCGGGCCCCGGAAAGATGGCGGGGCGGGGCTGTGGGAGGCAGGGGGTCCACACAGCCCGCGCCCACGCCTGCGCGTCGGTAGCCAGGGAGGGATGCCGACGCGATCGCCCCCGGAGGCGGGACTGGCCGGGGACGAGCCCTGAAGTCTCCCTCATT
>DATBFS010000035.1:0-21747 GCA_036558385.1 Solirubrobacterales bacterium | reverse complement strand
GATCACGAGGACCACGATCAGGGCCATCGTCGAGTCCTTCATCACGGCGTACGGGAAGAAGGGCTTGCCCCGCTTCTTCAGCAGCTCGTAGTCGCGGAGGTAGGCCTCCTTCTCTGCCCGGTTCAAACCTGTTCCTCCTTGACCATCGTTCTCGAGCGCTTGGGCTGAAGCCACGGCGGCGCGGTCGTCCCGAGCTTCACGACCAGGAACAGGTGGGCTCCGATCAGGGCGATGATCAGGCCCGGGACGATCAACATGTGAATCGCGTAGAAGCGCGACAGGGTCGTCGCCCCGAACTCGGGGCCCGCATAGAGGAAGTCGGCCAGATACGGGCCGAGGAAGGGCCCGGTGCCGTTGATGTTGTTGCCCACCGTCGTCGCCCAGAACGAGCGCTGGTCGAAGGGCAGCAGATAGCCGGTGAAGCCCATGATCATGGTGAGGATCAGGAGCACGACCCCGATCACCCAGTTGAGCTCTCGCGGGTACTTGTAGGCGCCGAAGACGAAGGTCCGCGCCATGTGCAGGAAGATCAGGATGATCATCAGGCTGGCGCCCCACTTGTGCATCCCGCGAACGAACTCACCGAGGAAGACGTCGTTCGTGAGATGGGTGATCGAGCTGTATGCCTCAGTCGGCGACGGCGTGTAGAACATCGCCAGGAAGACGCCGGTCACGGCCTGCACCGCGAACGCGAACAGCGTCGCCGAACCGAGGGTGTAGAACCAGTTGGTGCCCTTCGGCACCTTCCGGTAGAGCATCCCGGTGAGGAAGCTGGCGCCGCCGGTGCGCTCGTCGAGCCACCCGACGAGGTCCGCCGGCGCCTCCTTGACGGCGGGCCCCGCGCCGTTGCCCTCCGCGCCGGGGGCCTGCGGCTTGGTCAACGCCTTGGGGATCGGAAGCTTCACTCGGGCCCCCTCACGGCGCCGGGAACGTGTCGGGGCGGGGCGGGTAGATCACGTTCCAGACCCCGCCCGTGAACTCGCCCGGGTCGCGGGTGCGCACCGGGTCGAGCTGCGACGTGACGCTGTAGCGGGGGCCGACCTGGACCTCGCCGTTTCGCACCCTGGTCTGGAAGTGGTCCAGAGGGCGGACCGGCGGCCCGCCGATCACCTTGCCCTGGAAGTCGTAGACGCCGCCGTGGCAGGGGCAGATGAAGTTCTTCGCCGCCTCCACGAAGCGCACGGGACAGCCGAGGTGCGCGCAGCGCGTCGAGATCGCGACGTACGGCTCGTACGACTGCGTCTCGTGGAACGGCGCCTCGGGAATCGCCTTGCGGACGTAGGCGGTGGTCTTTCCGGCCTCCCCGATCCCCTCTACCTGGGTGAAGACCACCGGGGTGTAGGTCTGCTCCGTGAAGCGACTGGTCGGGCCGACGCTCTCCCAGCGCTCCTCCTCCTTGTCGAAGATCGGCGCCACCGCGAAGCCGACCGCCGGCAGGACGATCACCGCGCCCGCCAATCCCCCGATCGCCTGGCTGGCCACGGTGAACGCCTTGCGGCGGTTCATCGACTCGCCCTCGAAATAGCCGGGCGGGTCGGGGGTCGGGGCGGCGCCGCCGCCCGCGGAACCGTTCGTCTTGTCGGCGGCGTCGGCCACGTTCAGGCAGGAGGTCCTACTGGGGCTGGAAGCCTATCGCCTCCGCTGCGCGCCCTAGCGGGTCGCCGATGCCGGCCTCCTTCGCCGTGTGGACGGCCTGCCGCCAGAGCGCCTCGGCGGCGCCCTCCTCCCCATTTCGAAGCGCATCTTTCGCCTGCTCGTGAGCCGGATTCGTGGCGGCGGCGACCGTCGTCACCGAGGCCAGCCAGAGCTCCCGCGCTCCCTCGCGCCCCTCGGCGTGGAGCTGGGAGGACATCGAGATCAGGTCGGCGAGCTCGCGGATCGCGGCGAGGTCCCCGAGCGCGGCGAGCCGCTCCAGGCCGCGCGCGTAGAGGTAGTCTCCCGCCAGCAGTGTGAGGTCCTCGTCGGCCTCGGCGATGACCCGCGGTCGCCCGTAGTGAAGGAGATAGCCCTCGCGGATCGTCTCGATTCCGAGCGCGTACTCACCCGGGTCGCGGGTCGCGCTCGGACCGGCCGCTGCGAGCAGGCCGAGCGCGGGCGCCTCGTGGCCTGGACCGGCGACGTGCGGCGAGATCACCGAGTCGTCTCCGCGGAGCTGGTCCGCGAGGGTGCGCAGAGCCTCCTCGGCGACGGGCATCGGCGCGCGAGGTTAGCCGGTCGGGCAGGCGGGGGCGCTCAGGAGTCCGCGGGAGAGCGGGGAAGGGACGAACCGGCCGCCGGGCGCAGGCCGGCGAGGATGATGGCGAGGTAGCGCTCCCAACTCATCGACGGGCGGCCCTCGCTCTCCCGGGTCGCCCTCCCGAGGCCGCAGATCAGGCTCGGGACGTCCTCGGCGACGACATCGGCGCGCAGTGCGCCATCCGCTTGCGCACGCTGGATCAGCTCGCCGACGATCTCGAGCAGCCTGACGTCCTCCGCCGCCTGCCCACACATCTCCGGGCGCTGGTCCATCGCCTCCGAGAGCGCTCGGTCCTCGGCCATCACCTCCGCCGAGTAGCGCATGAACTCCGAGAACCCGCTCCAGGCGTCGGGATCGTCGAGGGCCCTGCGAGCCGCCTCCGCGAGACCGGCGAAGCGGTCGTCGGCAAGCGCCTGCAGCAGGTCCTCCTTGGTCGGGAAGTGGCGGTACACGGTGCCCACCCCCACGCCGGCCTTCCGGGCGACCTTCTCGATGCGGACGTCGAGTCCATCCTCGGCGAACGCCTTGCGGGCCGCGTCGAGGACCTTGCGGCGGTTGCGCCGCGCGTCCGCGCGCTGGGTGCGGGCTCCGTCAGTGGACGCGGAGGCGGCGGTTGCGCTCGTGGTCATCGAATCCCCGTTTGGTGTCGATTTCGGCTCAGGTCGTTCGTCACCAGGATGACGACCGAAAAACGTGCCTGTGTGACGGCTGCCACACAAACGGAACCGAGGTTCCGTATAGTGCGGAACCGGAACTCGGCTTCCGATTATCGCACAGGCGCCAGAGGATTCGAGGAGGACAAGATGATGACCACCGCCCAGGAGTTCGAACGCCGCCGCTGGATCGCCCTCGTCCTCCTCTGCTTCGCCCAATTCATCGTCGTGCTCGACGCGTCCATCGTGAACGTGGCGCTGCCGTCGATCGGCAAGGGGCTCGACTTCTCGCAGGAGAGCCTGCCCTGGGTCGTGAACGCCTACGTCCTCACCTTCGGCGGCTTCCTGCTCCTCGGCGGGAGGCTCGCGGACCTCATCGGGAGTCGGCGGGTCTTCATCGGCGGCTTGCTGCTCGTCGCGGCGGCGTCGCTCGCGGCCGGGTTCTCGGCCAACGAGGGGCAGCTGATCGCCGCGCGCGCCGCCCAGGGCCTCGGGGCCGCCATCATCTCGCCCGCGGCGCTCTCGATCGTCACCACGACGTTCCGCGACGGCGCTGAGCGGAACAAGGCGCTCGGCGCCTGGGGGGCCGTTGCCGGGGCGGGCGGTGCCGCCGGCGTGCTGCTCGGGGGAATCCTCACCGAGGGCCTCGGATGGGAGTGGGTGCTCTGGGTCAACGTCCCCGTGGCGCTCATCGTCGCGGCCCTCTCCCCCCGCCTGGTCGCCGAGAGCCGGTCGGAGTCGGCAACACGTCACTTCGACGCGGCCGGGGCGGTCAGCGTCACCGCGGGCCTGTCGGTGATGGTGTACGCGATCGTCGACGCCACCGACGCGGGCTGGGGCTCGCTGCAAACCCTTGGCCTGCTTGGCCTCTCCGCGGCGCTGATCGCCGCGTTCGTCGCGATCGAGCGGCGCTCGAAGGCCCCGCTCATGCCCTTCCGCATCTTCCGGCTTCGAACCCTGACCGGGGCGAACGCGGTCGGGTTGCTCGTCGGCGCCTCCCTGTTCTCGATGTTCTTCTTCATCACCCTGTACATGCAGCAGGTGCTCGGCTACAGCGCGATTCACGCCGGCCTCTCCTATCTGCCGCTGGCGGTGATGATCATCGTCGCCTCCGGGATCGCGTCCCAGCTCGTGACCCGGATCGGGTTCAAGCCCGTGCTGGCCGCCGGGATGGCGTTCATCGCCGTGGCCCTCGTCTGGTTCTCGCAGGTCTCGGTTGGCGGCGGGTTCGTCACCGACATCCTGGGTCCGTCGCTGCTCGCGGCGACGGGGCTCGGATTCGCCTTCGTCACCACGACGATCGCGGCGGTCTCGGGCGTGCGCGACCAGGAATCCGGCCTCGCCAGCGGGCTGATCAACACCTCGCAGCAGGTCGGCGGGGCGCTCGGGCTGGCCGTCCTGGCGACGATCGCCAACACCCGGACCGACCACGTCATGGCATCCGCGGGCGGCGATCCGTCGGCCCTGACGAACGCCCTCACCGAGGGCTTCCAATCCGCGTTCCTCGGAGGAGCGGTGATCGCCGGTCTCGGCTTCGTCCTGACCCTGGTGCTGATCCGCGGCCGCGACAGCCGGGCGCACGTGCAACTCGGCTCGCCGGGCCAGCCGGAGCTGGCCAACGAGACGGCGTAGACGCCCCAACCCGCATCGGGTGGCGCTCCCGCTCAGTCTCAGGCTGAGTGGGGCGCCACTCGACTCGAATCAGTCCAACGCCACGGCGAACGCCTCGGCGGCCGCCTGGGCGGTGCGGTCGATCGATGCCTCGTCGTGCGCGAGCGACACGAACCACGCCTCGAACTGGGCGGGCGGCGGATAGATCCCACGGTCGAGCAAGGCGCGGCAGAAGCGCCCGTGGGCATCGGTGTCGCACGCCGAGGCCTCGGCGAAGTTGCGCACGGGCTCCGCGCTGAAGAACGGGGTCACGAGGCCGCACGCGGACGAGATCTGGACCGGGCGCCCACGGGCCGCGGTTCGGAGCCCTCGGGCCAGACGCTCGGTGAGCTCGCTCAGCCGCTCATACGCGCCGGCGACCAGCTCGCCGAGCGTCGCCAGCCCCGCCGCCGTCGCGAGCGGGTTCCCCGAGAGGGTGCCGGCCTGGTAGACGTCGCCGGCGGGGGCCACCAGGTTCATCAGGTCGCGCCGCCCCCCATAGGCGGCCGCGGGAAGGCCGCCGCCCAGCACTTTGCCCATGACCGTGAGATCCGCCTCGACCCCGAGCGCCTCCTGCGCCCCCCCGCGTGCGACCCGGAAGCCAGAGATCACCTCGTCCAGGACGAGCAGCGCGCCGTCGCCGTCGGCCAGCTCGCGCAGCCGCTGTAGAAAGCCGTCGGCGGCCGGGACCACTCCCATGTTCGCCGGCAGCGGCTCCGCGAGGATCGCGGCCGGGTGATGCTCGGCGACCGCGGCCGCCACGGCGTCGCCGTCGTTCCAGGGCACGACGATCGTGTCGGCCGTCTGGGCGACGGTGACGCCGGGGCTCGCCGGCAGGTTGTGGGTGGCCAGCCCCGACCCCGCCTCCGCGAGCAGGGCATCGACGTGGCCGTGGTAGGCGCCCGCGAACTTGACGACCTTGTCGCGCCCCGTGGCGGCGCGGGCCAGGCGCAGAGCGCTCATCGTCGCCTCGGTCCCGGAGTTGACCATCCGGACCATCTCCACCGACCTGAAGCGCTCGCATACCCGCGCGGCCAACTCGACCTCCGCCTCGGTGGGCGCGCCGAAGCTGGTGCCCAACCCCGCCGCCTTTCGCACGGCCTCGACGACCCGCGGGTGGGCGTGACCGAGGATCAGCGGCCCCCAGGAGCACACCCAATCGATGTAACGGTTGCCGTCCACGTCGATGAGCTCGCAGCCCTCGCCCCGCTCGATGAAGATCGGGTGCTCGCGCCCGACCTGCCGCATGGCGCGAACCGGGGAGTTGACCCCTCCCGGGATGAGCTCGGCCGCGCGGGCGAAGAGCTTCTCGGAGGTCGGCGTACCCACGGATGCAGCATGTCGCAGAACGCCGATGGCCGAGTTGAGACCGATTCGACGCTTATCGGGAGTCACCCCCGGCCGGTGAGTGAACTTCGGTCCGGGGGCCGGACCAAGGTTCAGGCAGTTCGGGAAGTTCGGCTAACCCAGGGACGTTCTCGTGCTGCTCGCGCGGCGGTTAGATCCCCGCGTGCTCGTGCTCCCAGCGCGCGTACTCATCGGTGAAGTAGCGCAAGCGCACCTTCTTGTACTCGGTCGAGGAGTAGAGCACCGCGCGGTCCTCGCCGTGCAGACCGTGCGCCTCGGCGATCCCGTCGAGGATCGCGTCGCACTCCTCCTTCGAGCGTCCGTGGGCCATGGTGAACACCGAATAGGGCCAGTCCTCGTAGGTGGGGCGCTGGTAACAGTGGGAGATCCCCCGCACGGCTGCCATCCGCCGGCCGGTCTCCAGTACCTCGTCCGTGGGCACCCGCCACACCCCCATCCCGTTCGCCGAGAACCCGGCGCGGCGGTGGTAAAGGATCGCGGCCACCCGCCTCAGGAGCTTTCGCTCGACCATCCCCTCGAGGTGCTCCAGGAATGGCCCGGTCTCCATCCCGAGCTCCCGCGCGGCGGCGTCGTAGGGGCGCTCGGTGACCTTCATGGGACCCTGGAGTGCCCGGATGACCGCGACGTCGAGCTCGTCGTAGGGCTGTCGCTCGAGCTCACGGGGCGGCGCCGCGTCAACCGCCGCCGCGAGCGCGTCCGTCCCCTGCTCCATCTCCAGGTTCATGTTGATCTTGAACAGGGTCAACGTGGGGAGCTGGCGAATCGACTCGGCGCCCGTCTCCTCCTGAAGGACCTCGAGCGTGCCCTCGAGACCGAGCTCGGAGTCGGGGGGCGTCGCGATCGTGAACCAGAGGTTGAACTCGTGCGTCCTCAGGTAGTTGTGGGAGACGCCCGGATGCGCGTTGACGACCCGGGCGGCGCGCTGCGGGTGCTCGCCGTCCACCTTCGCCGCCACCAGCATCGAGGCATACCCGAGGGCGCGGGTGTCGAAGATCGGGGTGATCTCCCGGATGATCCGCTCGTCTAGGAGCCGCTGGGTCCGGGCAAGGACGTCCTCTACTCCGAGCCCGGCGTCGCGGGCGACGGCCGCGAATGGCTCGGGCTCGAGCGCGAACCTCGACTGGAGCAGGTTCATGAGCCGCTTGTCGTCGTCGTCGAGCGGGATCGCCGCGCCGTCGCGGCGGGAGCGGACCTTCGGCCGAGGCTGCTTGAGTGGCGCGTCCGCGCCGCTCAGAGCCAACCCGCGGCCTCCCTGGCGTAGTAGGTCAGCACCAGATCGGCGCCCGCTCGCCGGATCGCCGTCAGACTCTCCAGCGCAGCAGCCCGCTCGTCGATCCACCCGTTCCGGGCCGCGGCCTTCAGCATCGAGTACTCGCCGGAGACCTGGTAGGCGCCGACGGGCGCCCCCGTCTGTTCCTTGACGCGGCGGATCACGTCGAGGTACGGCATCGCCGGCTTCACCATCACCACGTCAGCGCCCTCGGCGAGATCCAGCTCAGCCTCCCGCACGGCCTCGAGCGCGTTCGCTGCGTCCATCTGGTAGCCGCGGCGATCGCCGAACTGCGGCGTCGACTCCGCCGCCTCGCGGAAGGGGCCGTAGAACGCGGAGGCGTACTTGGCGCTGTAGGCGATGATCGCCACGTTGGAGTGTCCCTCCTCGTCCAGCTGCGAGCGGATCGCCCCGATTCGGCCGTCCATCATGTCGCTCGGGGCGACGACGTCGGCACCGGCGTCCGCCTGCGAGATCGCGGTCTTGGCAAGGAGCTCGATCGTGATGTCGTTGTCGACCTCGCCGTCACGAACGACCCCGCAGTGGCCATGCGAGGTGTACTCGCAGAGGCACACGTCGGTGATCACGACCAGCGCGGGATGGGCCTCCTTGAGCGCCCGAACGGCCATCTGGACGACCCCCTCGGCGTCGTAGGCGCCCGAGCCCGCCTCGTCCTTGGACGCCGGGATGCCGAACAGGATCACGGCGCCGATGCCGGCGTCCTCGAGCTCGGTCGCCTCCGCGTCGAGCTCGGCGATGGAGAGCCGCTCGATCCCGGGCATCGACGGCACTTCCTCGCGCACGCCCTCGCCAGCGACCACGAACAGTGGCTGCACCAGGTGCCGCGGCGAGAGATCGGTCTCGCGCACCAGCTCGCGCAGGGGCCGCGTGCGCCGCAGCCTGCGCATCCGGGTGGCGGGAAAGCTCACGCCCCGGATTCTAGGGACGGCCGTACAGCGCCACGGCGGGCGCCCGCCATGCGGCGCAGGGCTACCCGGCCGGGGCCCTGGGCGCGGGGCTCTCGCCGCCCTGCCGGGTAGAGGACCACGCTCGCCACGAGCACCCAGACGAAGACCAGAACGAATCCGATGAATCCAACCGGCGTGACGGACACGACACCGATCACGATCGCGGCCCACGCCAGCCACTTGGGCAGGCCACCATGGCGGATGGCACACACCCCCGCGGCGAACATGAACACCGCGATCCCCGCCAGGAACGGGAAGAAGAAGTCCTCGCTGAGCACCGCGAGGGTCTGCGTGACGGTGCGGGGGACATCGTTGACCGTGTCCGCGGCGGTGAGCTGCAATGCGCTTGCGACCGCGCCGCCGATCGCGATCGTGAGGATCCCGGCGAAGGCGACCAGGGACAGGCGTCCCTCCATGTCCGGTGTGTCGTTGCTCAGCGCCAGCGTGAACGCGATCAACACGAAGAAGGCGACTCCGGTGAGCGGCGCGAGCCTTTCCCAGCGGGAACCCGACATCGATCAACCTCCTTCAGTGCCTGGGACGGCGCGGGTTTTTCACCGCCATCGGATGAATCAGGAGAGGCGACGGAGCGCGATCCTGGCGAGCACGCCGTAGGCGACGACCAGGATCCCGAGGTGAAGCAGCGGGACGCCGAGGCTCGGCCCCGAGGCGTCAAGCGCGCCGGACATCGCGTCGAGCGCCGGGTGGAAAGGAAACACGGCGCGAATGACCTTGATCACGTCGAACAGACCCGGGCTCACCGTTCCCGACTGGACCAAGGAGATGAACGCGATCGGGAGCGACACCATGAACGCGAGCAGCGAGCTGGCGCGGACCTCGCGAGTCGCGCCGCCAATCGCGGCCCCGAACGCGGCGAAGCCGGCGCCTCCCGCCACGATCGCCGCCAGCATGGCGGGGAATCGACCCCAGTGGATGTCCACGAAGAGCGACAGACCGGCCAGCATCAACAGGGTCACCGCCAGGGAGAGGGCGACACCGAGCACGACCTTCTCCCCCAGCAGCGCGCTGCGCCCCACCAGTCCGCGAACCAGGCGCGGATAGGCGTTCTCCTCCCACTCCAGCGCCAGCGAGCCGGCGACGAGCAGCACGGTCACGAACATCAGGGTCACGGTGGCGGCGACCGCGATCGCGAACGAGTCGAGATTGGGCGGCGATCCGGAGACGACCTCCTTGTCGACCGCGATCGGGTGCGCGACCGACGCGAGCAGCGGCTTCGCCTGGTCCAGGTTCTGTCCCGCGAGGCGCGCGAACCGGATCACCTCGTCGAGGGAGTCGGCGACCGGGCTGTCCTTGGGCAGGTCGGCGCGCACCCGCTCGAGGATCCGCTCGGTGTTGTTCAGACCCAGGATGTTGAGGGTCTGCCCGAGCAGGTTGAACGTGCCCCCCTGAGTCAAGAGCGTGAGGTAGTTGGCGGAGATGTGTGACACCTCCTTCGAGATCCGCAGGTTGGCCTGAGTGACGAGCGAGCTGATGCGGTCGTCCACCAGCCCCGCCTTGACCGGGTCCTCCTCGTTCACCAGGACCCTGACCGTCGGCTGCGTCGGGTTCAGGCCGCCGAGGGACTCGAGCCTGGTGATCAGGTCCGGCGGCAGGATCAGCGCCGCAAGCGCGTCGCCCGACTCGACCATGTCTCGCGCCTGCGCCTCCGTGGAGACCGGGATGCAGTCCAGCCGCGAGCACAGCTCGCTCTTGGCGCCGGTGATGTCGAACTCGGTCCCGCCGACGACCAGCGGGGTATCTGAGGGGACCTCGTTGAGGAAGGCGACGCGCGGCTTCTCCGGCCCGCGGGAGAGCGCGAATCCGATCAGCACCGCGATCGCCACCGGGTAGAGGACCAGGAGCACCGTCACCAGGGGCGAGCGGCGAAGGATCTGGAGGTCCTTCAGAAAGAGCCAGCGCACCTGGTCAAGCCCCGCCCACGATGGCTCAGTGGCCTCGGTCCCTCAGGAACGCGACGAACGCCTCCTCGAAGTCCCGCGCGCCGGCTTCGGGCACCGCGGCGTGCAGGGAGCCCGAGGTGCCGTCGAAGAGCGTCTCCCCATCCGCGAGCACGAGGAGGCGCTGGCCGTAGCGCTCCGCCTCGGCGATGTTGTGGGTGGAGAAGATCACCGTGGTGCCGCCCCCCGCGAGATCGAGCACGAACTCCCACAGACGCTCGCGCTGCCGGGGGTCCAGGCCTGCGCTCGGCTCGTCGAGGAGCAGGACGGCCGGGCGCGTGAGCAGGCCGAGAGCGATGTTGATCCGTTGCTGATTGCCGCCTGAGAGCGTCCCGACCTGGTCGTGGCGGCGATCGGCGAGCGCGCTTTGGGCGAGCATCTCCTCGACGGTCGCCTCGGTGTCCGGCATGCCCTCCAGGCGCGCAAACAGACGAAGGTTCTCCTCCACCGTCAGCCGCCGATAGAGGGCCGCCTGCTGCGGCACCCAGCCGATCTCGCCGGGCGGCCGGCTGACCGAGCCGTCATCGGGGTCCCTGATGCCGGCGAGGATCGACAGCAGGGTCGTCTTGCCCGCCCCGTTGGGGCCGATGATCGCCAAGAGCTCGCCGCGGTGGGCATCGAAGCTGACCCCCTTCAGCGCCTCCCGGTCACCGAAGCGCTTGGCCAGCCCGCGCGTCTCGATCACGACCTCTCCGTCGCCCAGGGCGTTCACGCTCCGGAAAGCTAGTGGACAGCCAATAAGCGGAAGCTTCGGCCGCCGGCGCCCGTTCGTGGGATAGGCGAGGCACCGCGCAGTGATCACGGCAACCTCTTCATGGGCAGCGGAAGGGCGCCGGGCCCGTTACGTCGATCGCAACCGACGGCTGATCAGGCAGGCGAGCGCTTGGCTGCCCGGGCAAGAGCCGCGACCCGCACGGCTACAGGAGCTGGAGGGCTCGGAGGCGATTCGCTGGGTGGATTTCGACGGGGGCGCCCTTGGAGATTCCGATGCGGTGGCGCTCCTGAACCCGGTCTGCGCGGGCCAGCTCACCCCGAGGATGGCGCGGGACCTCATCACCCCCGCCCGCTATCCGGCGGGTCGAAGCTACGACGCCGGGCGAATCGCGATCACCGCCGCCTTTCGGACCCGGCACGTGTCGCGCGACAGGGGCGAGGTCACCTCCGTGTTCGAGCCGATCCACCTGCTCGCGGGCGATGATTGGCTCCTCACCTGCCGGCTTCCCCCGCGCGTGTACCAAGGGCTCGATGGCCAGACCGGCGACGAAGAGGCGCCGGCCAACGAGCTGTATCTGGCGGTGGCCGCCGCCTGGCGCGAGAGCGGAGGCGAGACCGCTGCGGATCTCGCCGAGGCCGTCCATCGCGAGCTCGCGGGCGCCTCGGATTACCGCGCCTCGATCGGCTGAGCCCCGCGGAAGCCAGCGCATCGCGGGCCGCTCCGCTCCCCGGGGGTTAGGCTCCCGCGTCCGTGCGCATCCTCTTCATCGGCGACATCGTCGGCCGGCCGGGCCGAGCCGGGCTCGCGGCGGCCATGCCCGAGCTACGCGAGCGCCACTCGCCCGACTTGGTGATCGCGAACGGCGAGAACACCGCCGGGGGCCTGGGGATCACGGAGAAGACCGCCAGGGAGCTCTTCGACCTCGGGGTCGGCGTGATCACGACCGGCAACCACGTGTACCGTCACCGCAACGCCTACGAGTTCCTCGACCGCGCCGAGCGGGTGATCCGCCCGGCGAACTACATGGCCGGAAACCCCGGGCGCGGGCACACGGTGGTCCCGGTCGGAGACCGACGGCTCGCCGTCGTCAACCTCAGCGGCTCGGTGGAGTTGAGGACCGCGCGCTCGCCGTTCCCCGAGGCCGATGCCTTGATCGCCAAGCTGGCTGGGGACGCTGACGCGGTCGTGGTGGACTTCCACGCCGAGGTGACCAGCGAGAAGGTCGCCATGGGTTGGCACCTCGACGGAAGAGTGGCGGCCTGCCTCGGGACGCACACGCACGTGCCGACTGCCGATGCGCGCATCCTGCCGGGCGGCACCGCGTTCATCAGCGACGTCGGCATGACCGGCTCGCGAGCCGGCGTGATCGGGGTACGGCGCGAGCAGGCGCTGGAGGGGTTCCGTACCCAGATGCCCGTGAAGTTCGACACCGCGGACGAGGACGTGTGGATCAACGCCGTCTCCGTGGCGATCCGCGACGACGGCCTGGCGGACTCGATCGAGCCGGTCCTGATGCCCGCGCCGGGCTGAGCCGGATAGCATCGAGAGGTGGGCGTCGCCACTCAGCCAGCTCTCGGCGAGCGGTTCACCCGAGCGCTCGACCTGGCCTTCGAGCTTCACCGAGGCCAGACGAGGAAGGGATCCGGCATCCCCTACTTCGGCCACCTGCTCGGGGTCACGTCGCTCGTGATCGAAACGGGTGGGACGGAAGACCAGGCGATCGCCGCGCTGCTCCACGACGCCGTCGAGGACCAGGGGGGCCTCCCGACGCTGGAGCGGATCCGCGCCGAGTTCGGCGATCCGGTGGCCGCGATCGTCGAGGAGTGCAGCGACAGCGTCGGCGATCCCAAGCCTCCCTGGCGCGAGCGCAAGGAGGCGTACCTCGAGCGCCTCGAGAGCTCGCCCGAGGCGTCGCTGCACGTCTCGCTCGCCGACAAGCTCCACAACATCCGGACGATCCTGGTCGACTACCGCGAGGTCGGCGAGGAGCTCTGGACGAGGTTCAACGCCGGTCGCGACGAGGTGCTCTGGTACTACCGCTCGCTGGCCGCGACCTTCGCGAGGCGCCGAGCCGGCGGGCTGGCGACGGAGCTCGCCGAGGAGCTCGCCGAGCTCGAGCGGCTGATCGGGAAGGCGATCGCCGGAAGCGCCAACCCGTAGAACCAGGGGATGTAGAGATAGAACAAGTGCTCGGCGACGAGCTGGACGGCGATCATCAGAGCGGCGGCCAGGGCGGCCACCTGCACCAGGGACCGGCGGCGGGGAATGAAGGCGAGGATTCCGGCGAGCGCGACCGTGAGCACCTTGATGGCGGTCTGTGCCCACTCGAGCGAGTGGTCCTGACCCCAGATGCTGAAGGGTGAGGTGCGGTCGAGCTGGCTCTTGACGGTGCGCTCGTAGAAGGTCCCCAGCCCGGGGTCCACCGCGGGCAGCGCGGCCATCAGCGCGACCACCACGGCGAAAGCCACGGAGAAGGCCGCGATCGGGCGCAGCCGCGATCGCGGCCACCGCGATCCCTCGCTCCTGGCGGCGAGGCCCGTCTGGCCGGTGGCGAACAGCGGCGCGAGCGGCAACGGCGCGAATTTGGCGGCCACCGCCACCGCGAGCAGGACGCCGCGCCATACAGGCTGCGCGAACAGCGCCAGCGTCCAGACGAGCAGCGCCGCGAGCAGCGTGTCGTTCGAGTTCGATTGCAGGGCGTAGTCCGTGAAGGGGTAGGCGGCCCACGCGAATCCGAGGATCACGCCCAGGCTGGTGCCCTCCGTCCCGGGTCGGAGGCGGCGACCCAGGACGAACAGTCCCGCGACCGTCGCCAGGTCGAAGAAGATCGCGGCCGCATGCGCGGCCGGCAGGTTGTCCCAATGGCCGCTCCAGGGAAGCGCGAGCTCGAACGGCAGATAGGCGTAGTAGTTGAAGGGGCCGTAGGTGTCCCCGAACTGGTTGTCAGCGGGGAAGTTGTTCCAGATGGCCTGGCCGTGAGTGATGTGATCCGCGCCGATCACGCCCGCGTAGCCGACGTCGATGACCCCTGAATCCGCGATGTTGAGCGCGATTCGGAACCCGAGCAGAAAGGCCCCGCCAACCGCAAGCCACGCGATCGGCACCGTCGGTCGAAGCCCGGCGCCAGGCCCGCGGAAGCCCATCCAGAGCATCCTCGCGAGCAGGTAGAGCAGCGGTGGATAGGCGAGGGGCACGCTCGCGCCGATGCTCCCGGCGTTGAAGTAGGCCTCGGAGATCCCGAACGACAACAGGACCAGCAGGTCCAGGTGAGCGACCCGCCGAAGGCGCCGAAGGTCGACGAGGCCGAGGAAGAAGATGGCCGCCAGGGGGATCCAGACGTAAGGCGCATTGAGCTTGTGCCCGAACTGCCCGCTGTAGCCGCGGGCCATCTGCCAGGCGATCTGGTCGCCGGTCCAGGATTCGCGGATCTGGCCGGTGACGTCGTCGACGACCACCTGCACCCGATCGACTCCGCCGGCGTAGAAGTCCACCTGCCACGTGCCGGGCTTTCCCTGCGCCGAGGCGGCCAGCGGCCCGTGCGCTCGGCGCTCCTCCGAGACCTTCGGGTCGGTGCGGGCGATCCGGATCGCCTGCGCCTTGTCGATCGGCGGCTCCGGCGCGGCGGCGGGCTGCCGGGGCGCCGTCGCCGCCGAGCTCCCGGAGGCGGCCTCGGGCGTGGAGCCGGCCACCGACGCGGTGTCCGCCAGCGCCGGCGTCGCCCAGGCGAGGGCGGTCGCGGCGGCGGCCGTCGCTACGGCGGCCGCGCACTTCGGCCTCAGCCGAGCTGGTCGCCCGACGTCCACGGCTCTGCGGCGATCCGGCTCATCTCGCGACCTCGGCCGGCCGCTCCGGGGCGCTTGGCGCCGCCTCGTTGGGGATCCCGAAATGCTTCATGACGAGTCCCGCGACGTCACGAAGCGCCCACTGGTCGCGAGCGTCATCCGCGCCGTCGAGGCCACATAGGACCAGGGGGCCCAGCGAGTCGCCGGCCGTCAGGGCGCCGTGGCTGGCGCCGCCGACGTGAGTGGCGCCCCCCCAGTCCACGCACTCATACCCCTCCGCGAGGGAGACCAGGACGTCCCCGGCGTTCGGCGCCCGAAGCGCGGACCACAGCCTCGAGAGGCCGTCCGGATAGGCGTCGCTCGCGAGCCGCCCGTCCATGGGGTGGAGCCCGAGCACCTCGGGCCGTCCGTCGAGCTCCCACCCGGCCCCGCGCGGGTCGGCGACCTGGGAGCCGGGACGAAAGCGAAGCTCCCCCCGCCCGCTTTCGACGAGCGCCTCGGGCGGGTCGCCGTTTGCCGCCGAGAGCCTGGCGACGAAGTCCACGCCCTCGAGCTCTCGCAGGTCGGTCCACAACCGCCCGAGCTTTCCGCCGTGGCGGTCCTCCTCGCGAAGCAGATAGAGCGCGGCAGCGCGGGCGGTGGGGCTGACGGCGAGCTCGGCGAGCTCGGGGCGCTGCGCATTGGGCTCCAGCACCCTCCACCGCTCGCCCAGGGCCGCGGCCAGCGGCACGGGCGAATGCACATCGGTCTGTGCGTGGTCGGCCATGAGGATCACCCCGTGCGCATCGCAGAAGGAGTCGATGCCGCCCGCGGCGTCCACGATCTCGCCGAAGCAGTGGTCCGCGTGGGCGATCGAGTCCCGCATCGAGGCCACCCCGTGAGTGTGCGTGTGGTGGTCGTTGTCGGGAAGCGAAAAGAGCAGAAAGTCGTAGCCGTCGTCGTCGATCAGCTCGCGGACGACGCAGGCCGAGTAGGCATCGCGGGTGCCGGGGCGCGCGAGCGTCGGCTTGCACGGGACCCGCCTGCTCGCATAGAGCTCCCCGTAGAAGAGCTCGTCCGGGCCCCACACGGCGTGACGGAAGTTGGCCGCCACGGCCACCCGCCGCATCAGGCCCTCGAGGCCGAGCTCGTGGCGCCGGCGCCCCCGATAGATCAGAAACGGCGTGCACGCGGTCCTCACCCCGGCGTCGCCGAGCCGTTCGAAGATCGTCTCCACCTCGTGGGAGAGGTGGGCCATGTTCATGTTGTAGACCGTGTCGTAGAGGGTCTTGAAGAGCCCGAAGGCACGGGTGGCCTCGAGCGAGGACCCGTATTCGACGTAGCGCCGCTCGGCGCGGTGGTACCAGTTCATGCCGCTGATGTGATGGTGCTCCGGGCTCGCCCCGGTGGCGATCTCGGAGCAGGCGACGGGCGTCACCGAGGGAAAGGCGGAGACGCAGTCGCCGATCAGGGTGCCGCGGTCGATCAGCGCGGCGAAGTTCGGCGCCAGGTCCTCCGCGACGGCGCGCATGAGCATGTCGGTCCGCAGGGAATCGACGACGATCAGGCACAGCTTGCGGGACATGTGGACGGAGTCGGGCCCGGACGACGGCGCGGGTCCGGCGCTCACCGGAGGACGCGCAACCCCTCGTACTTGCGCTGGGCGCGCCGGTGGCGAGCGGACGCAAGCCAGAGCAGCGCGAGCAGAGCAACCAGTCCGAATGGCTCCACGAACACCGAGAGGACGGCGACGACGAGGGCTGCCACGGCCACGATCAGGCCGATCGACGAGGCTCCCCTCGCCCGTGCCTGAGCTCCCGCGACAACCGCGCTGACAACGCCGTAGGCGAGCAGGGCGATGATGATCCCGAGGAGCACCCCGGGCCAGGCCGGATGGTCGCGGTTCGAGAGCGAGATGGCGAACAGGACCCCGCCGCCGATCGCGGCCGGAACGGCGAGGATGACGCCGAGCGTGCCCCGGCGGCCGGACGCGCCGGCGAACGCCCCGGCAGCGACCGCGAGGCCGATGCCCTGGCACGTTGCGAGGAAGAGGCTCATCGGCGAAAAGAGGCTAGAGCATCGACCCCCTCTCCCCGGTCGCTCGCGGCTAGGGGCCGAAGTGGAGCGGGGGGCCGCAGCCGGCGAGCGTCAGGGTGAGCGGCCCGTCCGTGGTCACGTCGAGGCTCGGGTGGCAGCTGAGGTGCGCACGGGCCGGGTGCACGACCACGCGCGCCAGGTTGTGGGCGTCGAGGTGCAGCACGTTCCTCTTCGCGGCCTGCCGCTCCGGGCCCCAGGCCTTGCTGCGCTCGCTGTAGTTGAGCGGGGGGAGGTTTCCTCCCTCCAGGAGGTTGGAGGGCGTCGTGCGGGTCGGCTTCGCGCTCGGGTCGCCCCGCCCGAATCCCTCCGAGCGCGCGTCGAGGAGGCCCAGCGGCGCCCCGCCGGTGGCGCTGCGCAGTCGAAGCCCGGACAGCCAGTACGCGTGATCGGCGACCGTCCCGGCGCCGGCGAAGTCCATCTTCGGGTTGACCACGTAGGAGACGTGCGCCGGATCGCGGCGCACCCGGTGGGTCCCGAGGAAGGCCGCGGCGGGCGCGTACTGGTCCTCGATCGCGAGCGTGAAGTGATCGGCGGTCGTGAACAGGTCGAAGGTGTAGCGGTAGCCGAGATCGTCGAACGTCTGCGCCTGGGCGACCGGGCCGGCCACGGGCACGAGCTCGTCCTGGGAGCCATCCCAGATCAGGAAGGGAACGTTTCGGACGGATGCGAGCATGCGGTTCGTGTTGCTCGCCTCGCCGCCGGGCTCCGGCGGATTGGGCGGCACCCAGACGCCGAGCCCCGGCGGACCGACAACGGGGTTGGCCCGCGCGAACAGGTCCGGATACTGGGTCGCGAACTTGTAGGTGCCGTAACCGCCCATCGAGTAGCCGGCGATCGCCGTCCAGCCCGGGTCGAGCCGATAGCGACGGGCGACGTCCGCCCAGGCTTCGAAGGTGTCGGCGCCCGCGTGCCCGTAGTACCAACCGTCCGGCCCGCGGCCCTCCGGCGTGATCACGATCGAGCCTTGGCCGCGCATCCCGAGCTGGGACTGATTGCGGGTGTCCGAGAACTGGTTGTAGTTGGCGCCGAGGGAGTGGAGGAGCAGGGTGAGGCCGTAGCCGCCCGAGGGCAGCGGCTTCTTGGGCACGTAGACCGCGTACGGCTGGAGGCGGCCCCGCAGCTCGCCCTGGCAGTCGGTCGGCTGCCCGCAGGACGGGTCGTAGCGGGCGCCCTGCTGGCTCTCGAAATGGCTCGCCAGGATCCGGTCCATCGGGCCGGAGGTGGGGACGCCGTCGGGCTTGCCGCGCAGGTTGTCGGTCACCCCGCGCTCGAGCTTTCCGAAGTCGACCCGAGCGCTGAACGGGCTCAGGTCACCGCTGGCGAGCGCCGCACCCTGCCGGCGATCCCGCCACCAGGCCGGGTTGGTCAAGACCGAGTCCGGTGGGTACGGATGCTGCCAGGGCTCGGCGGACCGAAACGCGACGTTGAAGAAGGCGGTGGGGGAAGCCAGGCCCGCTGCGCCGCCCGGGCGCGTCGCGCCGGCGGCGTCGCCCGGAACCAGGTATCGGTTGGCCGCCCGGTCCCAGAGCCCGACCCCGGCCGCGAGCCGAACGGTGCGGCTCCCCGGGTTCCAGGCACCGTGCGGGACGAGGACCTGGATCTGGCGGCGGACAGTCGAGACCGTCACACGAGGGGCGGGCGTCAACCGCCGGCCCGTGGACGCGTCGACGAGGTCGGCGTGGGTGCCGTGGACGGTGAGAAAGAGGCGGGCGGGGGCCGTGGCGTTTGCACCGTGTGGAAACGCCCGGGGTTGCGCCGAGCCGCCGATGGCGATGGTGGTCGCGACGAGGTTGGGGTCCTTCATCGTGTTCAGGGTGATCCGAAACGCGGTCGCGGTCGCCAGCGGCTTCACCCGCAGCTCCACCAGGTCGGCGGCGTTGTTGGCGTAGGCCGGATCGGTCGGATACGTGTACGTCCCGTTCGGCGCGGAGAAGCTGTCACCGCTGACACGCGGATCGCTGGGATCGCGGGAGGCCGCCTTGGCGCCGTGATCGTCGTAGAGGAAGTCCTGGTACAGGAACTCGCCGTCGCGGTAGGCGCTGGCGCCGGAGACGAGGATCGGATTGGCGCGCCACACGCCTGCGTTCCGAAGCTGCGGGGCCTTGGCGAGCGGGCGGTAGAGGATCTCCGGCCCCGGCCGGGGAGATGGCCCGTGGTAGAGGGATGGGCTCGCCGCGAAGCTGGCCGGCACGAAGACCAGTGCCACCACTCCCAAGAGGACGCCGACCTCCACCCGAAACCGACCCATGCGGCGGGACGTTAGTCGCTCGGCGCCGCCGGCGCGCCGATTTCAACTCCGCCTCGAGACGACCGGGCGCGCGGCGTGAGTACCATCGGGGCCGCCGACACCACCGGGTCATGGAGGATGCTTCTAATTCAGCGGGTCCGGTCGTCTTGGCCGTCGACGACGACGCGACGGCCCTCTCGCGCATCGAGCGCGATCTGACCCAGCGATACGGCTGGGACTACCGCGTCGTGTGCGAGCTCTCGCCGCGCGCGGCGCTGGCCGGGTTGCGGAGGATGCAGGACGAGGGGGCCCGGGTGGCGATCGTCCTGGCGGCCCAGTGGATGACCGAGATGCAGGGCACCGAGCTCCTCGCCGAGGCGGGCAGGCTCCACCCCCACGCCAAGCGCGGGCTCCTGATCGACTGGGGGGCATGGGGTGACCCGCCGACCGCCGAGGCCATCTTCAGCGGGATGGCGAAACGGCACATGGACTACTACCTCATGAAGCCCCTTCAGCCCTGCGACGAGCAGTTCCACCGGACCGTCGTGGAGTTCCTCCACGAGTGGTCCCGGGCGCAGTCCCCCGCCGCCAACGAGATCACCCTGGTGGCGCGCCAATGGTCCCTCCGGGGTCACGAGCTTCGAAGCCTCTTGGCCCGAAACGGGGTGCCCCACGCATCTCACTCGAGCGACTCCGACAGGGGGCGTCGGGCGCTTCTGAAAGCTGGGGTGGACGGCGCGGAGGCGCCCGTGGCGATCATGCACGACGGCCGGGTGCTGGTCGATCCGACCCGATCCGAGCTCCTGGCCGCCTTCGGCGTGGACACCGAGCTCCACGGCGAACGGCATTTCGACCTGGCGATCGTGGGCGCCGGGCCGGCGGGCCTCACCGCCGCCGTCTACGCCTCGTCCGAGGGGCTTCGCACGCTGGTGGTGGAGCGCGAGGCGATCGGCGGCCAGGCCGGCTCGAGCTCGCTCATCCGCAACTACCTCGGGTTCTCGCGTGGCGTCAGCGGGGCCGAGCTCGCGCAGCGCGCCTACCAGCAGGCGTGGGTCTTCGGCACGAGCTTCCTGCTGATGCGCGAGGTGATGGACCTTCGACCCACCGACGACGGACTCGAGCTCGGCGTCGAGGGCATCGGGGAGGTCACCGCCGACGCCGTCGTCCTCGCAACCGGGGTCTCGTACCGCCGCATCGGGATCGCGTCGCTGGAGGAGCTCGTGGGCGCCGGGGTCTTCTATGGCGCGTCGATCGCGGAGGCGCGCCACCTCGAGGGGGAGCACGTGTTCGTGGTCGGCGGAGGCAACTCGGCCGGACAGGCGGTCATGCATCTCTCGCGCTACGCCGAGCACGTCACCCTGTTGGTGCGGCGAAAGACCCTCGGCGAGACGATGTCCCAGTACCTGAGGGGCGAGCTCGAGGCGACGGACAACGTCGACATCCGCCTCGGAACGGAGGTGGTCGGAGGCGGCGGGCACCATCACCTCGAGCGGCTGCTGCTGCGCGACGAATCGGGCGACGAGCAACTCGTCGAGGCCGCCGGCCTCTTCCTGCTGATCGGGGCCGACCCGCACACGGAATGGCTGCCGGACGACATCGAGCGCGACCGAGGCGGGTACCTGCTCACGGGTCTCGACCTGGTCCGCGACGGACGGGTGGTCGAGTGCTGGCCCCTCGACCGCAACCCTCAGGTCCTGGAGACGAGCATGCCTCGCGTGTTCGCCGCCGGGGACATTCGGCACAGCTCGATCGGCCGCGTGGCCTCGGCGGTCGGGGACGGGTCGGCGGTCGTCTCGCAGGTGAACCGCCTCATCGGCCCCCAACGTCGGGTTGGGGATCGCAGCCCGCCATCGCGTTCGCAACACTGAGGGCGTGTCCGAGCCCGAACAGGGGACGCCGCCCACGCGTCCCCCGGCGCCCGCCCATCGGCGCGCGCACCAGACGGCGCACGACCTGGAGCGCTACGCGAGCCTGTTCTCCGAGCGCACGCGGGCGATGCGCTCATCGGCGATGCGCGACCTGATGGCGATCACCGCGCGACCCGAGGTGATCTCCCTGGCCGGCGGGCTCCCGGACACCTCCACGTTCCCGCCGGAGAGCTTCGCCGCGCAGATGACCCGGATCGCGCAGGAGTCGTCCGCCGAGGCGCTCCAGTACGGGCCGACGGACGGCTTCGAGGCGACCAAGTCGGCGATCCGCGGCGTGATGGCGGCGGAGGACATGGCTCCCGACCTAGAGGACATCATCGTGACCACCGGCGGTCAGCAGGCCATCGACCTGATCACGAAGACGCTCGTGGATCCGGGCGACCCGGTGATCTGCGAGGCGCCCACCTATCCGGGAGCCGTGCCGGTCTTCTCCTCGTATCAGGCGGAAACCCACCAGGTCGAGATGGACTCGGACGGGATGAAGGTGGATGAGCTGGAGGCCCTTCTGGATCGTCTGGACGCGAAGGGGCGCCGGCCGAAGTTCGTCTACTCGGTGCCGACCTTCCAGAACCCCGCGGGGGTCACGCTCTCCGTTGAGCGGCGGCGTCGGTTGATCGAGCTCGCGAGCGAGCGAGAGGTGCTCGTCGTGGAGGACAACCCGTACGGGCTGCTCCGCTACGAGGGGGAGGCCCGGCCGCCCCTCTACCAGCTCGACGGCGGCAACTACGTGATCTACGTCGGCACGCTGTCCAAGATCCTCTCCCCAGGAATCCGCCTGGGCTGGGCGGTGGCGCCCCCGCCCGTGATGGAGAAGATCGAGCTCGGTAAGCAGGCCACGGACCTCTGCACCTCGACGCTGTCGCAGTACTTCGCGCTCGAGTACTTCGCCGAGGATCGCTGGCGCTCCTACATCGAC
>DATBFS010000034.1:0-10481 GCA_036558385.1 Solirubrobacterales bacterium | reverse complement strand
GCGCTACTGCCGCAGCCCGCTCAGCTTCTTCATGAACCACTCGCACCCCGGCCGCGCGGGCGCGCTGCGGATGGGGATCGAGCACGGCGGGTTCTGCGTCGGGTGCTGCTGGATGCTGATGGCCGCGCTGTTCGCCCTCGGGGTGATGAGCCTCGGTTGGATGGCGTTCATCGCCGCCCTGATCGCGATCGAGAAGCTTCTGCCCTGGAAGGCGATCGCCAACCGCGGCATCGCCGTGCTCCTGGTCGCCCTGGGGCTGGGCGTGGCGTTCGCCCCCGAGAGCGTGCCCGGCCTGACGCTGCCCGACTCTCCCGAGGCCGCCAACGCGATGAAGGCCATGGGGATGGACGAGGGCTCGATGGACAACGGCGCGATGAAGAGCGATTCAATGAAGAACGGCTCCATGAAGGGCAACTCCGGGGGCGGGGCGATGAAGGGCGACTCGATGAAGGACGGCCAGTAGAGCGAGCGGCCGGCGACGCCTCTTGGCCGCTATGCGGACAAAGGACGTCGATCGCTAGCCGGTACTAGCCTCGCGGCGGACCGCGATCTCGCCATCCTCTGTCTCCGCCCGCGGCCCGCCTTCGCGCGCCCGCTCGGCGGACCGGTCCGCCGCCGCGCCGACGAACTCCCGGAACAGCGGCTCGGGGCGCGTGGGGCGCGAGTTGAACTCGGGGTGGAACTGGGAGGCGACGAAGAATGGGTGATCCGGCAGCTCGACGATCTCGACCAGACGCTCGTCGGGCGACGTTCCTCCGGCGACGAGGCCCTCGTCCTCGAGCCGGCGCCGAAGCATGTTGTTGACCTCGTAACGATGGCGGTGGCGCTTGTAGATCACCGCCTCGCCGAAGATCTCCCGCGCCCTCGTGCCGTCGTGGATCTTCACGGGGTCCGCGCCGAGCCGCATGGTCCCACCCATGTCCGTGACCTCCTTCTGCTCGGGCAGCAGGTCGATCACCGGGAACGGGGTCTCCGGGTCGAACTCCGACGAGTTGGCGCCGTCCATGCCGGCAACGTGGCGCGCGAACTCGATCACCGCGGTCTGCATCCCGAGGCAGACGCCGAGGTACGGGATGCCGTTCTCGCGCGCGATGCGCGCGGCCTCGATCTTCCCCTCGATGCCGCGGTCGCCGAACCCGCCGGGCACGAAGATGCCGTCGGCGGAGGACAGCGCCTCGAGGTCGAGGTCCTCGGAGTTGACCAGCTCCACCTCGACCTTCGTTCCGTAGTGGTATCCGCCGTGCGTCAGGGCCTCGATCGGCGACTTGTAGGCGTCCTCGAGCTGGACGTACTTGCCCACCAGGGCGATTCGCACGGAGCGCTCGCACGTGTCAGCCCGCCGGACGAGCTCCTCCCACTCGGAGAGGTCGGGCGCCGGGGCCTCGAGCTCGAAGTGATCGAGCACGAGGTCGTCCATGCCCTCGGCACGCAGCACCAGCGGCACCTTGTAGATGTTGTCGACGTCGCGAGCCGAGATCACGGCCTCCTCCGGAACGCTCCCGAAGAGCGCGATCTTGCGGCGAATGTCCCGCTCCAGGCCTCGCTCTGAGCGGCACACGATCGCCTGCGGCTGGATGCCGATCCGCCGCAGCTCGTTGACGGAGTGCTGCGTGGGCTTGGTCTTCAGCTCGCCGGCGTGCCCGACGTAGGGGACCAGTGTGAGGTGGACGAACATGCACCGCCGCGGCCCCAGGTCCGTGTAGAGCTGGCGGATCGCCTCGAGGAACGGCAGCGACTCGATGTCCCCCACCGTGCCACCGATCTCGGAGATCACGAAGTCGACCGCCTGGGACTCCGCGAGGATCAGGATCCTCTGCTTGATCTCGTCCGTGACGTGAGGGATCACCTGGACCGTGGCGCCGAGGTAGTCGCCACGCCGCTCGCGGCGAATCACCGAGTTGTAGACGGCGCCGGCGGTGACGTTGGACGCCCGCGAGGTGTTCTCGTCGGTGAACCGCTCGTAGTGGCCGAGGTCGAGGTCCGTCTCCGCCCCGTCCTCCGTGACGAAGACCTCGCCGTGCTGGAACGGGCTCATCGTTCCCGGATCGACGTTGATGTAGGGGTCGAACTTCTGGAGCTGGACTCGAAAGCCGCGGCTGACGAGCAAGCGCCCGATCGACGACGCCGCGATGCCCTTGCCCAGGGACGAGACGACTCCGCCGGTGACGAAGATGAACCGGGTCTCGCCTGGCTTCATCTTCCGGGGTCTGCCTCGTGGCCCTCGCTCAACCTGCCCAGCGAGTCTAGAGAGCGCAGGAGCGGAATGCCCTCGATCGTTTGGGAGATCGAGCGGAACTCCCCGTACACGTTGAGCGCCCCGACGAGCGCCAGCGCGACGATCCGCCCGGTGCCGCCCAAGGTGGTGAGCAGCGAGACTCCGGCGAGCGCCCCCACCAGGTTGGAGCCCGTGTCCCCGAGCATTGCGCGCTCCCGAAGGGTGAACGCGGCGCCCACGAGGACCGGCCCGATGAACAGGCCGAGCAGGTCCAGCGGCGCCGCCGTCCAGGCGCCGACGCAGAGCCCGGCGAGCAGGGCGACGAAGACCTTCTCGACCCTTCCGGGCCGCAGGTCAAGCAGGTTGAAGAGGTTCGTTGCCCCGAGCAGGAGCGCGAGGTCCGCGAGGTAGCTCAGGTCGTGGCGACCGAGCCCCGAGGTCGCGTACGCGGCCAGCCCGAGGGCGCCCACCGCCTTGATGGCGCCGGTCGAGAAGCGCCCGGCGGCGACGGCCCTCGCGTGCGCTCGCCAGCCGCGGGGGGCCGCGGCGTCCGGCCCACGCCCGAGCGCGTCGTCGATCAGCCCGAGCAGGGCGACCCCCAGGACGTATACGGCCCAGCGGCGAAGCTCCGGGTCCAGGAGGTCGAGGTCGGCGCGGTCGTCGAGCACGGCCAACGGCACCAGGGCCACCAGCGAGCAGGCGACGAGCACGGCCCCCGCGGGAAAGGCGACGGTTCGCCCTCGGTAGTTCCGCCGGACCAGGCCGCTCCGCTCCATGTCGCGCAGCCAGGGACCGACGAACGCCGCCGCGACGACCAGCGACAGCGCCAGGCCGGCGAGCCTCACCGCGAGCCCGAGGCCGGCGGGCCGAGCGCGGGCAGCAGCCTGTCGGCCGTGGGCTTGACGCCGTAATTGCCCTCGGCGCCGTCGAGCGCGTACGCCAGCGCCACGCGGCCGGAGACGAGATCGATGCTGTCAACCGTGGCGCGCAGCCCGGCGGAGCCATAGAACCCGATCGAGGAGGGATCGGTGTCGGAGCGCTCGACCCCGACGACCGGGACCGAAGCCGAGCGCTGAAGCCCTGTGAGGATGCCCGCCTCCAGACCGTCCGAGGCCTGCGACTGTTGCGGTCCGAGATCGGTCGGCCGATCCCGCACGAGGATCACCCCGGAGATCCGCCCGGGGCTTCCGCTGAGCCCGCTCAGGAGCGGATCCCGGTAGCGCGCCAGGGTCGGCCCGCCTTGCAGGAGGGCCTGGCCGAAACGCCGGGCGATGGCCGTCAGGTCATCCGGATCTTTGGCCACCTGGGCCCACGGCGTCCCCTTCGCGTCGGCGGCGAGGGTGTCCATGTCCGGTGGCTCCCGCACCACGGCAACCTGGGCGAGGTGCGCCGCGGTCGGGCTGTCCCCGCCCACGACGGCCTCGATGTCGCCCTTGATGTCGTCAGGCAGCCCCCCGAGGGCGATCACGGCGATCCGCCGGCCGCTCAGGAGGTTGCCCACGAGGCCCGGGTAGATCTGGTCTTCGAACTCGTGTGCCTGGTTGAGGTCGCCCTGTAGCGCCTGGTTTCTGTCGCGCGTATCGGCGAGGTCGCTCTTCAGGCTCTTCTCGAGGTCCCGCTGGGCCCCCGAGAGCACGTTGTGGCCCAGGCCCACCCCAATCAGGATCCCGATCGCGAGCGCCAGGAACACGGCGGCGAGCGAGGCGGCGTGGTAGCGGCCCGAGTACCCCATCGGCTAGGCGTCGAGGATAGGAGCTAGCCGCCCGCGATCACTGAATGCCGAGGATGATCTTGAGCTTCAGCCAGATCAGGTCCATCAAGTCGTTGAGCGCGGGGGTCGTGAGGACGACGATGGTCAAGAGGACCAGCGCTGCGACCAGGAACAGCCCGAGCTGGCGGGAGGTGACCCCCGGGTTGTAGAGCCTGCTGACGCCCTTGGCGTCGACGAGGAGCTCGCCGACGCGCAGGCGCGTGAGGAACGTCGACGACATCCCGTTGCGGCTTCGCTCCAGGAAGTCGACCAGGTTGAAGTGGGCCCCCACGCTGACGATCAGGCCCGCCCCCTTCTCGTGGGCCAGCAGCATCGCCGCGTCCTGGCTCGTCCCCACCACCCGCACCACCTGATGATCCAATCCCAGCCGCTCGAGCCGTGTGCATCCCGGGGCCCGACCGTCCGGATAGGCGTGGACCACGAGTTCCGCGCCGCACCGAAGCGCCTCATCGCTCGCCGAATCCATGTCGCCCAGCACGAGGTCGGGCTTGAGGCCGGCCTCGAGGATCGCATCCGCCCCTCCGTCCACGCCGACGATCACCGGCCGCACGTCGCGGATATAGGCGCGGAGCGCGCGCAGGTCCTTGCGATAGGTCGTGCCGCGGACGACGATCAACGCGTGCCGGTCGCGGAACCGCGTCCTGACCGGCGGCAAGTCGATGCCCCCGGCGAGCAACTCGCCCTCCTCGCGGAGGCGAGTCATCGTGTTCTCGGCGAACGCCGCCAGGGCGTCGTCGACCCGCTCGCGCTGGCTCGACAGCTCCTCGGAGAGCTCGTCGGAGCTCAGGAGCCGCCCGCTCGCGAGCACCGTGCCATTGCGGCGAACCTCCCCGCCGACGATCGTCACCGGGTCCCCTTCACGAAGCTCCTCGAACAGCGGGGCCGCGGGGGCGTCGATCAGGCGGACCCCCGCCATCGCCAAGAGAAGGGGGCCCGCGTTCGGATACCTCCCGGTCACCGACGGAGCGACGTTGACCACAGCGCGCACGCCGCTCGCGACGAGGTCCTCCGCCGCTACCCGGTCAAGGTCCGCGTGATCGATAATCGCGATGTCCGAGGGGTCGAGGCGGCGGACCAGGTCCTTCGTCCGCCGTCCCAGACGAGCGCTCCCGTGGATTGCCAGCTTTGGCCGCGCGGTGGCGAGGCCGTTGCCCTGCGCAGGCCGACGGCGGATTCGGAGATGGGGCGCCATCGAGACACCATGATTATCCGCGAAAGGGGCGCGGAAGACCTCCGGGCTCCTCAGGAGCCCCCCCTGAAGGGATCTAGGCCGCTTCGAGGAGCTCTCGGGCGTGCCTCGAGGCGGCCTCGTCGTCGCGCGGCGCTCCGAGCATCCGAACGATCTCGGCGACCAGCTCATCGCCGTCGACCCGCTCGACCGTGGCCCTCGAGCGGCCGCGCTGCGAACGCTTGGTGATCCGAAAGTGGGCCTCCGCCAGCGAGGCGACCTGCGGCAGATGGGTGATGCAGATCACCTGCCGGTCGTCCCCCAGCCGGCGCAGCCGCCCGCCCACCGCGCGAGAGGTGTTGCCGCCGATCCCGGCGTCGATCTCGTCGAAGGCCAAGGTGCGCTCCCCGAGCCCCGGGCCGAGGCCCGTGAGGGCGAGCATGATCCTCGAGAGCTCGCCGCCCGAGGCCGCGTCCCGAAGCGGTGACGGCGGGATGCCCGGGTTCGTCGAGATCCGAAGCTCGACCGTCTCGGCCCCGGTGGGCCCGAAGCCCTCGGGATGCGGGTCCAGCACGACCTCGAGCGTCGCGCCCTCCATCGCCAGCTCGGACAACTCGGAGCGCACCCGCTCGCTGAGCTTCGGGGCGGCTCTCGCCCGCGCCTCGCTCAGCTCCGCGCCGAGCTCCGCGCGAAGCCCGGTCGCCGTCACAAGCCGGCTCTCGATCTCGCCGGCTCGCTCAGCCGCGTTCTCCAGGCCCTCGATCTCACGCCTGCACCGCTCACCGTGCTCCAGCACGGCCTCGATCGAGCCGCCGTGCTTTCGCTTCAGGCGGTCGAGCTCGGTCAGCCGCTCCTCCACCTGCTCGATGCCGCCCGGCTCGGCCTCGATCCCGTCCAGGTAGGAGCGGAGTCCGCTCGCGACGTCGTCCAGCTCCAGGGCGGCGGCGCCGATCCGCTGCGCCAGTTCATCCAGCGCCGGGTCGAGGCCCCCCACGCCCGCGAGCTCGGCCTCGCCCTCGCCGATGAGCGCACGGCCAGCGGCGGCGCCGTCGTCGGATCCGGCGATCCGCGTGAGGGCACCGGATGCGGCGGCGCGCAATCCCTCCTGGTGGCGAAGCCGCTCGCGCGAGGCCTCGAGCTCGCGCTCCTCCTCGGGATCGGGCATCGCCGCCTCGATCTCGGCGAGCTCGTAGCGATACAGGTCGAGGTCACGCTCCCTTGCGCCCTCGCGGGCCCGCAGCTCGGCCAGCTCTCGCTCCAGCGCGCCGACCTCAGCGTGGGCTTTCCGATACCGGGCCCGGCGCTCCACCTGGTCTGCCCCTGCGAATCCGTCGAGGATCTCGAGCTGCGCCGAGGCGAGCACCAGCTTGCGATGCTCGTGCTGCCCATAGAAGGCGAGCAGCCGGGAGCCGAGCGCCCGCAGATCCGCCGCCGACGCGCTTCGCCCCTGCACGAAGGCGCTCGTGCGGCCCCCCGAGGCGATGCGCCGCCCGAGGGAGATCTCGGTGGCTCCCGGCGGGAGGCGCTCCGCAAGCTCCGCCAGCTCGGGGTCGTCCCACAGGCCGGCGGGTAGCGCGAAGACGCCCTCGACGTACGCCTCGTCCGCCCCGGGGCGAACGATCTGCGGTCGCGCCTTGCCCCCCATCAGAAGGTCGAGCGAGTGCGCGAGGACCGTCTTGCCGGCCCCGGTCTCGCCGGTGATGGCGTTGAGGCCCGGCGCGAGCCGAAGCTCCGCGCGCTCGATCAGCAGCAGGTTCTCGATCCGGAGCTCGTGCAGCACCGGCACCTACTTACCAGGGCCGAGGGACGGATCCGCCGCGGCGTCTTACGCCGCGGCGGGCTCGGGAGCCGCCTCGCCCGGGGTGACGAAGTCGCGCTGCCGGACCATCGCCAGGCCGAGGATCCCCCCGACGATGCAAACCGCGGCGCCGATCAGGAGGATCTCGTTGAAGCCGGTGACGAAGGCGTGGTCGGCGGCGTTCAGCGCTCGCTCCTGGAACTGCGGCGGGGCCGCGGCCACGGCTTGGTGTGTGGCGCCGGAGGAGACCGCTTCCGAGAAGCTGGACGGAGCCTGCGGGAGGCTCGTCGAGAGCTCGCTCGCGATCCTCGACTGGAACACCGCGCCGAGGGCGGCCACCCCGGTTGAGATCCCGATCTGGCGGAAGGTCGAGTTGATTCCCGAGGCCATCCCTGCCCTCGCCGGCGGGACCACCCCGAGCGCGGTGGAGGCGATCGCCGGGTTCGTCAGTCCGATCCCCACCCCGGCGACGAGAAAGCCGGGAAGCAGGCGGGTCCAGCTGTCGCCGACCTGGACGCCGTGCATCAGCAGGAGCCCGACGCCGACCAGCACCAACCCAGTTCCGAGGAGCGCCCTCGCGGGCAAGCGCTTGAGGAGTTGTCCTCCGATCGGGGCCACGAAGAACGAGAGCAGCGTGATCGGGAGGAAGCGAAGCCCCGCCTCGAGCGGCGTGAACCCGAGGACGTCCTGGATGTAGAGCGTCAGGTACAGGAACATCGCGAACATTCCGGCCGAGAGCGCCCAGGCGACGATCGAGACCCCGCCGAACGCCGGGACGCGGAACAGGCTGAGGTCTAGCATCGCGTTCTCACGCCGGAGCTCGATCAACACGAACGCGACGATGAGAGCAGCGGCGCCGATCAGCGAGGCGAGGATCTGGGCGCTCGCCCAGCCCTCGGGGTTGCCGCGGATGAGCCCGAAGATCAGGGCGAACAGCCCCAGAGAGAAGGTGGCCAGCCCCGGCCAGTCGATGGGCTGCGGATCCGAGGCCGCGACGTTCGCGAGCTTGGTCTCCGTCAGCAGGATCGCGGCGACGCCGATCGGCACGTTGACGAAGAAGATCCACTCCCAGCCGAACGCATCGGTGATCGCCCCGCCCACCAATGGGCCGATGGCCACGGCCCCGCCGACGGTCGCGCCCCAGACGCCGATGGCGCTTGCGCGCTGAGCGCCTTCGAACTCCTGGGCTATGAGCGCGAGCGACGTGGCAAACATCGCCGCTCCGCCGACCCCCTGCAGGGCTCGGAAGAAGTTCAGGACGGTCGCGTCGTCCGCAAGCCCGCACAGCAACGACGCCAGCGTGAAGATGCCGAACCCGATCGAGAAGATCCGCCTGCGGCCGAGCCGGTCGCCGAGCGATCCGAAGACGAGCAGGAACGAGGCCAGGGTGAGCGCGTACGCGTCCACCACCCACTGGAGGCTGGAGAGACTCGCGTTGAGGTCGCTCTGGATCGACGGCAGCGCGATGTTGACGATCGTGATGTCCAGCAGCAGCATGAACGTGGCCACGCACACCGCCAGCAATGTCCACCACTTTCGCTCCAACCAGATACCTCCTCGTCGCGCCTTCGCTCACGGAAACCGCCGAACGCGCTGTTGATCGGAACCACCACGACCGTAGCAAGACGGCCCCGGATTTCGGCCCCCGCCGCCTCAGTGTGCGAGGTGGCCGAACTTCTCTCGGATCCGCCGGTAGAAGTTCGAGCCGGACAGCTGCCCCAGGTGGCTGACGCCGTCACGGAAGTGCACCGCGAGCTCCTCTCCGCTCGCCAGCTCGCCGACGGGCTCGCCGTCGAGGACCACGTCCACCGGGTCGCGCCCGGTCGCGTTGGCGACGTGGAGCACGTCGTCCGGCGCGACGACGAGAGCGCGGGCGGTGAGGGTGTGAGGGGCGATGAAGCTCACCACGTACCCCTTCACGCCCCAGGCGAGGATCGGGCCCTGGTTGGCCAGGTTGTATCCGGTGGACCCCGCGGGGGTGGCGGCCACGAGCCCGTCGCACCGGACGTGGCCCACCTCCTGTCCGCCGAGGCGGTAGGAGAGCTCGGCGACCCGACCATGCGGCTTTCGGATGAAGGAGACGTCGTTGAGGGCGATCGGCATCGGCGCATCGATCCCCGGCGCCAGCCCCGGAAGCGTCATCACCTCGAAGTCGCCGCTGAAGGCGCGCTCGAGGGTGCTCGCGAGGTCCTCCCGCTCCGCCGCCGCCAGGAAGCCGATCGTGCCGAAGTTGACCCCCAAGACCGGGATGTCCGTGTGGGCGTACGTGCGGAGCGCCTGGAGGATGGAGCCGTCGCCGCCGAGGACCAGGCAGAGATCCACCTGCTTTGGGGGCTCCTCGCAGGGCTCGAGCCCGGTGATCCCGGCGCCGTGCTTGCGGAGCTCCTCGGAGTCCGCGAACAGGGTGCAGGACGCACGGCTCGCCGCCTCGGCCGTGGCGCGAAGCGCCTCCGCCGTCTGATCGGGCCGGGTGTGAGTGAAGACGACCGCCGTCCGCACGGCGGCGGGCGCCGCGACGTCGGTGCTCAAGGCTCCGCCACCTCGATCGCTCGCTCGACGTCCTCGAGCTCGGCGCCCTCGGTGGCGCACCGGATGAAGGTCTCCCGATTGCCCTTCGGTCCCGGGAGGCCGGAGGACGCAAACCCCTTCACCTTGAGGCCGATCCCCCGGGCCGCGTCGGCCACGCTTCGCAGCGCCTCGCGCCGCTCCGAGGCCGAGCGGACCACCCCGCCGCGCACGCGGCCCTTGCCGAGCTCGAACTGGGGCTTGACGAGGGCGACGATCTCGCCGCCGGGCGCGAGGCACCTCGCGACCGCCGGCAGAACCTTGGAGAGGGAGATGAAGGAGACGTCGAGCGTCGCGAGCTCGGGCTCGAATGGGAGATCGACGGCCCGGAGGACGCGCGCGTTCGTGCGCTCGAGCACCGCGACGCGGGGGTCGTTCCGAAGCCTCCAGTCGAGCTGCCCGTAGCCGACGTCGAGGGCGATCACGCGGGCCGCGCCGCGGCGGAGCAGGCAGTCGGTGAACCCGCCGGTGGAGGCACCGACGTCCAGGCAGCCACGTCCTTCGACCTCGACCCCGAGCTCATCGAGGCCGCGCTCGAGCTTCAGCCCCCCGCGCGAGACGTACCGCGCCTCCTCCTCGACGAGCAGCTCGGCATCGCCGGGGACGAGCTCACTGGGCTTCGACGCCCGGCGCCCGTCCCGCCCGATCCGCACCCGCCCGGCGCGCACCGAGGCCGCCGCACTCGTCCTGGAGCCGGCGAGCCCGCGGTCCGCGAGCAGCGCATCGATCCGACGGCGCTCCATGTGCGAACGGTACCTGCAGGGACCCCGGCGCGCGGGAATTCGATTGTGGGCTAGGGTCGCGGAGGTGGCCAAGAAGAAGCGAGAGCGGAAGAGCAAGCCGGAGAGCGAGGAGCGCGCCGAGGACCCGGCGCCCAAGCGGAATGCGGTCCTGGAAGCGCTCAGGCGCGCAGCGCTGCGGCGCACGAGCACGAGCCGCTAGCGCCGTCCCGATGGCGGCGCAC
>DATBFS010000033.1:0-1515 GCA_036558385.1 Solirubrobacterales bacterium | reverse complement strand
GCCGACCGTCCTCCCGAGCTGCGAGACATCGGAGCCGGCCAGACGATCGACCAGCTGAAGCTCTACGGCGACTCGGTGCGCTGGTTCTGCGAGGTCGGTACCCACGAAGCGGATGACGACGGCCTGCTCCACTTCCGCTCGGTTGCCTGCCGCGCCTACGCCTCGGCCGTCGGCGACCCTCGGCCGGGGCCGGTTCACCTGAACGTCCCCTGGCGCGAGCCCCTTGCCCCGGTGGCGGTCGAAGGCCAGGTGACCGCGACGGACCCGCTCGCGCTCGAGGGACGCGGCGACTCTCCGCTGCACGTCGTTACCACGGCCTCGCCGCGCACCGACGGAGGCACTCTCGACGCCATCGCCGAGCGAATCGAGCGCTCGCCACGTGGCCTGATCGTGGCGGGACGCCAGTTCGACTCCGCTCTGGCCGAGGCCGTCGTCGAGCTGGCTGCCACAGGCGGGTATCCGATCCTCGCCGAGCCCACCTCCCAGCTGCGCCGCGGCCCACACGATCGCTCGCTACTGGTCACTACCTATGACGTCATCTCTCGCGACCGTCCGTCCGACCTGACGCCCGAGCTCGTCATCCGGGTCGGCGACCTGCCCACCAGCAAGCCGCTGCGCCAATGGCTGGGTGCGATCGAGGGGCTTGATCAGATCGTGATCGACCCTGCCGGCGAGTGGCGCGAGCCCACCCGCCGCGCGGGGACACTCCTCCGTGCGGAAGCCGCGGCCACCACGCGGGCAATCGCAGAGCGACTCTCTCGGATGCGCCCCGGCGCCGCCACGGTGGCGGGCGCACCCTTTGCCTCCTCCTGGCTGGATGCCGAGCGGGCGGTGCGCGAGGCCGTTGATGGCCACCTCGAAGAGCTCGGCGAGCTCAGCGAACCGGGGATCTGGCCGGCTCTGGGCCGGGCGCTCCAGGATGGCGATTCCGTCTTCGCCGCCTCGAGCATGCCGGTCCGCGATCTGGAGTCCTTCCTCCGACCCGGCCCAGAGGGAGTGCTCTTCGCCTCGAACCGGGGCGCCAACGGAATCGACGGCCTGGTTTCAACCGCCGCCGGGCTCGCCGCAGGAAGGGGCACCAGGACCTGGGGCGTGCTCGGCGACCTCGCCCTCTTCCACGACATCGGCGGACTCGCGGCGCTCCGCCACGCACCGGAGCTTCGCCTGATCGTGCTCGATAACTCCGGCGGCGGCATCTTCCACTTTCTGCCTCAGGCCGTGGCCATGGATGAGCCGGAGTTCGAAGCCCTACTTGGAACGCCCTACGGGCGCGATCCCGCGGACGCGGCGCGGCTCTTCGACCTCGAGGTGGCGACTCCCGAGACGCCGGAAGAGCTCGACGAGGCGCTGGCCGGAAAGGCGAGGGTGATCGTCGTGCGCACCGACCGCCGCCGCAACCTCGAGCTGCATCGGGAGCTGACCGAGGTCGCGGCGGCGAGCCTGGGCGCTGCCTGACCGCCGCCGCTGCTCGGCCTGAGGTCTAGGCCTGTGCCGGCTCCGGAATGGCGCCGATCT
>DATBFS010000032.1:0-9675 GCA_036558385.1 Solirubrobacterales bacterium | reverse complement strand
AAGGGCCAAGAGATGGGGATTCCCACGCCTGACGCTCTCGCTGGCGGTCGTGCCCGGCGTCGCGCTGGCCCTGGCCGTCACGGCCTGCGGGAGCGGCCCCGGCGGCGAGGCCCAAAGCGGCTCGCCCCCCGACTATGGGCGGGCGCTGGCGGGCGCACCCCCGCCGCTGGCGAGCCTGTACCGGCAGGCGAATCGCCTTTTGCCCGGCGGAGTGGAGGCGTTTGACGCGCGCCTCGAGGGCCTGCGCGGCCACCCCGTGGTGGTGAACAAGTGGGCGTCGTGGTGTGGTCCGTGCCGCGAG
The DNA here is from genome assembly GCA_036558385.1 of Solirubrobacterales bacterium. Taxonomy (GTDB): domain Bacteria; phylum Actinomycetota; class Thermoleophilia; order Solirubrobacterales; family 70-9; genus AC-56. The sequence goes on along the minus strand of DATBFS010000032.1, from coordinate 9,374 downwards.
GAGTTTCCGTGGTTTCAGCGGCTCTCCGCCAAGCTTGGGAGGCGGATCGCCTTCGTGGGCGTCGACTCCAACGACTCGAGCGCCGCCGCGAGGACCTTCCTCGGCGAGCTCCCGGTCCCGTATCCCAGCTACAGCGACCCGGGCCAGGAGATCGCCAGGGCCATCGAGGCCGCCGTCGGATTCCCGGGCACCGCGTTCTACGATCGCGCGGGCCGACTCGTCTACACGAAGCAGGGCCAGTACGAGAGCGAGTCGGCCCTCGCCGCCGACATCCGGCGCTACGCCCGCTGAGAGTCGATCCCGGTCGCGCCACCGGCTCGACGCGTTTCTCCCGCATGCCGGGACAAACGCGCCGAGGGGGCGCATAATTGAGGCATGAGGGGCCGCCGGCTCCGGATCCTGCTCTATGCCGCCCTCGCACTGGCCGGGGCGGCGACCGCAATCGCTCCGGCGCTCGCCGACCCCACTCCCGGGCAGAGCTCCGCGACCGGGATCGCCTACTCGATCCAGCTCCAGGCCACGATCGACCCCGCGACTGAGAAGTGGATCTCCAGCGCGCTCGACGACGCGGCCTCGGACAACGCCAAGCTCGTCATCATCCGACTCGACACCCCGGGCGGCCTCTCGGACTCGATGCGCTCGATCATCGAGGACATGGGCTCGGCGCCGATGCCGGTGGTCGTCTACGTGTATCCCAGCAACGCCCGCGCGGGATCGGCCGGCGCCTACATCACCGAGGCGGCGGACGTGGCGGCCATGTACCCGGTCTCGAATATCGGCTCGGCGACCCCGATCGCGATCGGTCCGGGAGGCACCAGCGAGGATCTCGCCCGAAAGATCGAGAACGACGCCGCCGCGTCCATGCGGGCCCTGGCCGCCGCCCACGGCCGGAACGCCAACCTGGCTCAACTGCTCGTGACCAAGGCCAAGAACCTGACCGCCGCCGAGGCCAAGAAGGCCGGGCTGATCGACGTCATCGCCCCCAGCCAGGAGAGCCTGCTGCGTCAACTGAACGGGTTTCACGTCAAGGGTCCCAAGGCGCAGGTGCTTCACACCGCCGGCCTCGAGATTCAAAACCACGACATGCCGCTCCAGTACCAGCTGCTGGAGATCCTCGTCAACCCCACCGTCTCCTACCTCTTGATCCTGCTGGGCCTCGTCGGGATCGGAATCGAGTTCTTCAGCCCCGGGCTGATCGCCCCCGGCACGATCGGCGTGATCTCGCTCGTGCTCGGCCTCTACGGGAGCGCTCAGCTGCCGGTGACCGTCGCGGGGGTGCTGCTGCTGATCTTCGGCGTGGCGATGATCATCGCCGAGGCCCACCTGCCCACCCACGGGATCCTCGGGGCGTCCGGGGTCCTGGCGCTGATCGCGTCGGGGCTGCTCCTCTACCACACGAACTCGAGCGCGTTCGAGATCTCCGCTCCCGTCGTGATCGCCGTCGGGCTGATTCTCGGGGGCCTGCTGGCGTTCGCGGTGGAGCGGGCCGTCCAGGCTCGGACCCGGCCGAAGCGGACCGGGTGGGAGGAGATGGTGGGGTCCGTGGGCGAGGTACGCCAAACGCTCGACCCGGTCGGCCAGATCTTCGTCCAGGGAGCGCTGTGGCGAGCGCGGCTCGAGGGGCCCAACGGGGGTGACCGCACGCTGGAGCGCGGCAGTAGAGTGCGAGTGGAATCCGTGGAGGGGTTGACCCTTCAAGTGCGCCCGCTCGAGAGCGGGGAGGAAGCCGCGGAGCCTGCCGAGCCGAGCACCGTCCCCCGATAGAGGAGGAGCCAGTGGGAGTCGTCATCGCGATCCTCGTCTTGATCATCGTCATCGTCGCGATCCTGCTGCTCTCCGGCGTCAGGATCCTGCGCGAGTACGAACGCGGCGTCATCTTTCGCCTCGGGCGGCTGATCGCCCAGAAGGGGCCCGGCCTGATCTATCTGATCCCCATCGTCGACCGGATGGTCAGGGTCGACCTGCGGACGGTCACCCTGACCGTGCCGCCCCAGGAGGTGATCTCGAAGGACAACGTCACGGTCCGGGTGAACGCGGTCGCCTACTTTCGCGTCATCGACCCCAACCGGGCGGTGACCGAGGTCGAGAACTTCCTCCTCGCCACCTCGCAGATCTCCCAGACGACGCTCCGGAGCGTCCTCGGCAAGGCCGAGCTGGACTCTCTGCTCTCCGAGCGTGAGCGCCTGAACGTCGAGCTCCAGCAGATCATCGACGAGCAGACGGAGCCGTGGGGGGTCAAGGTGACGACCGTGGAGGTCAAGGACGTCGAGCTTCCCGCCGACATGCAGCGGGCGATCGCACGTCAGGCCGAGGCCGAGCGGGAGCGCCGCGCCAAGATCATCTCCGCCGACGGCGAGTTCCAGGCCGCCGAGAAGCTCTCCCAGGCCGCGAACATCATCAGCCTCAATCCGGCGACGCTCCAGCTCCGATACCTGCAGACCCTGCTCGACATCGGGGTGAACCAGAACTCGACCATCATCTTCCCCCTGCCGCTCGACATGGTGAAGCCGTTCCTCGGCTTCGACTCCGGCGACGCGCGTCCGGCCGCTCCCGATGCGCGGCCCGAGGATGCCGGGCAGGCCGGGCCTTAGCGGCCGCGGGTGAGCGCGCCCGAGGTCCGTATCGATCAGCTCACCGGCCTGCGCGCGATTCTGGCGCCGGGCCGAGCCGAGCGTCCCGATGCCTTCGCCCCGCCACCGGTGAGGGTCAGGGAAGACGCTGTAAGGACCTGCCCGTTCTGTGAGGGACGAGAGGACCGAACCCCACCGGAGGTCTGGGCCGCCCGCCCCGCGGGCGGCGCGCCGGATTCCCCCGGCTGGACCTCTCGCGCCGTGCCGAACCTCTACCCCGTGCTCGGCGGCGCCGCAGCCGGTGCGGATGGAGGGCCGAACCCCAGGCCGCCGGAGGCCGAGACCGGCCTGGCCAGCTCGATCGACCCGCTGCGAGCCTCCACCAGGGCGGGGGAGCCCGGGCTCTTCGCTTCGAGCCCCGCGGGCGGGGCCCACGAGGTGATAGTCCATGCCCCCGAGCACGCGACCTCGTTGTCGGATCTCGACGAGGGACGCTTCGCGGGCGCCGTGGCGGCGTGGCGCGAGCGGATGCGGGCACACGCCGAGGACGCGGCCTACGTCCATCTGATCGTCAACGAGGGCCCCGACGCCGGTGCCTCGCTCGAGCATTCGCACGCTCAGCTCTACGCGATGCGCTTCGTACCGGCCGATCTCGCTCGCGAGCGCGAGCGAGCCGCCGCCTATCACCAGCGAACGATGGGAGGGCACCTGCTCGCCGACGTGGCCACCGAGGAGGTGCGCCGCAACGAGCGGCTGGTGGCGATCGACGAGGAGGCACTCCTGGTCTGTCCCTGGGCCTCTCGTTCCCCGTTCGAGCTCCGCGTCATCCCGCGCCGGCCGGCACCCGAGTTCGCGCGCGACGGCGAGATTGGCACCGCCATGATCCGCACCGCGCTCGGATCCCTTGCCGCGCTCTTCGGCGCGGCGCCGCAACTCAACCTGTGGGTGCGGACCGCGCCGAGCGGGGCCGAGGACTTCTGCTGGCACGTGGACGTGGTGCCGCGGCTCACGATCCGTGCCGGCTTCGAGCTCGGCACCGGGGTGGAGGTGAACGTCTATCCGCCCGAGCGTGCGGCCGCCGACCTGCGCGCCGCGCTGGACGCAGGCTGAGCGGGCGGCCAGCTGAATAGGCTCCCCGGGCATGCCCCCGGTGCCGCGCCCGTTTCCACGGTTCATCGCCGACTCCTCCCAGGAGGCAAACCCCTATGGGCGCTGGGAGGAACGGCTCGCGAAGGAGTTCGCGGACGCGTGCGATGAGCATGCGAACGAGGCGGGGGCGCCGCTCGACCCCCGGACCGTGCGCTGGTTTCCCGATCGGACCTGGGGCGCCCGGGCGTACGTGCCCGCCACGGGTCGCGCCGGCGAGCCGGAGGGCGGCGGCGAGCCGGAGGACGGCGAGCAGGCCGGCGCGCCGGCCGCGGTGGAGTACTTCGGGTGGGTCTCGTTCGAACGCTCGCCCGAGGGAGAGCCCGCTGAGCTCCGCGCCAGCGCCGACTTCACCGACGTGACCGCGGAGGACAACCCCGACTGGAAGATCGACCTCTCCGACGGCGTGATCGGCGCCTGGCGCGCCGAGGGGGAGCGGGGCGGGGACTTCACGCTCGTCTGGGGCCTGCCGATGGTGCGGGGGGCGGTCGCCGTCACGGCCGAGCTCGACGGTGAGGTCCTGGATCAGGCACCGGTGCAGGACGGCCGCTTCACGCTGGTCGCCGTGGACGCGGTTCGCGGCTTCGGCGACAAGCTCTACCTCGAGGTCCGGCTCTGGGATCGGACGCTGCGCCAGATCGCGGCGGAGAGCCTGTACGAGTAGCCGGCGCGCGTTCCGTGCGCCGCCGCGAGCTTCACTCCTCCCGGAAGAACTCCTCGAAGGCGCGCAGAAGAAAGCCGTACTTCCAGACCCGCTGGAGGTCGTCGAAGCTCGCGTCGTCGATCGGCCCCGCCGGGCCGCTCAGCCTGTTCCCCTCGCGGGGCAGCGCCATCTCGAGCGTCCGGTCGCGGAGAAGAGCCCGAAAGTCGCCACCCATGCCGGGAACCGTCCACATCGGCTTCAAGCCCTCCTGGGCGTCGTAGGGGACGTCGAGCGGCTCCCGCGCGACGAAGAAGGCGGTTATCTCGCCCAGGGCGTCGTAGAACGATGCGCCGGCGCCCGACTCGCGCAGCTCCTCGCTGACGCTCGACTCGACCGCCCCCCGGAGGCCCGCGCACATCCATCCGCCCGCCTTGCGCGCCGCCGGCACCCGCTCCCATTCCGCCACCCGCGCCATGTAGCCGATCCGCGCGACGGCCCGCCCGGCGACCACGGTGGCGTTGGTCGCGGCCTCGAGCCCCGTGACGCCGAACAGCCCCGTCTCGAGCGCGCGAGCGAGATCGTCCGGAAGCGCCTGGGTGTCCGCGTAATCGAAGGTGTCCATGGCGAGGCTGTCGAGCAGCCCCTCGACTTCGCCGGAGTCGACGAGGGCGAGGTCCTCGTGGCCCTCGATGGGGGTCAGCTCGATCTCGGGCTGCCTGGTGAACAAGGCCATGCCGTCAGGCCCCGACCGGCGCGGGCACCTTGGCGGAGCCGAGCACCGCGTCGAGCAGGCCGGGGAAGCGGGCATCGAGGTCGGCCTGCCGCAGCGAGGTCAGCTTCGTCGTCCCCGCTCGCTCCTGACGGATGACCCCGGACTCGCGCAGCACCCGGAAGTGGTGGGTCATGGTCGACTTCGCCACGTCGAGCTGGATCGTCCCACAGGGCTGGGGCTCGGAGGCGCCGGCGAGCTCGCGCACGATCTGAAGGCGCTGGGGGTCGCTCAGGGCGTGCAGGACGGCGGGAAGCTCGAGCTCCTCCCGGGCGGGGTGGTGAAGGGTGACTGCCTGATCAACCGACATGTGAATCCATTATACGGCGATCATCGAACTTATGGTACGATGCTCCTCGTACTATCGAATAGACCGAAGGGCCCATCATGGACGCAGCAAAGAGCACCCAGGCGATCCGCTCCGATTCCGACGAGTCGCCCCGGATGAGCGCGTCGCTCCAAGCGGCCGTGGTCGAGGCGGCGTACATCCTGGACGTCGCCGGGCGCCGTTGAACCCGGTCACCGCCTCCAGGGACGTGCTGCGGCGCAACTCCAACACGCTGCTCCTCGTCGTCTGTCTCGGCCAGTTCATGGTCATCCTGGACGTCTCGATCGTCAACGTCGCGCTCCCCTCGATCAAGGACGCGCTGGGCTTCTCCACCAACGGCCTTCAGTGGGTCTTGAACGCATACACGCTCACCTTCGCCGGCTTTCTGCTGTTGGGCGGCCGGGCGGCCGACCTGCTCGGCCGTCGTCGGATGTTCGTGGCCGGCACCGTCCTCTTCTCTGGGGCCTCGCTCCTGTGCGCGATCGCCCCGTCCGCGGGGACCCTGGTGGTCGCCCGCGCCATTCAGGGCATCGGCGGGGCCGTGATCTCGCCGGCGACGCTGGCGATCATCACCACCTCGTTCGACGAGGGCGCACCACGCAACCGCGCGCTCGGCGCCTGGGGGGCGATCGGGGCGATCGGCGCCACCTCGGGCGTTCTGCTCGGCGGCGTCCTGACCGAGGCGTTCAGCTGGCCCGCGATCTTCCTGATCAACGTTCCCCTCGGGGCGGTCGTCGTGGCGCTCAGCCGCGGCGTCGTGCCGGAGGGCCGCGGCACGACCCAGAATCGCCACTTCGATCTGCTGGGAGCCGTGCTGGTCACCCTGGGGATGAGCGCCGTCACGTACGGCATCGTGACCACGGACAGGCTCGCCTGGGCGTCCCCCGGCGTCCTGGCGCCGCTGGCGGCCGGGGCGGCCCTGCTTCTCTCCTTCGCGGTGTATGAGGGGCGGATCGCCAGGGAGCCGCTGATACCCCTCAGCGTGTTTCGGCTCCGAACGCTTCGAGCGGCGAACGTCGTCATCTTCCTGCTCTACGGTGCGATCTTCGCGTTCTGGTTCTTCCAGTCCCTGTACATGCAGGGCACGCTTCACTTCAGCGCTCTGGAGACGGGGCTCGCCTTCGTGCCGATGACGCTCGGCGTCGGGCTCGGCGCCACGCTGGCGCCGCGGTTCGCCCGCCGGCTCGGCCCCCGGATGGTGCTCGCCGGCGGGATGCTGTTCGCCACCGCCGGGGAGGCTCTTTTGACCGGGGTTCACCCGGGCGGGACATACGTAGCCCAGGTGCTCCCGGGCGGGGTGCTGGGGGCCTTCGGGCTCGGGCTCTCGCTCGTGCCGGCGACGATCGTCGCCGTCCAAGGGGTGCCCGCCGCAGCGAGCGGGCTCGCCTCGGGCGTCCTCAACACGTCGCGCTTCGTGGGAGCCGCACTGGGACTGGCCGTGCTCAGCACGATCGCGGCTTCCCATACCCACGCGGCCCTCGTGTCGGGCACGTCCGCCGCCACCGCGCTGACGGACGGCTTCCAGCTCCAGTTCGGAGTGGGGGCGGTCTTCTGCCTGGTGGGCGCTGCCGCGGCCCTGGTGATGCTGCGGCCCGAGCGCGGCATCCAGGAAGCCTCGCTTGAGGGGGAGCGCGCCTAGCGCCGGTCCGGGCCGCCGACAGGTGGGCAGCTCGGCCAACCGCGATCCTCCCTCACCACCGCGGGCCCTGTCTCGCCGATGGGACGCGGGTACGGGGGTGACGAACATTCGTGGTCCATGTGACCACTAACGTGCGACACCCCGGCTGCCGGGGGTGTACAAGGCAGGTAGTCGGTCGGCAAAGCTAAGTCCCTGAGACCCAGATCCAGGTCGCTAGGATCGCCGAAAGCGCTTGTGCAAGCGCCTGCCCCGATAGCTCAGCTGGATAGAGCGACTCCCTCCTAAGGAGTAGGCCGCAGGTTCGAATCCTGCTCGGGGCGCTGGCCGATGGACGACCGCGACCAGGCGACGATCGACACGTTGAGGCGCGCGTATGAGGCGTTCAACAGGGGCGACTACGACGCGGTCCTCGAGCTGGCGAGGCCGGACGTCCGGTACACGCGCACCGGCGTCGAAGCCCCGCTGACGGGCACGGCCGCCGTGCGCGCGTGGATGGAGCCGGATGCCTTCGATCGCCAGCACACGGACCCGCTCGACTTCCTGGTCAACGGCGACAAGGTCCTCGTGCGCCAACGCTTCTCCGCAAGGGGGGCCGAGAGCGGGATCGAGCTGGAGGTCCACTCGTGGGCGGTCTTCACGTTGGACGAGGACGGACTCGTGGCGCGGGCGGAGATGTTCCTACAGCACGAGGAACCCGAGGCGCGCCGGGCGGCCGGGCTCGAGGGCTAGGCCGCCGGGCGGCCGTTTGCCCGCCGCGCACTTGACTCGCGCGAATTTGGGGGTAGGGTCGGCCTGCGTCTCACGCCGCACTTGACCGCCGGGGGGGAACTCCTGTTCCGGCGGCGCCTCCTCAGCGGCGAGGACGAGCGGGAGCGAATGCCTCCACCGACGGAGGTTCGCTTCCGTGCCGCAACGGTTCCGGTCGCCGGAGGGCGTCAGCCGCCGAACCAGCGCTCGCGCCTCACGGCCCCGAACGCCTCCTTCTCGGCCGCGAGCTCGCGGCTCGGGCCCACCAGCCGGGCAGTGGGCTTGGGCCCGCCCAGGAAGTTGGCCTCGACCTTCCCCACCATCCCGCCGCCGAACTCGATGAAGCAGTTGCCGGCGCCCTCGTAGGGCCGCTCGAGCTCCGTGCCGTGGAGGGTGGCGGCGATGTCGTTCGCGACGACCCTTGCGGCGGCCTCCGCGAAGACCCCCGCCTTCGCCATGGGCAGGCCGGCGAGGTCGCCGATCGCGTACACGCCGGGGAACCGCGTGGCCAGGTTCGTCCGATCCACCGGGACCCACCCGTCGACGGCCAGCCCGGAGCGCTCGACGACCTCGGGCACCCGATGCACCGGGACGCCGATGAAGAGGTCATAAGGCACCGGGTCGCCGCCGGCGAGCTCGGCTTCGCTCGTCTGGGGATCGAGGCGAACCACGGTCTGCTTGGCCACATACTCGATCCCTCGCTCGGAGAGGATGTCGAGGAAGGCCCGCGAGACCTGCTTCGTGACCGGCACCGGAGCGGCCATCGGACCGAACACCCGGATCTCCGTGGCGTCCCTGACCCCTCGCTCGGTGAGCAGATCGTGCAGGAGCAGCGCCCCCTCGAACGGAGCTGGTGGGCACTTGAAGGGATGGCCCAGGATCCCGATCACGATCCGGCCCGACTCGAAATTCGGCAGGGCGTCGCGCAGGCGCTCGGCCCCCGGCACCGAGTAGTACTCGAAGCCGCCCTCCTCGAAGCCGGGGGTCGCTGCGAAGTCGTAGCCGGCCCCGAGCGCCACGGCCAGGACGTCCGCCTCGTAGGCGTCCGCATCCGTCTTCACCCGCCGGCTCTCGGGATCGATTGACGTCACCCGTTCCTGGCGAAACTCGACGGACTCCTTGGAGAGCTTGCTGTAGGGCAGTCGAATGTCGGCCGGCGCCTTGCGTCCGAGCATGACGTCCAGCTTCGAGAAGCCGAAGCTGAACGAGTCGTTCTGGTCGAGGAGGGTGACGCGCACCTCGTCGGCGAGCGACTCGGACAGCCGAGAGGCGAGCTCCAGGCCCGCGAAGCCGGCTCCGAGGATTAGGACGTGTTGCTTCACGGCGTCACGCCTGGCGGTCGGGCCGCTCCGGGTAGAGCTCGTCGATCGTCACCAGCGCCCGGAACGGGGCGCCGGCGGCCTCGGCGATCGCCTCGGCGCCTCCGGCGAGCCGATCGACCACGCACAGTGCCCCGACGATCTCGAGCCCTTCGGCCCGGATGCGCTCGATCGCGGCGACGGTCGAGCCGCCGGTGGTGACCGTGTCCTCCA
>DATBFS010000031.1:0-2446 GCA_036558385.1 Solirubrobacterales bacterium | reverse complement strand
CCGGATGCTCGGCCCCTGGCACTTCCTCTTCGACGACTCGCTCCGCGAGATCGCCAATCGGATCAAGGACCGCCCCGACGACCTCGAGCTGTTCGTCGAGGGCATCGTCACGTACCACATGGTCACCGAGGGAGTGCTGGCGATGCCGGGGCAGCGGATCATGATCGAGTACACGGCCGACCACGATCTCTACCCCGGGTTCAACGAGGGGTTCAGCCTCGTGGAGCAGGACGAGCACCGGCACATCGCGTTCGGGGTCCGGTTCCTGAAGGACGTCTGCGACGAGCGGCCGGAGATGAAGGCGGTGATCGTGCGGCGCCTGGAGGAGCTGCTGCCGAAGGCGGCCGAGGTCTTCTGTCCGCCGGAGGTGGACGACCCCTCCGACTTCGTCTCCTACGGTCACCATTCCTCGCAGATCTACGGCTTCGCCTACCAGGCGCTGAAGCGGCGGATGGCGGCGATCGGGGTCGAGATCCCGCCACCGGAGCAGCTCATGCCTGGGGCGGTGGACTTCGGCGGCCTCGCCGAGCGGCGAGTGCTGGCCGAGGAGGCCGCCGCGACCTAGCTGCTTGATCCGCCCCGGGACTGATGCGAACATATGTTCGTGTCCGGGGCGGCCTCGATCCTGCACGCCGACGCCGACGCGTTCTTCGCCTCGGTGGAGCAGCGGGACGATCCGACCCTCAGGGGCCGCCCGACGATCGTCGGCGGGGGCGTGGTGCTGGCGGCGAGCTACGAGGCCCGGGTGCATGGGATCCACAGCGGGATGGGCGGCCGGCGAGCGCGTCAGCTCTGCCCCAAGGCGATCGTGGTCCCAGCGCGCTTCGAGGCCTACACGGAGGCGAGCCGGGCTCTCTTTGACCTCTTCGAGGAGACGGCGCCGCTCGTCGAGGGCATGTCACTGGAGGAAGCATTCCTCGACGTGCGCGGCCTCGAGCGGATCTCGGGAACGCCGCGGCAGATAGCCGAGCGGCTGCGGCGGCGGGCACGAGAGCGGATCGGCCTTGCGGTCACGGTCGGGGTAGCGAGGACGAAGGTGCTCGCCAAGATGGCGAGCCGTGCGGCCAAGCCGGACGGGTTGCTCGTCGTCGAGCCCGCCCGGGAGGAGGCGTTCCTGGTGCCGCTCCCGGTGGAGGCGCTCTGGGGAGTCGGCGCCGTGACCGCGGAAAAGCTTCGCGCCCACGGAATCAGCACGATCGGACAGCTTGGGCGTCGTGACGAGACGGAGCTCGCGATGTTCCTCGGCGCTCACGCCGCGCGGCACCTCCACGCGATCGCGCACAACCGCGACCCGCGGCGGGTGCGGACCGGTCGGCGGCGTCGCTCGATCGGCACCCAGTCCGCCTTCGCAGGGGGCGGAAAGGACGGGTCGGAGCTGGACGCGCTGCTCGTGACGCTGGTCGACCGGGTCACGCGCCGGGCGCGAGCCGCGAACCGTGCCGGCCGCACCGTGACGCTGCGGTTCCGCTTCGCCGACTTCTCACGAGCGACCCGATCACGGACCCTTCCCCACCCGACAGCGGGCACCGGCGCGATCCTCGCGGCCGGCCGGGCACTGCTCAGAACGGCCCGGCCGATGATCGAGCGCCGCGGTATCACCCTCCTCGGGATCGCGGTCGCGAACCTCAGCGATCACGCCCAGCTCGAGCTGCCCCTGGACCCGCGAGTGGATCCCGCGCTTGACCTCGCCATCGACGAGATCCGGAAGCGCTACGGGAACGCGGCAATCAGGCGCGGCTCGACCCGGTCGACCCCACCGCGCCATGTGACGCAGGTCTGAGCGACACGGGTCGAGCCGGCCGTCTATGGCTGCGGCTCAGGTCGGAAGCGGGCCGCCCCCACCGCCACCGCTGCTGCCGTCGCCGCCGTGATCGCACGGGTGCGAGTGATGGGACCCATGGCTGCCGCCGTGGGAGTAACCGCGGTCACCCCCGTAGGAGTGGTGGTCGTGGCTGGAGCCGCCGCGGCACGCCTGGCTTGCAGGCGCGGCGAGGCCGGCGGCCAACGCCGCAACGACCCCCGCAGTGGCGAAGAGCTTTCCCCTAGACATCACAGCTCACCTCCAGTTAGCCGCGCGACTTCCTTGTCGCGCGTTGTCGGACCTTGGTCGGGGAGAGAGGCGGCTTCCTTGAGGGCGCTGGACGCGATTGCGGGCTGCTGGACGAACGGACAGACCGAGCGACGGGTGGCTAGGGTCTCGCTCCGTGAGCACCGTCCGTGAAGCCGCCTTCGAGCTCTTCCGGGAGCACGGCATGACCACGATGTTCGGCAACCCGGGCTCGACCGAGCTGCCGATGCTCGCCGAGTTCCCCGACGACTTTCGTTACGTCCTGGGTCTGCAGGAGGCGGTTGCGGTGGGGATGGCGGACGGCTTCGCGCAGGCCTCCGGCAAGCCGGCCCACGTCAACCTCCATACCGCGCCGGGCGTCGGCAACGGCATGGGGGC
>DATBFS010000030.1:0-9487 GCA_036558385.1 Solirubrobacterales bacterium | reverse complement strand
TGGAGGATCGCGGCCATCCGCTCCAGGCCCATGCCGGTGTCGATGTTCCGGTTCGGAAGCTCGCTCAGCGAGCCGTCTTCGGCGAGGTCGTAGGTCATGAAAACGTGGTTCCAGTACTCGAGGTAGCGGTCGGTGTCGTCGCCCGGGCGCTCCTCGGAGATGTACCTCGACCGGGGCCCCGCGTTCGGGGGCCCGGAGGAGCGACCGGGCGACGACACGGACCGCTTCCTCGAGTACTGGAACCACGTCTTCATGAGCTACGAGCTCCACGAGGACGGCTCGCTGACGCCGCTGCCCAAGAACAACATCGACACCGGGCTGGGCCTGGAGCGGATGGCCGCGATCCTCCAGGGCGTCGGCTCCGTGTTCGAAACCGACTCCCATCGGCCGCTCATCGAGCTCGCCGAGGAGCTCTCCGGCCGCTCTTACGGGGACGACGTGCAGACGACCCGCGCGATGCGGATCATCGCGGACCATTCCAAGGGGATGACGTTCCTGATCGCCGACGGCGTCGTGCCGTCGAACGAGGAGCGCGGCTACGTCCTGCGGCGCATCATGCGCCGGGCGATCCAGCAGGGGCGAACGCTCGGCCTCGCCTCCCCCTGGCTCGGTGGGTTTGCCGAGCGGACCATCGAGCTGATGTCGGCCGTCTACCCGGAGCTCGCGACCGACCGCGAGACGATCCTCCGCTGGGTGGGCGCCGAGGAGGAGGCCTTCGGGCGTGCGCTCGACCGCGGATCGGAGCTCTTGGCGCGCCTGATCGCCGAGGCCAAGGAGCAGGGGACCTCCTGGGTGGACGCGGAGGATGCGTTCAAGCTCCACGACACGTACGGCTTCCCCTATGACCTGACCAAGGAGCTCCTCGCCGAGCAGGGCCTTTCGGTGGACGACTCCGGGTTCGAGGCCCTGATGGAGAAGCAGCGGGTCCGGGCACGGACCGGCGCCGAGCCGGGGGTGCGCGATCGGCACGAGGCGGTGCTGTCGTTTGCGTCCAAGGGCCCCGCGTCGCGCTTCGTCGGGTACGAGACGCTCCGCGCGACCACGGCGGTATCGGCGGCCCAGGAGGTCTCCGGGGATGGCTCGCTGGTCGCCTTCGTGAAGCTGGAGGAGAGCCCCTTCTACCCGGAGGGCGGCGGCCAGGTGGCCGATTCGGGCCTGATCCGCTGGGACGGGGCCGAGGGGACTGTCGCCGACGTGTACCGGGTGGGCGACGACCAGGTGATCCGCGTGGAGGGCGCCGCGCCGGAGCCCGGCGGGCGGGTCGAGGCCCGGGTGGACCACGAGGCGCGCCACGCGACGATGCGAAACCACACCGCGACGCACCTGCTGCACGCCGCCCTTCGCGAACGGCTCGGCACCCACGTTCGCCAGGCCGGCTCGGCCGTCCGCCCGGACAAGCTCCGCTTCGACTTCACGCACGGCGCGCCGCTGAGCGCCGAGGAGATCGGCGACATCGAGGATCGCGTCAACGCCTGGGTCAAGGGCAGCCGCGCGGTGCGGGCGATGCACATGAGCCGCGCCGAGGCCGAGGCCCTGGGGGCGATGGCGCTCTTCGGCGAGAAGTACGGCGAGTGGGTGCGGGTGATCGAGGTGGACGACGTCTCGCGCGAGCTGTGTGGAGGGACGCACGTGGCGAACACCGCGGAGGTGGGGATCTTCGCGATCGTCTCGGAGGGCTCGAGTGCGGCCAACGTGCGGCGGGTCGAGGCGTTGACCGGGCCGGCGGCCATCGACTGGTTCCGGAGGCGAAGCGCTGCGCTTGACGAGGTGGGTGACCTCCTCGGCTCCCCCCGCGATCCGCTGGCGGGCGCGCGCAGGGCCCGTGACCGGCTGGCCGAGTACGAGGAGCTCGCCGACGAGGCGGCCCAGCGCAAGGCGACGGACGAGGTCGACAGGCTGCTCCACGACCAGGCCGAGGAGCTCGACGGGGTGAAGGTCGTGGTCACTGCCAGCGAGGGCGCCGACCAGCGGAGGCTGCTCGACGTGGCCGATCGCCTCAAGGCCCGGCTGGGGGAGGCGGCGGTCGTCATCGGCGGGGTCGACGGCGGGCGGCTCGCGGTCGTCGCCAGCTTCACGCAGGGCGCGGTGAAGCGCGGCCTGTCCGCGGCCGAGGTGGTCCGCGAGGCAGCGGCGGTCGCGGGCGGTGGGGGAGGCGGCCGCGACGACGTCGCACAGGCCGGCGGCAAGGGCGACCCGGCGGACCTCGACCGCGCGCTCCAGGCCGCGCGACAGGCGGTCGAGCGGACACTCGCTGGATAGTGCGAGTGCTCGCCGTCGATCACGGCGCAGCCCGCGCCGGGTGCGCGGTCTCGGACGCCACTGGTACGATCGCGCGCCCGCTGGGAGTGATCGAGCCCGCCGAGCCTGGCGCCGTTGCGAAGCTGGCGCTCGAGCACGAGGTCGAGCTCGTGGTGGTGGGACTTCCGGTCTCGCTGAGCGGCGCCGAGGGGCCGCAGGCGGCCGAGGCGCGAGCTTTCTGCGAGGCCCTCGAGGAGATCTTGGACGTGCCCGTGGAAAGCTACGACGAGCGACTGACGACGCGCCTGGCCGAGCATTCGGTCCGCGCGGGCGCGAGCGCGCCCGCCGACGCGCTGGCGGCGGCCCACCTGCTGGAGTCGTACCTTCAGGCGCACGCTCGAGCTAGCGACGAAGTCGCGGATCAGGACCGAGGGCCTGCCGCCACGTTTGAGCCCGAACCCGGCGACCCCGGACGCGAAGCGGAGGGGCCGCCGGAGTGATGGATTGGGGCGACCCCTTCGGCGAGGACGAGGCGGCGATGGAGCGCGAGCGGCGTCGGGCCGAGCGCGAGGCTCGAAGGCGCGAGCGCCAAGCCCAGCGCAAGGAGAGCCAGGGCGCGATCTCAGAGCGGGTCAAGGACCTGCTCAAGGGCGGGCGCGAACCCGGCGAACCGCCTTCCGAGGAGGGGCCGCCACCTCCCGAGCCGCCGCGGTACGAGGCGCCGGCACAGGCCGCACAGCCGCCGCCCCCGTCGCCTCCACCCGGCGAGGCCCATCGGCGCCGGCGTCTGTGGGCGGCGGGCGGACTCGTCGCCGCGATCGCCGCCATCGTCCTGATCGCGGTCGCAGTCCGCCATTCGAGCGGTGGCGATACGTCCACGCACATGACCACCGAGGCGGCCCCCAGCCGGATGCTCACGATCCCCGAGGGCTATGACCGTCGCCAGATCGCCGCGCTCGCCGAGCAGGAGGGGATCAAGGGTGACTACATGAAGGCGAGCGAGAGCTTCAAGGGCTTCGATCCGGCCAAGTACGGCGCCCAGGATCCCTCGAGCCTCGAGGGCTTCCTTTTCCCGGCAACCTACGACCTGCCACGTCACCCGATCGCCGACGACCTCGTCGGTCGCCAACTCGATGCCTTCAAGCAGTACATCGCCGAGGTCAACATGAGCTATGCGAAATCGAAGAACCTGACGACCTACGACGTCCTGATCATCGCCTCGATGATCGAGCGCGAGGTCGAGGTGCCCAAGGAGCGCAAGCTCGTCGCGGCTGTGATCTACAACCGCCTCCACAACGGGATGCCCCTCCAGATCGACGCGACCATCCGATTCGCGACCAACAACTTCACCCAGCCCGTGAGCGAGTCCGATCTCCAGGTCGACTCGCCGTACAACACCTACACGAATTCGGGCCTGCCGCCGGGTCCGATCTCCAATCCGGGGTTGGCCTCGATCCAGGCAGCGGCGCATCCCGCCAAGGTGTCCTACCTCTACTACGTGGTCAAGCCCAACACGTGCGGCGAGCACACCTTCGCGACCACGAAGGCCCAGTTCGACCGAGCCGAGGCCGCCTACGCTCAGGCACGCGAGGCGAACGGGGGCAACGCGCCGACGCCCTCGAACTGCCCCGGGGCTTGACCGCGCGCAAGCGGCTGGCGGTCCTGGGCCAGCCGATCTCACACTCGCGCTCGCCAGCCATGCACAGCGCGGCGCTCCAGGAGATGGGGTTGAGTGGGGAGTGGTCCTACGAGGCGATCGAGGTCTCCTCCGAGGACTTCGAGACGAGGGTCCGGGCGATGGAGGGGGAGGACTTCGTGGGCGCCAACGTCACCGTCCCCCACAAGATTGCCGCCCTCGCGCTCGCCGACGAGCCCTCGCCGGCGGCGGCGGAGATCGGCGCCGCCAACACGCTCAGCTTCGCGGAGGGAAGGATCCTTGCCGAGAACACGGATGCGACCGGATTTCTGGACGCCCTTCCGGAGCCTCCGGCCGGCAAGGAGACGCTGGTGCTCGGCGCCGGCGGGTCGGCACGGGCCGTGGTCTGGGCGCTGGTCGGGGCCGGGGCCTCGGCGAGCGTGTGGAACCGGACGCCCGAGCGAGGACAGGCGCTGGCCGCGGAGCTCGGCGCGCGGGCGCTGGGTGCCAGCCCCCGGGACTGGGGGCTGGCCATGGAGGACTTCGACCTGATCGTCAACTGCACCACCGTGGGCATGGGGGGCGCGTCCGAGCGTCCAGCCAGCTTCAAGAGCCTGCCGATCGATGCCGATTCCCTGAGCGTGAAACACCAATTGGTGGACCTCGCCTACGGGTCGGCCGAGACGGAGCTCGCAAGCGTCGCCGCGGCGCGTGGGGCATCGGTCATCGACGGCCTCGAGGTGCTGGTCCGCCAGGGGGCGGCGTCGCTTCGAATCTGGACGGGGATGGAACCCCCGATCGAGACGATGAGACGGGCCGCCCGCGCGGCCTAGATGACCGACAAGCCCCGTCCCGGATACCTGAGATCCGTCCCCTCGCCCGCCCAGGCCGCGGCGAACCTGCCCGAGCCCGAGCACGCCGAGTCGGGAATCACGCCCCCGACTCGACGAGGCCACTCCGGCGTCTTCGTCACCGACGTGGTCGTCGAGCTGGGGTATGCGACGCGCCAGCGGGTAGACGAGGTGATCACCGAGGCGCGCGTGGCCGGAAGGACTCCGGAGTCGCTCCTTCGCGACCACAACGTGGTCGACGCCGACCAGCTCTCCCGGGCGATAGCCGAGCGCTACGGCCTGGACCACATCGACCTCAACGTCTACAAGATCGACATGGGGGCGGCGAACCTGCTCCCGATGAGCTCGGCCCGTCGGTATCGGGCCATCCCGGTCGGGTATGTGGACCCCGAGACGCTGCTCTTGGCGATGGCGGACCCGGCGGACGTCTTGGCCGTGGACGACGTGCAGATGATGACCGGGCTTCACTGTCACGTCGCGGTCGCCGCGGAGGACGACATCGACGCGCTCATCAGCCGCGTGAACACGCTCGAGACAGCGGTCTCCGAGGCGGTCTCCGAGGAGGAGGAAGAGGACGGCGAGGCCGAGGTCACCGAGCTCCACGAGTCCGCCGACGACGCGCCGGTGATAAAGCTCGTCTACTCGGTCCTGGCGCAGGCCGTCGGGGAGGGCGCCTCGGACATCCACTTCGAGCCCGACGAGGGGGAGATGCGGGTCCGGTTCCGGGTCGACGGCGTGCTCCACGAGACGGCGCGGGTACCCAAGCGGATGATCTCGGGCGTCGTCTCGCGCGTGAAGCTCATGGCCGACATGGACATCGCCGAGAAGCGGCTGCCCCAGGATGGGCGGGTCAGCGTCACCGTCCAGGAGCGCAAGGTGGACCTCCGCGTGACCACGCTGCCGACGCAGCGCGGCGAGGGCTGCACGATCCGCATCCTCGACAAGGAGCAGGCGATGCGCACGCTCGACGAGCTGGGCATGGCCGGGGAGCCGCGCGCCAGGTTCGAGGACGCGTTCACGCGCCCGTACGGCGCGGTGCTGGTGACGGGGCCGACGGGCTCCGGTAAGTCCACCACCCTCTATGCCGCCCTCCTGGAGCTGAACGAGGAGGAGCGCAACATCATCACGATCGAGGACCCCGTCGAGTACCGGATCTCCGGGGTCAACCAGCTGAACGTGAACCGCAAGGCCGGGCTCACCTTCGCGACGGGGCTCCGGTCGATCCTGCGCGCCGACCCCGACGTGATCATGGTGGGGGAGATCCGTGACGCGGAGACGGCCCGGATCTCGATCGAGGCGGCGCTGACCGGGCATATGGTGCTGACCACCCTCCACACGAACGACGCGCCGGGCGCCGTCGCCCGGTTGGGCGAGATGGGCATCGAGAGCTTCTTGACCGCCTCCGCGATCGAGTGCGTCGTCGCGCAGCGGCTCGCCCGCCAGCTCTGCACCTACTGCAAGCGCCGTGCGGTGATCCCGCAGGACGCCCTGGCCGCGGCCGGGTTCCGCACCGGCGCGGACCTCGAGGCCTATGAGCCGGTGGGCTGTGCTCGTTGCAGCCAGACCGGCTACAAGGGCCGCATCGGGCTGTTCTCCGTGATGCGGATGAGCGACGAGATCAAGAGCCTCACCGTGAGCCGTGCGCCCGAGTCGGAGATCGCCGCCATCGCCCGGGAGCAGGGAATGCTCAGCCTGCGCGAGGACGGCTTCGCGAAGGTGCGGGCCGGCGTGACGTCGATCGAGGAGGTCGCTCGGATCTCCGCGTAAGATCCGCTGCGATCATTTCGAGCCCCGGGAGCCGGCTTGCCGGGCAGCGGGGATGTGCAGGGGGACCAGCAGCGGCATGATGAGATCTCGGGGCCTCGGCGTCGGCGCAGCGGCGATCGTGGCGCTGTGCTCGCTTCAGCTCGCCTCGGTTGCGAGTGCTTCACAAGGGCCGCTCACCGTCCGTCCCGCGAGCGGCTACCACCGGCTTCCGCTGGCCTACGCGGGGTTCAACGCGCCGTTTCGGCGGAACTCGTGGCAGGCTCGAAGCCAGCGCCTCCACGAGGCGGTCGCGGGCCTCGCGCCGGGCGCCATCCGCGTGTTCGGCGGGACGACGGCCAACTACTGGGATTGGCGCACCGGAAAGCTGCTGGACGAGCACGGGGTGCCCCCGCGGATTCGGCGGGTGGCCAGGGAGATGAGCCCGATCCATCTCTCCGACTGGGCGCAGCTCGTCCGGGACGCGAACGCGATCCCGGTGTTCGACCTGAACATGGTCACCTCGACCCTCTCCGATCAGCTCGCGATGCTGGGCGCCGCCCGGCAGCTCGGGATGCCCATCCGCCGCGTCGAGCTCGGCAACGAGCTGTATTACGGCGCCCCGCGCGTAGTCGGCGCGTTCCCGACCGCGGGGTCGTACGGTCGCACGGCTACGCGCTGGATCGAGGCCATCAAGGCGCGCTATCCCAGGGCGCAGATCGCCGCCGTCGGGCTGGGGTACCCGCCGCCGCCGGGCGATGCGCGCCAGGCGAGCTGGGATCGCGCGGTTCGCAGGACGCTTCACGGCGAGGACGCGCTGACCTTCCACGCCTACTGGGCGGCGTCCCGCGACCGGAGCCTCTCTCGAGCGGGGGTTGCCGAGGCGCTGGCGGCGCCCCTTCGCCTGCTGCGGACGCTGCGCTCCCACGGCCTCGAGAGGCTGCCGAAGGGCGTCGACGCCTGGGTGACCGAGTGGAACGTCTGGCACGGCGCCGGGTATCGCGGCACCTGGACGAACGGCCTCGCTGACGCCGCCTACCTGCTCGGCCTGCTCGGCGAGCCCTCGGTGGACCAGGAGGACCTCCACCCCCTCGTGCACAGCCAGCCCCAGGCGGCCCTGTTCGGCAACCCGTCGGGCTTCGAATTTCGGGGAGGCGGACCCCCGACGGTCCGCTACGCGCCGACGGCCGTGGGCGAGGCGCTCGGCGAGCTCTACCCGGCGCTCTGGGGGGGCGCGAAGGTGCGCCGGCTGGACGTGCCCCGCTCCCCGAAGCTCGGGGGCACCGGGATCGCCGCCGTGCGGGGCGTCGCCGTCGAGGGACGGGGCGCCCTGCTCGTGAACCTGAGCGGCCGGCGGCGGCAGCTCGAGTTGCGGGCGGGCCTCGCCTGCAACGGGACGCTCGACTCCGTCTGGGCGCGTCCATCGGCTCGGATCACCGGTCGGCCCGGCGGGGTCCGCGAGGCCACGAGCCCGGTGAACGGCTCCTTCAAGCTGCCCGCTCACTCGGTCAACCGCCTCTCCTGCTGACGTCGGCGGCGGCCGGGCCGACCGCACGGGCGGTCGCGAAATCGCGGTTCGCGGCCAGAGGGCTAAAGCATGGGTGCCCACCCGACGATCAAGGGTCCGATGAGCCTCGATTTCGCCGCCGTGCTCACCAAGATGGTCGACTCGCGGGCCTCGGACGTCCACCTGACGCCGGGCTTCCCGCCGGCGATCCGCGTCCGAGGGCGGATCGTGCCGATGGACGACTACCCGCCGCTCAGCCCGCAGGACACCCGGGACATCGTCTACTCGATCCTCAACGACTCGCAGCGAAAGCGCTTCGAGAACCAGCAGCAGCTCGACCTCGCCTACGCGATCCCCGGCGTCGCCCGCTTCCGCGTCAACTGCTTCTTCCAGCGCGGCTCGATCTCGGCGGCCTTCCGGCACGTCCCCACCGAGATCCTGAGCCTCGAGTCGCTCGGGCTTCCCTCGGTGCTCGCGGACTTCACCCGCAAGCCCCGCGGCTTCGTCCTGGTGACCGGCCCGACGGGCTCCGGCAAGTCGACCTCGCTGGCGTCGATGATCGACATGATCAACTCCGAGCGGGAGGAGCACATCCTCACGATCGAGGACCCGATCGAGTTCCTCCACCGCCACAAGAAGTGCATCGTCAACCAGCGTGAGATCGGCGCCGACGCGGTCGACTTCTCGATCGCCCTGAAGGGGGCGCTGCGCGAGGACCCGGACGTGATCCTCGTCGGCGAGATGCGTGACCTCGAGACGATCTCGACCGCCCTGACGGCGGCCGAGACGGGCCACCTGGTGTTCGCGACGCTGCACACACAGTCCACCGCGCAGACGGTGGACCGCATCATCGACGTGTTTCCCCCGCATCAGCAGCAGCAGGTCCGGATGCAGCTCTCGATCGCCCTTCAGGGGATCGTCACCCAGCAGCTCTTGCCGACCGCGGACGGCTCCGCCCGCACGGTCGCCTGCGAGGTGCTCGCGCCCACGCCGGCGATCCGAAACCTGATCCGCGAGGGAAAGACCCACCAGATCTACTCGGCGCTTCAGACCTCGGGCGCGATGGGGATGCAGACCATGGACGCGAACCTCGCGCAGCTCGTACGTAACGGCAAGATCACGCGCAGCCTGGCGGAGCAGCGCTCCTCCGTGCCGGAGGAGCTGAAGCGGCTGCTCGCCGGCACCGCGGCCGTGAACGGCGCCCCGGCGGTCAACTGATCGTGCGTAGGGGGGCGGGGTGAGCACCTACGCATTCCGCGCGGTCGACCTGGGCGGCGTCCCTGCTCGGGGGGAGATGGAGGCGTCGTCCAAGAGCGTCGTCTCCGAGCAGCTCCGCGAGCGGGGCCTCATCGTCCTCGACATCTCCGAGAAGCACGAGGCGCTGAAGCTCGAGAGCATCTTCCAGCGCTTCAAGAGCGTCGACCACCGCGAGCTCTCCGTCTTCTCCCGTCAGTTCGCGACGCTCGTCGCCTCCGGAATGCCGCTGTTGCGCTCCCTCTACACGCTGGAGGA
>DATBFS010000029.1:0-3052 GCA_036558385.1 Solirubrobacterales bacterium | reverse complement strand
GTCGACGAGCAGGGCGTCGACCCCGCCGAGGAGACGGACTCGCTCGACGACGAGGCGGTGCAGATCGTGGGGGTGGACGAGTCCGGCGTGATCGCCACCTGCCGCCTCCGAGATCTCGGCGACGCGGAGTGGAAGCTCGAGCGGATGGCCGTCGAGCGGCGGGTGCGGCGGCTCGGCGTCGGCGCGCGCCTGCTGGACGGCGCCGAGCGGGAGGCGCGGGAGCGCGGCGCCGGCGAGATGGTGCTGAACGCCCAAATCCAGGCGGAGAACTTCTACGCGGCTCATGGCTACACGGTTGAGGGGGACACCTTCCTGGAGGCCGAGATCGAGCACGTCCGGATGCGGAAGGCGCTCTAGGTGGCCGAGGAGAAGCCCACGCCGGAGATCCGCCTAGACCAGCTGACCGGCCTGAGGACGATCCTCGCGCCGGCCCGAGCGGACCGCCCCTTCGACTTCGGGGGCATCGCCGCCGAGGAGAACGAGGAGGCGCGCGAGAAGTGCCCGTTCTGCGAGGGCCGCGAGGACCGCACGCCCCCCGAGACGTGGGCGAACCGCCCCGGGGGCGGGGCCGCGGATACGCCCGGCTGGCGGGTGCGGGCAGTCCCCAATCTCTACCCCGCGCTGGCCCAGAGCTGGGAGGACGAGGCACCCACGGCGCAACCGGGAGGAACCGAGACCGGCGAGGGCCTCGCGGCGGTCGGCGATCCGCTGCGTGCCACCTCGCGCGGCCGCGAGCCGGACCTCTTCCGACCCTCGGTCGCGACCGGCTTCCACGAGGTGATCGTGAACACGCCGCAGCACCGGACCTCGCTCGGCCAGCTCGACGACGCCGAGCTTCAGGCGGCGGTCTCCGGCTGGCGGGAGCGGATGCGCGCCCACTCGGAACGTGCGGCGTACGTGCAGCTGATCATCAACGAGGGCCGCGAGGCTGGCGCCTCGCTCGAGCACAGCCACGCGCAGCTCTATGCGCTCGGCTTCGTGCCTGCGGCGGTCGCCAGGGAACGGGAGCGCTTCTCCTCCTACAACCAGCACACGATGGGCGGTGACCTGCTCGCCGAGATCGCCTCCGAGGAAGTGCGCCGGAAGGAGAGGCTGATCGCGATCGACGATGACTCACTGCTCGTCTGCCCGTGGGCCTCGCGGTCGCCCTTCGAGCTGCGGATCATCCCGCGCACGCCCGCACCGAGCTTCGAGCAGGACGGCGAGGTCGGCCTGGGCATGCTGCGCACCGCGCTGCGGGCCCTCGAGGCTCGCTTCGGCGTCGTCCCTCAGTTCAACGCCTGGACGCTGACGGCCCCGCGCGGGTCCGAGACCTTCCACTGGCACCTCGACATCGCGCCGCGAATCGGCATTCGCGCCGGCTTCGAGATGTCCACCGGCGTGGAGCTGAACGTCTTCCCTCCCGAGCGGGCGGCCGGGGAGCTGCGCGAGGCTCTTGGGAGCTGAGATGACGGACGGCG
The DNA here is from genome assembly GCA_036558385.1 of Solirubrobacterales bacterium. Lineage (GTDB taxonomy): Bacteria > Actinomycetota > Thermoleophilia > Solirubrobacterales > 70-9 > AC-56. The sequence continues at coordinate 1,592 of DATBFS010000029.1, read as the reverse complement.
GGGCCGACGCCAGCACGACGGGGATGAAGGGCGAGGGCTTCTACGACGCCCACTCGGAGTACCAGCGACGTGTGATCGAAGCGGGCGATGAGCTCATCAGCGAGGCCGCTGATTCCGTCGAGCCGGACTCGGACGGGGCGATCACGATCGTCGACTATGGCTCCGGGACCGGCGCAACGTCCGTGCGCGCCGTCGAGACGGCGATCGCGGCGATCCGGAAGCGCGGCGACGAGCGACCGCTCCAGGTGATTCACAACGACGTCCCGGACAATGACTTCACGCAGCTCTTTCGCAACGTCGGCGGGGCCGGCGGCTATCTGCGCGCCGGGGGCGGCCCGATCTACGCGCTTGCGGCGGCCGGGTCGTTCTTCGATCAGGTGATCCCTGACGCCTCGGCGGACCTTGGGATGTGCTCCAACGCCTCGCACTGGCTGCGCCGTCAGCCGAGCGCACGAATACCGGACGGGATGTACTTCTGCGAGGCCGCCGGACCCGAGCGCGGGGCGATTGCCGGTCAGGCCGCCGCAGACTGGCGCGCGTTTCTCTCCGCGCGGGCTCGCGAGCTGAAGCCGGGTGGGCGCCTGGTCGTCCAGGGGATTGGCAGCGACGACAGCGGTGAGCGCGTCTCCGCGTCGCGCCTGCTCCGGGTGATGTGGCACGCCGCGGAGCAACTGGCCAACGCAGGCCTGCTGGAGCGCCAGACGCTCGAGGACTACGTCTTCCCGGTCTATTGCCGAAGTCCCTCCGAGGCGAAGGAGCCGCTCCAGCAGGGCGGCGAGCTGGAAGTGGTCGCCGAGAGACTCGACGAGGTCCCGAGCCCGTACTGGGAGGCGTACGAGCGCTCCGGTGATGCCGAGGCCTACGCCGACGCCTACGTCGAGTTCGTGAGGGCCTTCGCCGAATCCACGATGCTCGCCAACCTGTTCGAGCCCGGCGCCAGGGACATCGATCCGGCCGCGCTCTGTGAGCGCTACTTCGACGCGCTCCGCACGAGCTGCGCCGAGGACCCCGCCGAGGGCCGCTACGAAGCGTGGATCCTGCGCCTCGTGATTGCGCGCCGGTAGGGTCACTGCCCCGTGCCGCCGGTCCGCCGACCGATACCGCGCTTCATCGCCGACGCCAGCGTCGAGGGGCTTCCCTACGGCCGCTGGGGGCAGCGCCTGCGTGACGAGTTCGCGAAGGCCTGCGAGCCGCACGTCGCCGAGGCGGGTGGTCCCCCCGGCGAGGTGGTCTGGTTCCCGGAAAGGGGTTGGGGCGGGCGGATCTTCGTCCCGGCCGTGGCGCCCGTCGAGGGCGCTGAGACTCCGAGCGAGTACTTCGGCTTCGTCTCCTTGGTTCGGCCGGACGAGGGCGAGGAGGGGGAGGCGGGCGACTTCGAGGCCCGCGCCGACTTCACCGACGTCACCGCCGACCAGAACCCGGACTGGATGATCGATTTGAACGAGGAGGTGGTCGGCGGCTGGCGGGGAGAGAGCGACCGGCGCGGCGACGTCACGCTGGTCTGGGGAACGCCCCTGATCCCGGGCGCCAAGGCCGCGACGGCCGAGCTGGAGGCCGAGGTCGTCGACCAGACCCCGGTGACGGACGAGCGC
>DATBFS010000028.1:0-11497 GCA_036558385.1 Solirubrobacterales bacterium | reverse complement strand
CAGCTCAACCGCAAGCTGGCCCCCGAGATCGAGTCCGTCTACATCATCGCCTCGCCCGACTACAGCTTTCTCTCGTCCACCGGCGTCAAGGAGATGGCCACCTTCGGCGGCGATGTCTCGGACCTAGTCCCCGCGGGCGTCGCCACGGCCCTCACCGAACGCCTCAAGCGACCAAAGTAGATGAGCGGGGCTAGCGACCACGAAGTGGAAGGCGAGGGCGGTGTAGGGGCTAGCGACGAAGTCGCGGTAGGCTCAAGGATGCGGGCTCGGGCTAGCTACGAAGTCGCGGGTCGTGCGAGTACGACCTGCCGCCCGGCAACAGGCCCTAACCCGCCGGCAGCGGACGCGGAGCGGAGCATGCCGGCGGAGTTGTTTCCATGGGCAGGAGCTTGCATATCCGTGGCGAAATCAGGCCCGTCGGCTCGGCTTTTCCCCGCTACGCGTAAGCTTTCGCACTCATCATGGACGTCCTGGTACTAATCGACAAGCTCGACGACCTGATCCACAACGCGCGGCCGGTCCCGCTGACCGACCAGGTGCGGGTGGACCGCGAGGAGATCTACGACCTGCTCGATCAGATGCGGGCGACGATCCCCGAGGAGATCAAGCAGGCGCGGTGGATCGTCAAGGAGCGCCAGGAGATGCTCGCCGAGGCCAAGCGCGAGGCCGAGCGCGTCGTCAAGGAGGCTCGTGACCAGCAGTCGCGCCTGATCTCCGAGGAGGAGGTCTACAAGCAGGCGGAGCGGGCCGCCGAGGAGATCATCGAGGACGCGCGCGAGACCGAGCGCCAGATCAGGCTCGGGGCCGAGGACTACGCGGACGAGATCCTCTCCACCCTCGAGGTCAACCTCGAGAAGTTCCTCGCCGCGGTGCGCCGCGGCCGAGATCGCCTCGCGGGCCGCGAGGAAGAGCCGGCCGAGGTCGGCTAGCCCGCAAGCGCGGATCCCGTATCGTCGCCCGCGTGCTGAGGGCTGACGCGGCCGGGACGATTCGCAGGGCGTCGCAGGCGGACGTCCCGAGGCTGTCGGACGCGCTCGCGCGGGCCTTCGAGGACGACCCGGGCTTCTCGCATCTGCTCCCCCACCGGGATGGGCGTGCCGAGCGGCTGCGCTTGTTCTTCGCGACCGAGCTCGCCGCGATCGGGATCCCGTCCGGGCTCGCCTGGACCACGGACGAGCTGATCGGCGGGGCGATCTGGCTGCCGCCGGATGCGTGGCGGGTCCCGGTTGGCACGACGGTGCGCGAGACGGGGCCGATGATCAGGGTGTTCGGGACGCGGCTGCCCTTGGCGCTGCGCTCGCGGCTCCGGATGGAGCGAAGGCATCCGCGAACCCCAGCGCACACCTACCTGGCGGTGATGGGTGTGGCGCCGGAGTGGCAGGGGAGGGGGCTCGGCACCGCGTTGATGCGCCCCGGCTTGGAGGCTCTCGATGCCGACCGTCGCCCGGCGTATCTCGAGGCCTCGACGCCGCGAAGCCGCGAGCTCTATCGACGCAACGGGTTCGAGGTCACGGGCGAGTTCGACCTGCCGTCGGGCGGGCCGCCGATCTGGCAGATGTGGCGTGACCCGGGTTAGGCTCGCCGACGAGAGCGAGCTGAAGGGAGCACCCATGGGCGAGCGGTGGTTTTCAGAGGAGGAGCTGGGGGAGATGTCGCAGCCGACGATGGAGCGCGCGATCGAGGCGCTCGAGCGCGGCGACCCGGAGGAGGCGGCGCGGCTGTGCGAGGAGATGAAGCACGAGTCCCAGTTCATGCACGACCTGCTGGTGGACGGGATCGCCGGTCTGATCTCCTTCGTGAAGGAGAGGCTCGGCGACGACGGCGTCGAGGAGGCGTGGCGGTGGAGCCTCGAACGGAGCTGGCGCCGCCCGGTGGAGGCGATCGCCGCCTCGGACCGTCGCGAGATCGCCAGGTCGCTGGCCGCCACCTGGCGCGCACACTCGACCAGCGGCGTCGGCCCGATGCCCGGAGCGTTCGAGATCGCGGAGGACGACGAGAAGCTCACCTTCACCATGAACCCGTGCGGGTCAGGGCAGCGGCTGTGGCGCCTTGGCCGCTACGGGGACGATGGCTGGGGGGTCACCGATGAGGCTCACGACTGGAGCTACGGCCGCGAGGGCTTCCCGCTGTACTGCACGCACTGCGCGTTCATGAACGAGGTGCTGCCGATCCGCTGGATCGGGTACCCGGTCTACCCGTCCGATCCGCCGGACGACTTCGATCGCGATCCCTGTGTCTGGCATTGGTACAAGGACCCCGCCGACATCCCCGCGCGGCACTTCGACCGCTACGGGCTGAAGCGGTCGGATGGGAGCTGAGGGGCCGGACGCGGGCGCCGTCCGCGAGGCGCTCGCGGAGTCGGTCGGGGACGACCCGGGCCCGGTTCGCCTCCGGCTGGTCCCCGGCGGCGCCTCGCGCGAGACCTTTCTGGTCGAAGCGTCCGAGCGCAGCTGGGTGCTACGGCGCGATCCGCCCGGCGCGCAGTCGTTCGTCCCGCTTCGGGTGGAGTTCGGGGTCGCTCGCGCGGCGCTGGAGTCCGGCGTCCCGGTGCCGGCGCCGCTTCGCTTCGAGCCGGAGGGTGGTCGCTTCGGCAGCGCCGGGTACCTCATGGAGCGCGTCGACGGCACCTCGGTCGCGCCGCGGATACTCCGCCGCGACGCCTACGCCGATGCTCGCGAGCGCCTCCCCGATGAGCTGGCGGTGGCGTTGGCCCGCATCCATTCCATCGAGGCCGGGACGGTGGAGGGCGTGCCCATGTCGGGTGAGGACCCCGCGGTCGCGGCCTGCGAGCTGTGGGAAGCGGAGCTCGACCGGGTCAGCGAGCCCCTGCCGGCCCTCGAGGCCGGCCTGCGCTGGCTGCGGCTGAACCGCCCGCCGCCTCCCGGGCGCCAGGCGCTCGTCCACGGCGACTTTCGGCTCGGCAACGTGATCGTCGGCGAGGGTGGCCTGGCGGCGGTAATCGATTGGGAGCTGTGCCACGCCGGTGACCCGGCCGAGGACGTGGGCTGGCTCTGCATACGCTCGTGGCGGTTCGGAAACGACGACCTCCCGGTGGCCGGGCTGGGTCGGCTTGAGGGGTTCCTCGATTCCTATGCCGCGGCGGGCGGCCTGCCGCCCGATCCCGCGCGCCTCGGCTGGTGGGAGGCGATGGGCAACGTCAAGTGGGCGGTGATCTGCGCTCGCCAGGCCGACGACCACCTCACGGGCCGCCGCCGAAGCCATGAGCTGGCCTCGCTCGGTAGGCGGATCTGCGAGCCGGAGTGGGACCTGCTCGAGCTGATGCCGGCCGCCTCCTCGGCTTCGCGTCCGGGGGCGGCCGGGTCGGCTGGCCTCGCATGACCCAGGACCGCCCCGACGCCGCGGAGCTGCTCGACGCCTTGGCGGAGTTCCTCTACGCCGACGTCCGCGAGTGGGCGCCGTCCGAGAAGCGATTCCAGGTCCTGGTGGCGGCCAACCTGTGCGCGATCCTCGGCCGCGAGCTGCGAGCGGGCGAGGGACCGCTCCGCGACGACCTTGCGCTGTTCCGCGACCTGCTGGGCGCGAGTCCCCCAGCGGCGAAGCTCGATGGGGACGAGCTTCGCGAAGCCGTCCAGGATGCCAAGAGCGAGCTCGCGCGCCGAATTCGCGCCGGCGAGCTCGACGCCGAGCTTTCGGCGATCGCCGGGCGGCTCCGAGACCACGTCCGGCGAAAGCTCGATGTGGCCCGTCCCGGCTACGCCGACTGAGGTCAGCGCTGCTCTCGTGTCAACGAGAGGGTGTTCAGCGATGCGCCCCCATCGATCGCGATCGCCTCGCCCGTGATGTAGGCGGCATCATCGGAGGCGAGGAAGGCGACCAGGGCGGCGACCTCCGCGGGCTCCGCCATCCGGCCGGCGGGCAGCGTCTGCTTGAGGCGATCGACGATCTCGGGCGGCATCGCCCTCACGCGCTCGGTCGCGACCATCCCGGGCAGCACCGCGTTGGCGGTGATCGCCCGGCCCGCGTTCTCGGCGGCCAGGGTCTTCACCATGCCGAGCAGGCCGGCCTTCGATGCCGAGTAGGCCACCTGCCCCGGGAGCCCGCTGCGCGCCGCGCCGGACGAGATCACGACGATCCGACCCCAGCCGCGCTCCCGCATCGCGGGCAGGCACGCCTGCACCACGCGGAACGCGCCCGTGAGGTTCACCTCGATGTCGCCGGTCCACTGCTCGCGCGTCATCTCGTGGGCTGCGGAGATCGTGTCGATGATCGCCGCATTGGAGACGCAGACGTCGACGTCGCCGAGGTCCGGCAGCGGGTCAGCGGCCAGGTCCAGGGTGTGATCACAGCCGGGCGCCCGGTCGAGGGTCACGACCTCCAGCCCGTCGCGCTCGAGCCGCGCGGCGATCGCCGCGCCGATCCCGCGGGCCGCCCCGGTGACGAGCGCCCTTCTCACAGCTCGGTCTCGTGCGTGCCGGCCCGCCCGGCGTCGGACTTCTCGTAGAAGCGGTCGAGCAGCGCCTTGGTCTCCTCCGGGTCGGCGCAGGTGTAGGCGTTCCAGGCCTCGGTTCGGAGCTGGAAGTCGAGCGGCTGTCCGATCACGTCGAGGATCGTCTGCTTGGCCGAGCGAACCGCTGCCTGCGAGTTGCGGAGGATCTGCCTGGCCGTGAGCTCGGCCTCGTCCATCAGGCGATCGTGCGGGACCACCTTGGCGACCATGTTGCAGGCGAGGGCGCGCTGGGCGTCGATGGGCTCCGCCGTGAGCAGCATCTGCATCGCGACGCCCACCCCGCAGGTGTTGACCAGCCGCACGATGCCCCCGTCGCCGTGATGGAAGCCGCGCCGGGCCTCGAAGGAGCCGAACATCGCGCGCTCCGAGGCGACGCGGATGTCGCAGGCAAGCGCCGTCTCGAGCCCGCCCGCGAGCGCCCAGCCGTTGATCGCCCCGATGATCGGCTTCGGGATCCGATGCATGCCGCGGGTGAAGCCGTTCAGGCCCAGCTCCACGATCTCGCGGATCCGGTCGGGGCTGGCGCCGCCGATGATCGGCGGGATGTAGGTCTTCAGGTCGGCGCCGGCGCAGAATGCCTCCCCGGCCCCGGTGAGGATCGCGACCTCGACGGAGTCGTCGTCACGGAAATCCGTCCACGCCTCGACCATCAGTCGATGGACGTCGGGGTCGATCGCGTTTCGCGCTTCGGGGCGGTTGATGGTCAGATAGGCGATCCGGTCGCGCTTCTCGTAGGTCAGCTTCGGCATCGCGGCTCCTCTCGGGTGGTCGGGAGGGGATCGTATGTCGCGCTAGGCTTGCCTCAACAGGCGAGTCCGCCAAAGTCTTCCGGCGGCACCTCGGAGCCCGCGTCCAGGCGCGGGCTCTGTGCTTGGGCTCCGAGGGCCGGATAATGCCGGCGATGTCTCAGGAGAACCTGGAGCTTTTCAAGCGGGGCACGGAGGCTTGGAACCGAGACGACTTCGATGCGTGGATCGAGCTGATCGACCCCGAGATCGAATGGTTCGCGCTCATGGAGGTGTTTCGCGGCCATGCCGGAGCTCGACAGCTCTGGGAGAGCTTCAAGGGTGACGCGGAGCTCGGGGTTCGATTTGACGACATTCGTGATCTCGGCGAATCCGTGCTCGCCCTGGGAGCGATGGAGACCACGGGATCCACGACCCGGCTGAACTTCACGGGCGAGCTCGCACAGCTGGCCGCGTACCGCGACGGCAAGCTCGTCCAGTCCCGTGATTTTCCGAGCCATGCTGAAGGTCTCCAAGCCGCCGGGCTTTCGGAGTAGACGATGTCGCACGAGAACGCAGACGTCGTCCGATCGATCTACCGATTCCTCAATGACGGCGACTGGGACGCCGCCTTCCGCCTCGTGGACCCCGAGTTCGAGGCCACCTTTCAGCGCTCGCTGAACCGCGGAACCCATAGAGGCCGCGATTCAGTCCGAGCGATCCTCGAGGACCAGCGAGCGGCGTTCGACCGCTGGGTCATCGAGGTCGACAGGCTCCACGAGAGCGGCGACCAGGTGGTCGTTCTGATCACCAACCGCGTGCAACCTAAGGGCACCGACGTCGAAGTGCAGACGCGCAATGGGCATGTCTGGACGATCCGCGACGGCGTCGCGGTTTCGTGGTGCGGGTTCCCGAATCCCGACGAGGCCCTCGAAGCCGCAGGGCTGCGCGAATAGGCCATGGCGCGGGAGAAGGTGGAGCGGCTCCACGAGGCGAACCCGCCGAGGCTCGATCGACGCGATAGCCCGAGGTTGCATCGGTACGTCCGATGCTCATGGGAACATGTGTTCGTATGCAGGAGGAGGACCAACCACTGGCGGTACGTGAGGCCGGCGGCGGGCTCGCCGGCCTTCCGCTCGAGCACCTCGAGCACGAGCTCTGCGAGCTCGCCTCGCACCTCGAGGCGGGAATGGCTCGTTGGCTCGCACTCGTCGCCGAATACGACCGCCGCGACGGCTGGTGGTCGTGGCACGGCGTTCGCTCGCTCGCCGAGTGGATCGCGTGGCGATGCGCGATGTCGCAGCGGGCCGCCCGCGAGCACGTGAGGGTGGCGCGGGCCCTTCGCGAGCTGCCCAGGATCGCCGAGGCGTTTGAACGCGGCGAGCTCTCCTACTCGAAGGTTCGCCCCCTGACGCGCGTTGCGACCGAGCGAACCGAGGCCGACCTGATCGAGCTCGCACGTCACGCCACCGCCGCCCAGCTCGAGCGCATGCTCCGCGGCTACATGCGCGTCACTCGGGAGGAGGCGGGGGCCGCGGAGGACGGGCGCGAGCTGTGGTGGTCCTGGGACTCCGACGGTTCGCTGGTCCTCAGAGGCCGCCTGCCCGCCGAGCAGGGGATGGCGTTCCTTCGGGCTCTCGAGACGTCGCGATCACAGATTCGCGCGGAAGCGCGTGCCGGAGGTGGGGAAGACGGCTCCGCGGAGCCGCGGGAGGCGGTAGCGCCGCGGGTCGATTCACCGCCAACGAACGCCGACGCCCTGGCCCGAATCGCCGAGTCTCACCTCGCTCACGGTTCCACCCCGGTGAAGGGCGGCGATCGCCACCACGTGATCCTCCACGTCGATGCCCAGACCCTCGCCCGTGACGGCCCGGGGCGCTCGCAGCTCGCCGACGGGCCCGCGATCTCGCCGGAGGTCGCCCGCCGACTGGCGTGCGACGGCTCTCTCTCGGCGATCGTCAAGCGGGGCCGCAAGATCCTCTCGGTCGGGAGGAAGACGAGGGCGATCCCCGCGGCGATCGATCGTGCGCTTCGCGAGCGGGATGGGGGCTGTCGCTTTCCTGGCTGTGAAAGGACGCGCTTCGTCGACGCCCATCACGTCCGGCATTGGGCTCAAGGAGGGGAGACCTCGCTCGACAACCTCGTCCTCCTGTGCCGCCATCACCACCGTCTCGTTCACGAGGGTGGGTTCTCGGTGCGCCGTGAGGGCCGGGGCCTGGTCTTCCGCGATCCTCGTGGGAGCCCGGTCGAGCGATCCCCCGCCCCCTCGCCCACGGATCACACCGCGCTACGCCGCCGCAACCGCCTGGCCCGCCTTGAGATCGGCGCCGACACGCTGCTCACCGGGACCGGCGAGAGGATGGACCTGCCGTTGGCGGTCGACGCCCTCGTCGCGATCTGCGACGGCGACCGGTCTCAGTCGTAGACGGCGCGGATGACCGCGAGGTCGTCGGCCTCCCACACGACCTCGCCTGAGCACCACTCGACCATCTCATCGGCGCCCGAGGGGAGGTCGACGCCGTCCTCGAGCGGGGTCACCTGCGGGTCAGCGATCACCACGTCGCCCATGACCATCGCCCGCGACTGCTCGCGCACACGCCGGAAGAGGTCTCGCTTGCCGTCGGCGTCAAGGTGGTGGACGGTGAGCACCGACAGGACGAGGTCCCAGGGGCCGTCGGGTAGCGGGTCCTCCATCCGCGCGAGGCGCGCCTCGATCCCCAGCTCGCGGGCCTTGAAGACCATCTCCGGCTGGGCGTCGAGCCCGGTGACCTCGGCCTTCGGGAAGCGTTCGAGCAGCCGGCGGGTCGTCTCGCCCGTTCCGACCCCGAGCTCGAGGACGCGGCGGGGGGCGAATGGGATCGCCCCGATGGTCGCTTCCTGGAGCTCGTCGTAGCGGGGGACCTCCGCCCGGATCTCGTCCAGGTAGGTCTCGGGGTCCATGTGGAATTGGGCGGTCACTGGTTCGATCCTTCCCGTCCGCTCTCTCGCTAACCTCGATCGGCGAATGAGCGCGGCATATCACAGCATCGACCTGGCGCGTTTCGCGCTCCGCCCGGGGGAGGGGCGGCGCCTCGATCTGGATGCCGATCCGGGGCCTCTGGAGCTCGGCGGCCAGCGATATTCGATCGCCGGCGGCGTGGTCCCCACGCGCATCGACCTGTCGCGCACGGCGACGGGGTACGCCGTCAGGATGCGCTTTGTCGCGCATGTCGACGGGCCATGCATGCGCTGCCTCGCGGACGCGGACGTCGCGGTCGAGGTGGACGCCCGGGAGGTCGATCAGCCGGAGTCGACGGACGAGGAGCTTCGAAGTCCCTACATCGACGGCGACGAGTTGGACCTCTCCGCGTGGGCGCACGATGCTCTGACCCTGGCGGTCCCCCTCCAGCTCATCTGCCGGCCCGACTGCAAGGGCCTCTGCTCGGTCTGTGGCGCCTCGCTGAACGACACCGACCCGGCCGAGCACCGCCACGAGCCCGAGCCGGACCCGCGCTGGGCGAAGCTCCGGGAGCTGGGCTAGGCACGCGATCGTGGAGGGCGAAGCCCAGCAGGAGCCGAGGGCGAGCCGCCCTTACATCCCCGACTACGGCATTCCGGACACCCCGGAGGGCCTGCTTTCGTGGAGCTGGGCGCAGCAGCGTCTCGACGAGGCACTCACGTACTGGATCGCCACCGTTCGGCCGGAGGGACGCCCCCACGCGATGCCGAGTTGGGGGGCATGGGTCGACGACCGCTTCTACTTCGAGGGCGGGCCGCGGACGCGGCGGGCCCGCAACATCGCGCTGAATCCCGAGGTCGTCGTCCATGTCGAGCACGGCGACGACGCCGTGATCGTTGAGGGGACGGCCGCGAAGCTGGAGCCGGACGAGCGGCTCGAGGCCCGAATCGTGGAGGGATTCGCGAAATACCGCACCTCCCACGACTACGAGGTCGATCCGCGGAATTGGCGCAGGGGCGGACTGTGGGTGCTCAGCCCGAGAGTGGCCTTCGGCTGGAACGTCGGCCTCTACCCCGAGGACGCCACGCGCTGGCACTTCTGAGCGCCGCTACCATGCTCGCTTCAGATGGCCGTCCCGAAGAAGAGGACCTCACGGACGCGGCGCGACAAGCGCCGCGCCACACACAGGGTGAGCTCACCGCGGCTCAACGATTGCCCACGCTGCCATAGCCCACGCCTCCCACATCGGGTCTGCCCCGTCTGCGGTACCTATGCGGGCCGCGAGGTGGTCAAGCACGAGATCGCGGAGGCGACCCCCACCGAGACGGCGGACGGCGACGGGGAGTAGCCGGGTGGTCCCTTCCGTGGTGACCGCCAGGTGACGACGGTCGCCCTCGACGGCCGCGGCGCCGAGCGAGGGCCGGAGGCGATCGTTGCCGGCGCTCGAGCCGCCATCGCCGACGGGATCCGCCTGAGGGTCTTCGGCGACCCCGAGGCGCTGGCCGGCGTGGAGGCGATCGACGGCGCCGAGCTGATCGCGGCCCCCGCGGAGATCACGAACGAGGACGAGCCGGTCGCCGCGGTCCGGTCCCGACCCGACGCCTCGGTCGTGATGGCGGCGCGCGACGTGGCCGAGGGCCGCTCCGACGCGCTTGCGAGCGCAGGGGCGACGGGCGCGACGATGACCGCCGCCCTGTTCGCGCTTCGGCGCATGCAGGGCGTTCGCCGGCCCGCGCTCGCCGTCCAGGTGGCGGTCCCCGGGAGGCCGGGGCCGCCGACCCTGCTCCTCGACGTGGGCGCGAACACGGAGGCCCGCGCGGCCGATCTCGTCCAGTTCGCGTTCCTCGGCGCCGCGTTCTCGACCGCCGTGCTCGGCGTAACGGAGCCGCAGGTCGCCATCCTCTCGGTCGGCGAGGAGTCCAAGAAGGGCTCGGCCGAGGTCGTGGACGCCCACGCCCGCCTCGCCGAGGCGACGGGGATCGAGTTCGCGGGAAACATCGAGGGTCGGGATCTGCTCGCCGGCAAGGCGGACGTGATCGTCACCGACGGATTCACCGGCAACGTGGCCCTGAAGACGATCGAGGGCACCGCCTCGGCGATCGGCTCCGCGGTGCGGGCGGCCGCGCGCTCTGGCCCGCGCGCTGCCGCCGGCGGGCTGCTGCTCCGCCCGGCGCTCGGAGAGCTCCGCCGGCAGACCGACCCCGATGGGACGGGCGGAGCCATCCTGCTCGGCCTGCGAGGGGTGGCGGTCGTGGGTCACGGCAGCTCCGGTCCCGAGGGAATCGCGAACGCTGTGCGGCTTGCGGCCCGGGCCGTGGACGAGCGGGCGATCGAGCTGACCGGGCAATCGCTGGCGGCGTCCGGCGTGACGCGCGGGGCGATGCGGTCAAAGGCCCCGTCGGTCGGCGGTGGGTCGTGATAGGAAGGGGGAGATGAACGTCAACGGCCTCACACGCGAGCGCGTCCTGGAGAAGGTCCGAGCGCACCTGTCGACCGAGCTCGAGGTGCCCGCCGAGAGGATCTCCGAGTCGACCCGGCTCCGGGAGGACCTCGACGCCGACTCGCTCGACCTCTACGAGCTCGTGATGGAGCTCGAGGACACCTACGGGATCAGCGTCTCCGAGGAGGAGGCGGCTGAGATCGAAACCGTCCAGCAGGCCGTCGATTTCGTCGCCGGGCGGCTCGGGGTCACGACCTGACCCTCTGATGCCACGCGGGATCCGAAGGCTCGGCTCGCGGCGAAGACGCAGGGCCGAAGGGCCAGGACGACTCGCCGAGCTGATCGAGGCGCTGCCGAGCGACCTCAAGCGGCGCGCCGTCACCCACTCCTCGTGGACGCAACATCGCGCCGACTCCTACGGGCGGCTCGCCTTCCTGGGCGATGGGGTGCTTGGGCTGGCGGTCGCCGAGCACCTGTTCCGGCGCTTTCCCCGCGCCGACATCGGCAGGCTGACCAAGGTCCACGGCCAGGCCGTGAGCGGCCGCGCCTGCGTCCAGGTCGCTGAGCGGCTCGGCCTGCCCGACATGCTTCGCGCCGCCGCCCCGGGCGACCTCGAGGGCGGGATCTCGCCCGATGCCCTGGTGGCGTCAGAACGCGCGCTGGCCTCGGTGTGCGAGGCGATGATCGGCGCCTGCTACCTCCACCACGGCTTCGAGGCGACCAGCGAGGCGACCGTGGCCGCGTTCGACGAGGAGATCGAGCTCGCGTCGGAGACGCAGCTCGACTTCAAGTCCGCCCTCCAGGAGGACCTTGCGCGGGAGGGCTCCCGCGTAACCTACGACGTCACCCGTGAGGCGGGCCCTCCCCACGACCGCCGGTTCGATGTGGCGGCGAGAGTCGACGCGCTCGTGATCGGCCGGGGGCAG
>DATBFS010000027.1:0-73299 GCA_036558385.1 Solirubrobacterales bacterium | reverse complement strand
AGGCGGATCTGAAACGTGGCGTCGAAGCTCGGCTCCGCGCCGAGATATCGGTCGGGGAGCGAGGAGAAGGCGGCTTCGACTCGCCGCAGGCGTTGCTCGGTGAGCGAGATCGACGCCATCGGACGGCGGCAACGTTAACGGTGGCCACGCCCAACGAGCCCGTGCGCGCGAGCTTCTTCCCGCAAATAGCATCAACACAAATGCGCGAGGTGAGGATCAGGGACACCCTTCGCGGCGAGCTTCGTTCGCTCGACCCGCGCGACCCGCCACGGGTGGGGATCTATGCCTGCGGGCCGACCGTGTATTCACGGATCCATATCGGCAACGCGCGGCCCTACGTGGTCTTCATGCTTCTGCGCCGCTTCCTGGCCGCGCTCGGCTACGAGCCCCGCCTGGTGATCAACGTCACCGACATCAACGACAAGATCTACGCGGCCGCGCGCGAGGCGGGAGAGGGGTCGGTGACGTTCGCGCAGCGGATGACGAGCGCCTATGTCGACGACACGGACCGGCTTGGGCTCGGGCGCCCCGACGACGAGCCCCTGGCCTCGGAGACGATCGCCGAGATCGTCGGGCTGATCGAAGCGCTGATCGCCGGTCGCCACGCGTACGAGTCCGGCGGTGACGTCTACTTCCGGGTCCGGAGCTTCCCGGGCTACGGCAAGCTCTCGAACCGGGATCCCGAGGACATGGACCAGGGTGAGGAGGCCGGCACCGGGTCGCTCAAGGAGGACCCGCTGGACTTCGCGCTCTGGAAGGCCCGCAAGCCGGACGAGGACAGCGCCTGGCCCTCCCCGTGGGGCGAGGGTCGCCCCGGCTGGCACATCGAGTGCTCGGCCATGGCCGAGAAGCTGCTCGGGGCCGACTTCGAGATCCACGGCGGTGGCAGCGACCTGGTCTTTCCGCATCACGAGAACGAGATCGCCCAGACGGAGGCCGGACGCGGCGTGCCGTTGGCCCGCATCTGGATGCACAACGGGATGGTCCAGTCGGCTGAGGCGAAGATGTCGAAGTCGCTCGGCAACATCTTCCAGCTGTCCGCGGCCGTCGATCGCTACGGCCGCGACGCCGTGGTCGCCTATCTGATCTCCGGGCACTACCGGCAGCCGCTCGAGTTCTCCGAGCAGGCCTTGGACGAGGCCGCCGCGCGGGTCGAGCGGATCCGCAACTTCGTCCGCGAGCTCCCCGACGACGACACCGAGGGCTCGGACGAGTTCGTAGCCGCCCGGCGGGAGGCCCTGCTGGACGCGCTCGCGGACGACTTCAACACGCCGAGGGCGCTCGCGGCGCTCTTCGAGCTGATCGCCGAGGCCAATCGCAGGCCACTCGCCGGTGTGCGGGCCGCCCTCGATTCGATGCTGCCGCTACTGGGGCTGGAATCGCTGCTCGCCCCCGCCGAGGCGGTGGATCCGGAGGCCGAGGGGCTGATGGAGGAGCGCGAGGCGGCCAGGGCCGCCCGAGACTACGAGCGGGCCGACCGGATCCGCGACGAGCTTGCCGCGCGCGGCTACGAGGTTCGAGACAGCGCCGAGGGCCCGCGGCTGGTCCGGCGTTCGTCGTCGGCATGACTCGTCAGCGGGGGCGCGAAGCCCCGGCGCGCGAGGTCGTGTACGGGGCGCGGCCGGTGGACGAGGCCAGGCGCGGCCGCCGCCGGGTTCGCCGAGTGTGGACGACCGACGATCTCCCTGCCTCGGAGCTGACCCGGCTCGCCGGATCTCCGGACCATCAGGGGGTCGTGGCTGAGGTGGATCCGTATCCGTACGTGGATCCGGACGTCCTTTTCGAGCCTCCCGGTGCGGTCGTCGTCGCGCTCGACCAGGTGACCGACCCTCACAACCTCGGCGCCGTTTGCCGGTCCGCGGAGGTGGCCGGCGCCTCCGGGGTCGTGATCCCGCAACGGCGCTCCGCCGCGGTCACCGCCGCCGTCGCCAAGGCCTCGGCGGGCGCCGTGGAGCACCTGGCCGTCGCACGGGTGCCGAACCTCGCCGATTGGCTCGCCCGGGCCAAGGAGGCCGGCGCGTGGATCTACGGCGCCGAGGCGAACGGCACGACGCCCTATGCGAGCGCCGACCTCACCGGCCGGGTGGTGCTCGTCTTGGGCAGCGAGGGGAGGGGGCTGCGAAAGCGGGTGGCCGCGGCGTGCGACCTCCTGCTGACGATCCCGGCGAGCGGGCGGATCGGCTCCCTCAACGTGTCGGCGGCGGCGGCGGTGCTGCTGTTCGAGACGGCCAGGCAGCGGCGGCTCGGATAGGGCCCGAAGCGCTACCAACCCTCGCGGACGGACCAAGCGTCACCGGCCGTCGGGGGCCGGGCCCGGCCTTCCGGTTTGCAACGGATCCTGCGCCTTTTGGTCGCGGCGGTTGACAGAAGAACGCTCTTGTGCCTACACTTCGCCGCATAAGGGTTAACTAAAGGTCGAGTCTCGGCCCGCAGAGAGCCCAAGGAGAGGGCGCCCAGGGGAGGTACGGGCGCCACGGTTTTCCAATCCGAACGGAGGAATCCTGTGGCCGCACCGACCCCCACGCACGAGTTCGCCGCTGTCGCGGCGCCCGGCGCCGTCGCCGGGACGGCACGGAAGTCAGAGGCTCAACCTGAGCTTGAAGACTCCTACCTGGTGGCGCTGGCGAAGCGAGGCAGCGCCGACG
Organism: Solirubrobacterales bacterium; assembly: GCA_036558385.1. Classification (GTDB taxonomy): domain Bacteria; phylum Actinomycetota; class Thermoleophilia; order Solirubrobacterales; family 70-9; genus AC-56. The sequence goes on along the minus strand of DATBFS010000027.1, from coordinate 70,654 downwards.
CATACGACCGCATCGTCCGCCGCTATCGCGGCTTCGTGCGCCTCAAGGCCTCTTCCTACTTCCTGCTCGGGGGCGACGGGGAGGACCTGATCCAGGAGGGCCTCTTGGGCCTCTACAAGGCGATCCGCGACTATCGCTCGGATCGCGAGTCGAGCTTTCGCAACTTCGCGGAGCTCTGCATCACCCGCCAGATCATCACCGCGGTGAAGACCGCGAGCCGCAACAAGCACGCGCCGCTCAACCAGTACGTCTCCTTCGCGCAGACGCCCGCGGGGGCGACCGACTCCGAGACGACCCTGGAGGAGGTGCTTCCGGGACCGGGCAGCGAGGACCCGTCGGAGCGGGTGATCGCGACCGAGGAGCTCCAGAGCCTGGTCTCGTGCCTGTCGAGCGTGCTCTCCGAGCTCGAGAGCCACGTCCTCTCCCTCTACCTCGACGGCCACTCCTATGAGGCGATCGGCGAGCGGCTGGAGTGCGACACGAAGACGGTCGACAACGCCCTCCAGCGCGTCAAGCGCAAGGTCAGCCTGCACCTGGCCTCGCGCGAGGTGAAGCTGTAGGCGTTGGGGACGACGCAATTCTGCGCTGAAGTCGCAACGAAGAAGCGTGGTCCCGCGCGCCGCGGCCGGATGCTTCGATGCGTGAGCGACTCGAAGCTACCCCTACCGAGGCCGAGCCCGACGAATCACCCGGTCGACGTAGGCCAGCGAACGGAGGCGGCGATCCTCTCGGACCTCGTGCGCCGAGGCTATTCCGTGCTCCTTCCCTTCGGCGTGAACCAGCGCTATGACCTCCTCCTTGATCTCGGTGAGAAGTTCGTCCGGGTCCAGTGCAAACGGGCCGCCGACGTGGTGGGTGCGTCGGGTTCTCGGCCGTGAGCGTGAGGACCAACACGGGAGGGTGGTCGACGCGGAGCTACCTGGGGGACGCCGACCTCTTTCTCGTTATCGGCCGGAGAACCGGCGAATCTACGCTGTGCCGGTTGACGAAGCTCACGGCAAGCGCTTTTACTTGAGGGTGGAGTCACCCGCGAACGGGCGACGACGCCGTATTAGGTTTGCAAGGGACTACGAGCTGCCCGCCTAGCTCAATTGGCAGAGCCCTCGATTTGTAATCGAGATTGTCCCGGTTCGAATCCGGGGGCGGGCTTCCGAGGATGGCCAGCGAACGCGACTTCACGTGGCGCGATGGGGAGCGAACGGTCGTCTTCCGGGACGGGCTCTTCGCGGACGCGCCGGACCTCCTCGACCGGAGCATCTGGGGGCGCTTCGAGCTCTTGACGACGCCGCGGGCGCTCGGCGCGGCCTCGGTCGAGCTCGCCGAGTGCTCGAGCGCCGTCCATCAGGTGCCCGGCGGGCCGGTGCCCGACGCGGCCGCGGCGCTCATCGACTCGGTTCGCAACCCGACCCTCGTCGCCCTGGGCGGCGGGCGCGTGATCGACACGGCCAAGGCGATCGCCGCCGTTCGCGGGGGAAAGGTCTGCGCGATGCCGACCACCCTGTCGGGCGCGGAGATGACGACCATCCACCGGCTTCCGGCGGGCCGCGAGAGCCAGGCATCGCATCTGGTTCGCCCGTCGCTCGTGATCGCCGACCCGATCGAGATGACCACCTTCGACGAGCACCGCCTCCGGGCCAGCGCGATGAACGCCCTCGCTCACGGCGCGGAGGCGCTCTACGGCCCGCTCGCCAACCCGGTCGCCACCCTCCTGGGCCTTCGCGGCGCCGAGCTGATCGCCCGAGCGCTCGACCAAGAGCCCGGCGAGCGCGACCGCGTGGCTCTGGCGCTCGGCTCACTGCTCTCGGCCCACGCACTCGACTCGGCGGGCTTCGCCCTCCACCACGTCGTCTGCCAGACGCTCGTCCGCGTGCTCGAGATCCCCCACGCGGAGACCAACGCGACGATGCTGCCGCGGACGATGGCGGCGATGCGCTCCCGCGCTCCGGAGGCGATCGGGTCGCTCGCGACGGCGCTGGGCACCACCCCGGGAAGGATCCAGTCGCGCGTCCAGTCCCTCTCCGGCGGTCGCCGGCGGCTGCGGGACCTCGATCCGGATCCGGAGCGCCTCGAGGCCGCCGTGAACGCGATCCTCTCGCGCCCCGACCTCGCCGCCAACACCCCCGACCCACCCGACCGGGGTGAGCTCAAGGCGCTGCTCGAACGGGCGTGGTAGGTGTGAGGAAACGAGCTGGGTGGGGAGGTGCCTCAGCGAGCGCTCGCCGGCGATGGTTGAGCCGCGGTGGCCGAGAAACGTCGTCTATTTCGACGGAACTCGGCCATCGATGTGCGCCGGGGCGTCGGGCGTCCTCCTACATGGCCTCGACCCTCCGCTCGCTTTAGGCCGCAAGCGTGCGTGTAGCCCAGTAACGCCCCTCGCTGAGCCGTGTACGCATCTGCATGGACCAGCCCTCGCGGCGGTCGAGCCCCCCGCGCACCGACGAGGTGATCGGCGAGGAGCGCTTTCAGCGCTACCACGCCTACGCGCGCGAGCACGGCGTCAACCGCCTCCTGTACGCGGTCGCGCGGGGGATCCTGACGCCCGGGCTCTTGGTCTGGCTGCGACTCTCGCGCACCGGCCGCGAGCATCTCCGCGGGATCAAGGGCGGCTTGATCGTCGCCTCGAACCATCGGAGCTTTCTGGACCCATTCGCGATCGGCGTGACCCTGCCGTGGCGGCGTCCGATGCAGTACGTCGCCAAGGTCGAGCTCTTCGAGCGTCGCTGGCAAGGGTGGATCCTCTCCCGCGTCGGCGCCTTCCCGATCCGCCGCGGGCAATCCGACGAAACCGCGATGGAGACGGCGCGGCTCGTTCTGGAGCGGGGCGGCACGGTGTGCATATTTCCCGAGGGCACGCGCATTCGATCGGGCTCGCTGGCGACGCCCAAGCGGGGCGTCGGCCGCCTGGCGCTCGAGACCGGCGCCGCGGTCGCCCCGTTCGCGGTCCACGGGAGCGAGCACGTCCGTCGCGGCTGGCGCATCCGTCCCCGGAAGGTGAAGCTGCGGGTGGGGCGCCCGATGACCTTTCCTCGCACCGAGCATCCGTCGCCCGGCTTGGCCGCCACCGTCACCGCGCGGATCTGGCCGAACGTCGAGCTCCAGTGGGAGTGGCTGGGCGGGCTTCCACCGCTCCGAAAGGCCGCCGTCGTCGGCGCCGGGAGTTGGGGCACGGCGGTGGCCGTGTTGCTGGCCAGAGGCGGCCTCGAGGTCCAGCTCGGAACGCGTTCGGCCGAGAAGGCGGCCGAGATCGAGGCCGGGCGGGAGAACGGCCGGTATCTGCCGGGGATCGCCCTGCCCGAGGGGATCGCGGTCAAGCGTGCTGCCGACATCGAGCTCGCGGGGGTCGACCTCGTGTGCCTGGCGGTCCCGTCCGCCGCGCTGCCCGCCGCGGTGGGATCGCTCGGCGACAGGATCGGCTCGCGGGCGGCGGTGCTGCTCCTGACCAAGGGGCTCACCCAGCCGCTGGGCCAGCTGCCCAGCGAGTACGTGGGCGAGCGGATCCGCTGCCGCGCGATCGCCTCCCTCGGCGGCCCGGCGCACGCGCGTGAGGCGGCCGCCGGAATGGCGGCGCTGGTGCTCGGCTCCAGCGACCCGGACCTTCGCGCCCAGCTCGGCGAGGTGTTCGACCGCGCCGGGCTCGTCTGCGAGCGAAGCGACGACGTGGTCGGCGTGGAGATTGCCGGCGCGGCGAAGAACGCCGCCGCCCTCGGCGCTGCGGCGGCCGAGAGCCATGGCCTGAACGCCGCGGGCATCGCCGCGGCGACCATCTGGCGCGAGTGCGTCGACTACGCGCTCGCGGACGGGGCGCGCCTGGAGACCTTCACCGGCCTCGCCGGAGTCGGGGACCTGACGGCGACCGTGATGGCCCCGGGAAGCCGCAACCGCCGGGCCGGGGAGCTGCTCGGCTCCGGAATGCCGGCGGACCAGATCCCCGGCAAGATCGGCCAGGCGTCCGAGGGCCTCGACTCGGTGCCGCTGATCGCGGAAGCGGTGGCGCGAGCCGGGATCGACGCGCCCGGGCTGGAGGGGCTCGCCGCCCTGATCGGGGGGCGAATCGATCCGAGTGAGTGGGTCGCGGGATTGCGGCGCGCCGAGCGTGCCAGGCGGGCCGCGTGATGGGACGCTACGCGGCGACCTTGCCGCCGCTGGCCGGGCTGTCCGTCGGGAGGGGACTAGGCTTGAGCGGTGAGCGCTTCCAAGGAGGACCAGGCGCCCAGGGAGCCCCAGGCGGCCGGCCAACCCGCGCAGACCAGGGAGCCCCAGGCGACCGGTCATCCAAGGCAGCTGGATGCCGCCGCGAAGGCGGAGCTCGACCGGGCGTTCGAGGAGCTCTACCGCGCTCACCTGCGCGACGTGTACTCCTACGCCTACTACCGGGTCGGGAACCATCACGACGCCGAGGACCTCACCGAGCAGGCCTTCCTCCAGGCCTACAGGCACTTCGAGCGGGCCCAGCGGGAATCCAACGGTCGGCCGCTGCGCCCCTGGCTGATCAGGATCGCCCACAACCTCGCCTCCAACTACCACCGCGACCGCGCCCGGCACCCCTCGGCGGCGCTCGACGCGGTGGAGCCGCCCTCGCATCCCCACGGCACGGAGCAGATCGTCGAGGGGCGCGAGGAGCTGCGACAGGTGATCGACAGGCTCGATCGGCTCTCGGACGACCGCCGCGACGCGTTGATCATGCGCTTCGCCCTCGGGATGTCCAATCGGGAGATCGCGCGGGCGCTTGGTCGCACGGACGGAGCCACGAAGGTCCTCCTTCACCGAGCGATCAAGCAGCTGGAAGAGGAGATGAAGGAATGAGCGCAGCCACGGCACGAGGACGGGCATGACCGAGGAGCCACGTCTCGACTTCGAGCAGCTCCTGGCGGACGCATTGCGCCCGATCGAGCCGCCCGACGACCTCGCGACACGGGTCGAGAGCACGCTGACGGCGATCACCGAGCAGGCCGCCGCCGAGCTCTCGAGCTGGGCCGAGGAGCTCTCCGAGAGTGAGCTCGACGCGCTTCGCGATCCGCGCAACTGGGTGCGCCCGGTGGCCGCCGTGGCCGCCGGCACGGTCGCCGGCGGCGCGCTGGTGGTCGTGGGCATGCGTCGCCGCCGGCGGCCGGGCGGGCTCAGGGCGACCGCCGAGAGCGTGCTCAAGCAGGTTCTCTAACTCCGCGGAAAGCCTCGGCTTCACCGACGTTTTCCGCGGGTCAGGGCGCGTCACCGGGCGGCAGGCCGTACTCGTTCCTACCGCGACTACGTCGCTAGCTCCGACGGGGCTCCGTCCCCATGGCTTCGGAGCCTTGGGGTGGCGAGTCCGGCCGCCAGCCCCGCGACGCCGATCACGAGGTGGAGCACGTTGTCGGCGCCATTGACCGGGATGATCCCGAGGACCGCCTCCCCGCTGCCGACGATGAACCCCCAGATCGCGATCACCAGGTAGAGGAGCCCCGCCCCGAGCGCGTACTGCCGTGCCGCGTAGCCGACCGCCACTAAGCCGAGGAGGCCGGTCGCCAGGTGGACGACGTTGTGCCACCCGTTGACCGCGAAGATCCCGAGCACCTCGTCGACCTCGCCGGGCGATCCGAAGCTGGCGCTGTAGAAGAACCCGACGATGCCGGCGATGGTGAGCATGGCCCCCACGACCGTCGCGTAGAGCGTCGCCGGGCTCGACCCCTGCGCGCCGCTTTCTCCTCGGCCGCTCACCGGCCGAACTATGGTCGCGGGCACGGACGATTGATCCGTACGTGTCCCGAGCGCGTAGGTTCCGGTAACGGTGAATGCGCGATCCCGCCGCCGTCGGATCAACCGGGGCAAGAGATGAGATCCAAGCAGCATCCATCAGCGCTGGACCGCCTCGCGGACGAGGACCTGATGACCCTCGTCGACCGCAAGGACCCCGATGCGTTCGAGGCGTTCTATGACCGCCATGGGGCCGCCGCGTACTCGCTCGCCCAGCGGATCGTGGGCGACCCCGGGCTGGCCGAGGATGTGACGCAGGAGGCGTTTCTCTCGATGTGGCGGTCGAGCGCACGCTTCGACCCCGCGCGTGGCAGCGTTCGAGCCTGGGCCCTGGGCATCGTCCGCAACCGCGCGATCGACGCCCTGCGGCGCTCCGCGCGGCCCGTGCCGAAGCTCGACCTCGACGACGAGGCCGTGCTCGAGAGCCAGCCGGGCTCCGAGCGCACGGAAGCGGAGGCGATCAGGCGCGAGACGGCGGGCCGCCTTCGCCAAGCCCTCGGGATCCTCCCCAGGGAGCAGTCCCAGGTGATCGAGCTCGCGTACTTCGGCGGCTTCAGCCACTCGGAGATCGCCGACATGATCGGAGTTCCCCTGGGCACGATCAAGGGCAGGATGAGGCTCGGGCTCGAGAAGATCAGGGCGACCCTGGCCGAAGGCATCCCAGAGGAAGAAGTCCCGGGGGCGTACCTGTGAGCCCGCGGAGCCCCGCCCCGGCCGAGGGGCACTACCGCGACGAGCTCGCCGCCTACGCTCTGGATGCCCTGCACGAGGACGAGGCCGCCGCGCTTCGCCGGCATCTCGACGGCTGCGAGAAATGCCGAGAGCACCTCCGCTGGCTGCGGCCGGCGGTGGACCTGCTGCCGCGTACGGTGCCCCAGGTCGAGCCGCCTCCGAGGCTTCGAAAGCGGCTGATGGCCACCGTTCGCTCCGAGTCGCGCGAGGCCGCCCGCGCCGATTCGGTGGCCGGGTGGCGCGACTGGGGCGCCTTTCTGCTGCGGCCGGCGACGGCCGTGGCCGCGGGGGTGCTTCTCGTGGCGGGCGCGCTCGGCGGCTATCTCCTGCACCAGCCCACGGGGGACCGGACCTCGGTCGTCCCCGTCCAGGCGAACAAGGACCTTGCCCCCGTCGCGTCCGGCACGCTGGAGCGCCAGGACGGCTCGGCGATCCTGCACGTGGAGGGCATGCCGGCGTTGGCCGGCGACCGCGTCTACGAGACCTGGGTGAAGCGCGGCGGCGAGGTGGAGCCGTCGAGCCTGTTCACGCTGCGCCGCAACCGCAGCGGCGACGCGGCGATCCCGGGCCCGCTCGAGGGCGCCGACGCGGTGCTCGTCACCGCCGAGCCGCGTGGCGGCAGCTCGCAGCCGACGTCGCGGCCCGTGCTTCAGGCGAGCCTCGACTGAGGCCGGCCGTTCGAGTCGATCCGGGGGTCGCGCCGAGCCCCAGGTAGATTCCGCCGCCATGGCCGTCTGCTACCGCCACCCCAGCCGGGAGACGAACGTCTCGTGCTCCAACTGCGGGCGGCCGATCTGCCCGGACTGCATGACGGTCACGCCGGTGGGCATGCGATGCCCGGAGTGTGCACGCGATCGGACCCAGGTGCGGCGGATCTCGCCGGGCCTTCGAACCGGCACCGCGCCCGCCACGTACGCGCTGATCGCGATCAACGTCGCGGCCTTCGTGGCGGAGCTCGCAACCGGCGCCGGCGCGGGCTTCGGCGCGCACGGCTCGGTGATAGAGAACGCCGGCCTCTACGGGCCCGCGGTCGCCGACGGCGACTGGTGGCGGATCCTCACCGCCGGCTTCCTGCACGCCGGGATCCTCCACATCGCCTTCAACATGTATGTCCTGTTCGTGCTGGGCACCCTGCTCGAGCCGGGGATCGGGACGCCGCGATTCCTGGGCGTCTATTTCGTCTCGCTTCTGGCCGGGTCATTCGGCGCCCTCCTGCTGAGCTCCAACGAGGTCACCGTGGGAGCCTCGGGGGCGATCTTCGGGCTCATGGCGGCGGCCTTCATCGTCGCCCGCCATCGGGGTATCGAGCAGCTCGCCGGCCAGATCGCGCTCTTCATCGGCATCAATCTCCTGTTCACCTTCGGCGTCTCCGGCATCAGCATCGGGGGCCACCTCGGCGGGCTGATCGGGGGCGGGCTGGCCGGGCTCCTGATCGTCTTCTCCGAGCGCCGCTCGCGCCGTCCCGTGGAGCTCGAGGCGATCGGGATGCTGGCGCTCGCCGTGATCTGCGTGGCGGGGTCGTTCGCAGTCGCCTGAATTCCGGCCGGATTCCTTCAGGCGCGGCCCGTCGCGGGGGTGAGCTCGCGCCAGCCGAGATCCTCCGGCTCGGCCACGCGGTCCGGATGAAGCAGATGGCCGAGCAGCTCGGCGCCGTCGACGAGGCGCGGTCCCGGCCGCGAGAAGGAGCCCGCCGCGTCCACGGCCACGAGCCGCTCCGCGCCGAGCGCCTCCAGCCGCTCGCGGCGCGAAAGCGCCTGCTCCGCCGCCTCCTCGACATGGAGGCCGCACGGCATCGCGACGACGAGCTCGGGGTGGGAGGCGGTCAGCTCCTCCCAGGTGGCGGTGCGGGAGTCCACTCCGGCCCCGCCGACCACGCCGGTGCCTCCCGCGGCGTCGATCATCTCGGGCACCCAATGACCACCGACGTAGGGCGGGTCGAGCCACTCCAGGGCCAGGACCCGCGGCCTCCACGCCCCGCTCGTCGCCTCGCGAAGGCGGGCGAGCCGAGCCTCCAGGCGGTTCCGCAGGGCCACGCCGCGCTCTCGATCGCCGCACGCGCCGGCGAGCCTCACCAGGTCATCCAGGACCTCCCCGAGGCGCTTCGGGTCCAGGGAGACCACGCTCGGTCGCGACCGAAGGCGCCCGGCCACCGCTCGGACGTCGTCGTAGGACACCGCGCACACCGCGCAGAGGGCCTGGGTGACGATCAGGTCCGGCTCGAGCTCCGCCAACGCGGCCTCGTCCAGCCGGTAGAGCGCTTCCCCCCGGCCGGTGATCTCACGAACGCGAGCATCCACCTCCTCGGGTCCGAGCCCGCTCGGGAGCACGCTGCGGGTCAGCCGGGGCAGGCCCTGCGCCTCGTCCGGGTGGTCGCACTCGTGCGTGACAGCCACCACCAGGTCGCCGAAGCCCAGCGCGAACAGGGCCTCGGTGGCCGACGGGACGAGGCTCGCGATCCGCATGCCCCGACTATGCCACGCGCGCCGTCCGGACCACTAACCTGGTCGGGCGCCGTGTCCTCGAACCCGGAGGCCACGCCGGCGACTCGAGCCCATGGAGCTTTTGTCCGACAGCGAGATCGAATCCCGCCTCGAGGCCCTCGCGGGCTGGGAGCGGCAGCAGGACGCGATCGTGAAGACCTTCGAGCTGGCCGACTTCGTCGGCTCGGTCGAGTTCGTCCGCAAGCTCGTCGGCCCGGCGGAGGAGCTGGGCCACCATCCGGACCTGAGCATCTCCTGGAACAAGGTGAGCGTCACGATCACCACGCACGCCGCCGGGGGCCTGACGGAGAACGACTTCGAGCTCGCCCGGCGGATCGACGCCGTCTGAGCCAGCGATGCGGATAGTCCACGTGCTGGGGACCAGGCCGAACCTGGTCAAGATGGCTCCGGTCATCGGGACGCTTCGGGAGCGCTTTCCGGACTGGCCGACCACCATCGTCCACACGGGGCAGCACTACGACCGATTGATGTTCGAGATCTTCCTCGAGGAGCTCGGGGTGCCGGAGCCCGACCATCTGCTCGGGGTGGGGTCCGGCAGCCACTCGGAGCAGATCGCGCGGGTCCTGGAGCGGCTCGAGCCGGTGCTCACCGACGAGCCACCGGACCTGGTGGTCGTCCCGGGCGACGTCAACTCGACCTTGGGGGCGGCGCTCTGCGCGGCCAAGCACGGGTTTCCCGTCGCCCACCTCGAGTCCGGGCTCCGCAGCTTCGATCGCGCGATGCCGGAGGAGACGAACCGGATCGCCACCGACCATCTGTCCTCGCTCTGCCTCCTGCACTGCGACGAGGCGATCGAGAACCTCCGCGCCGAACGGGTCCCCGAGGAGCGGATGAGCTTCGTCGGCAACACGATGATCGACACGCTGGTGGCGCTCGAGGGGCGAATCCGGGAGCGGGGCGCAGCGGAGTCGCTCGGCCTTCGGCCCGGTGGCTACCTGCTGGTCACCCTGCACCGTCCGGCGCTGGTGGACGGGCCCCTCCTCGGGCCCACGATGGAGCGCCTCTCGGAGGTGGGCGAAGAGCTGCCGGTTCTCTTCCCCGTCCATCCCCGCACTCGCAAGATGCTCGACGGCGCCACCTATCCCGGCGTGACCCTGACCGATCCGGTCGGCTACCTGGACTTCCTCTCGCTGGAGGCGGACGCGGGCGCCGTGCTCACGGACTCCGGGGGGATCCAGGAGGAGACGACCTACCTTGGGATCCCGTGCTTCACCCTCCGGGACAACACCGAGCGGCCCGTGACGATCCGCGCCGGCACGAACAGGCTGCTCGGGCTCGATCCGGAGCGGATCACGGGCATCCCCGACCTGCTGCGCGCCGGGAACGGCGCCGAGCCCGGCGGGCGGCCAGCGCGCCCGGATCGGTGGGACGGCCGAGCGGCCGAGCGGGTCGCCGATGTCCTTGCTGATTGGTAGCGTCCTCAGCGTGGCGCTTCCGAGCCTCGTCCCGCGGGACCGAGTCTTCTTCGACCTCTTCAATCAGGCGGGCCAGAACACGCTTCGCGCCGCCCGGCTCTTGCAGGAGATGGTGGGGGGCTGGCCCGACAGCGCCGACCTGGCCCGCGAGATCCTGCTCGCGGAGCAGGAGGGGGACAGGATCACCCACGACATCGTCCAGCGGGTGAACTCGACCTTCGTCACCCCGATCGACGGTGAGGACATCTACGGCCTCGCGACCCGGCTCGACGACATCGTGGACCACATCGAGGAGAGCGCCGACTTCATGGTCCTCTACCGGATCGAGGCGCCGATGGATCAGGCGCTCGCGATGACCGAGGTGCTCGTGAAGTCCTGCGAGCAGCTCGCCCTCCTGCTCGAGAACCTGCGTGGCTTCAAGGACCTCGAGAAGTATTGGATCGAGATCCACCGGCTCGAAAACGACGGTGACCGGCTCTTCCGCGACGCGGTCGCGTCGCTGTTCGCGAACGGGATCGACCCGATGGTGGTGATCCGCTGGCGCGACATCTTCCTCAGGCTCGAGCGGGCGGTGGACGCAACCGAGGCCGCCGCTCACATCCTCGAGGGCATCGTGATCAAGAACTCCTAGCTGAGCCCGGATGCATAACGACGTCATCCTGGTCATCGTCGTCGGGACTGCCCTGGTATTCGACTTCACCAACGGCTTCCACGACACGGCGAACGTGGTGGCGACGTCGATCTCGACCCGGGCGATGGCGCCCCGGATCGCCGTCGGGTACGCGGCGGCGTTGAACTTCGTCGGCGCGTTCATCTCGATCGCCGTGGCGGCGACGATCGCCCAGGACGTCGTCGAGGCCGGCGCGATCACCCCCACCGTCGTGTTCGCCGGCCTGATCGGAGCGATCACGTGGAACCTGACCACCTGGTACTACGGACTCCCGTCGAGCTCCTCGCACGCGCTGATCGGGGGCATCGTCGGGGCCGCGTTCGTCGCCGCCGGCCCGGACGCGGTCCTGGGCGACGGGATTGTCGGGAAGGTCCTGGTTCCGGCCGCGATCGCGCCGCTCCTCGCGTTCATCGTGGGCGCCATCGCGATCGTGATCTGCTACCGGGTCGCGGGGAGGCAGCGCCCCGGGCCGGTCGCCCGCGGGTACCGGCTCGGGCAGGTCCTCTCCGGGGGGCTGCTGGCGCTCGCCCATGGCACGAACGATGCGCAGAAGACGATGGGCGTGATCACCCTGGCGCTGATCGCCAATGGGAACCTCGCGCCGGGCTCGGACCCACCGACCTGGGTGATCGTCTCAGCGGCCGCGGCCATCTCGCTCGGGACGTACTCGGGGGGCTGGCGCATCATCCGGACGATGGGCACGCGGATCCTCAAGATGGACCCGGCTCAGGGCTTCTCCGCACAGGGCGCGGGCGCCGCGGTGATCCTCGCGTCCTCCCACTTCGGCTTTCCGCTCTCGACCACCCAGGTGATCAGCGGCGGGGTGATGGGCGCCGGAGCGGGCAAGCGCGTGTCGGCGGTCCGATGGGGGGTCGCCGGGAACATCGTCACCGCCTGGCTGCTGACCCTCCCGGCGGCGGCGGCGATCGGCGCGCTCGCCTACGGGCTGACGCGCATCTTCGGCACCGGTGCGGCGGGCCCGGTGGTCATCAGCGTGCTCGGGGTCGTCCTCGTCGCCGCGGTCTTCGCCCGCCGCAGTCGTCAGCAGATCCCCGCACCGGCGGCATCGCCGTGACGCTGGCGACGGTGGTCGATTGGAGCGCGCTGCTGAAGACGGTGGCGGGTGCGTTCGTCGCCGGAGTGGGGGTCACGCTGGTCTTCTCGGTCGCGATCTTCGCGGCGGCCCGCTTCGCGGACCTGAGCCGGGACGGGCGTCCCGTGGGCGCGGCGGGCTACGTGGCGCTGAGCGCCTTCGCCCTGGCGGCGGTTGCCGCGGCGGTCGCGGTCGGGATAATCGTCGTGACGACGAAGTCATGATCGCCGCGACTAAGGAATGAGACTGGCCAAATGAGACTGGCCCGCAACATCGCAATCGTCCTCCTGCTGGCTGTCCCGGTGGCATTCCTGCCGGGCGGCGGCCAGGCGGCTCAGACGGTGGTGACGGCGCTCACGATGGCCTTCCTCGCCGCGCTCGGGTTCGCCCTCTACGAGCTCTACCGCAACAACCGGCTCACGGTCGACACCCTCCCGGACGACCAGCGAGCCGTGCTCTTCGGATCGGCCGGCGTGCTGGTGCTGATGGTCGCCGGCGCGGACCCGATGCTGGGGGGCGGCGGCTTCGGGGCCGTGCTCTGGGTGACGCTGGTCGCCTGCGCGGTGATCGCGATCATCAGCGTCTGGAACCGCGCCCACACCTACTGAGGGCCTCGCCGGGCTGACGGCAGGCCCGCCGGACTCGCCACAGAGGCGGCCGAGTCGCGACACGTTTCGCGCGCCACACGAGCGTCGACGGCGCCTAGCTTCGGCGCGTGATCCGGCGAGCGGACCAAACGGGGCAGGCGTCGGTGGAGCTCGTCGCGGCGCTGCCGGCGCTGGCCGCGGCCCTGCTCGTGGCCACTCAGCTCGCGATCGCCGGCTACGCGTTCTGGAGCGCCGGGATCGCGGCGCGTGCCGGGGCGCGCGCCGCCTACGTGGGCGGCGACGGCGAGCGTGCCGCGCGGGCATCGCTGCCATCCGGGCTTCGGACCGCCGCCTCGGTTCGCGACGACGACGGGGTTGCGGTGCGCGTCCGGACGCCTTCGCTGATCCCCGGCCTGCCGCGGATTCCGGTGACCGCCCGAGCCGGGTTGGGGGCGGGCGATGGGGGCTAGCGCCGCCGCCCAGCGGGCCCAGGCCTCGATCGAGGTGCTCGCCGGCATTCCGGCGCTCGTGCTCGCCGGCCTCATCGCCCTCCAGTTCCTGGTCACGGGCTACTCGCTGACGCTCGCCGATGGGGCGGCCGAGGCCGGGGCCATGGCGCTGGCCGCGGGTCGTCCGGCGACACCCGCGGTTCGCGAGGCGCTGCCGGGCTGGGCCCGAGGCCGGATCCATGTCCTCGTGGACGGGGGCGAGTTGACGGTGCGGCTGCGACCGCCGTCGCCGCTCGGGGCCGTGTCGCGCGAGCTCGAGGTTCGCTCCTCCGCCTGGGTCCAGCGGCCGGCGGGAGGATGAGGACAGCGGGGTTGAAGGATCCGCCCGGCGTCCTGGCACCGCCCACCAGGACGGGATCGGTGCTCGCCACCGACCTCGGCGGGGCCAGTGGCGGGCTCGCCGTCGCGGCGGCTGTGGGCGTGGCGCTCGCCGCCGGCGATCGCCGGATCCTGCTGGCGGAGATCGGAGCGGCGCGCGGCCGCGGGCCCACCACGCTTGCATCGGCGAGCGCCCGCGCGCTGGAGCGGGACCTGCGGGGGCTTGGATTTCGCCGCGCGGCGGCGCGTGGGCGGCTGTGCTGGCTCGGCCTCCCGGAGGCCCAGGATTCCCTGCGCGAGCTCGCCGGCGCCCTCGAAACGGCGCGCCCTGAGGTTTCGATCGTCTACGTCCGCGCGGGCCTGTGGCGCGCCGCCCTCGACGATCCCGCGCTGCCGTTGCGGGGCGGGCTCCTTCGCGCCGATTTGGCAGAGGACCGGTCACTGGCCGCCCTGGCCGTGATCGAGTTGCGGGAGCGCCGGCTCCGGGTCCGCGTCGCCTCGCGCCCGCTCGGGCTGGTGGCATCGAGGCGGGCGCTCGCCGGGCTCGAGGTCGGGGGCGGGTCCGCGCGACGGGTCTCGCGCCTCGCCGGCGGACTGTTCCGAGCCTCCCCGAGCCTCGCCGCCCCGCAGGGCCAGGCGCTGCCGTTGACGCTCGGCGCCGCCTTCGTCGTCCTCTTCGTGGCGATGGTGCTGGTGGCGCTCGGCGGCGCGGCGACCGGCGCCTCGCGCGTGCAGCGCGCCGCGGACCTCGCGGCCCTGTCGGGGGCGCGGTCCCTCCGCGACGACTTTCCGCGCCTCTTCGCGCCCGCCCGGCTCGCAGACGGGGCCCCGAACCCGCGCCATCTCGACAAGGACGCGTATCTCGCCCGGGCGGCTGCCGTCACGCGGCAGGCGGCGGCCCGAAACGGCGTCGATCCCGCCGCCCTGCGGGTTTCGTTTCCGGGCCGTCGCTCGTTCGCCCCGGTGCGCGTGCGGGTCGAGGTCACCGGATCGGTGGACCGAAGCGCCCTGCCCGGGCCGCGCCGCGTGGAACTGCGCCGGGGGCGCCGCGGGATCCGAGTCGAGGCGCACGCGGTCGCGGAGGCCGCCCCGCCGGCGCCGGCCGGGCTGCCCACGATGGCGAGCGGCGGCGGGTATGCCGGGCCGCTCGCCTACCGGCAGGGCAAGCCGATGCGCCCGGACGTGGCAGCCGCGTTCGACCTCCTCGCAGCCGCGGCGGCGCGCGTGGGGATCGCGCTGGTCGTCAACTCGGCCTACCGGTCCGATGCCGAGCAGGCTCGGCTTTTCGCTCAGCACCCGGACCCGCGCTGGGTGGCGCCGCCGGGGCAATCGCTCCACCGGTGCGCGACCGAGCTCGACCTCGGCCCAGCGACCGCGTACGCGTGGCTCGCCGCGCACGCGGCGCGCTTCGGCTTCGTCAAGCGCTACTCGTGGGAGCCTTGGCACTTCGGCTACGCGCGGGGACCGGCCCCGTGCTCGGTGGCGGCGAACGCCGCGGGCCACCACGCCGACGGCGCTGCCGGCGCGACCGGCCTCCAGGACTTCGTGCCCGCCCGGTTTCGCACCCCGATCCTTCGCGCGGCGGCGCGCTGGAACGTCTCCGCCGGGCTCCTCGCGGCGCAGCTGATGGCTGAGTCGAACTTCAACCCCTTCGCCGTGTCGGGCGCGGGTGCCCAGGGGATCGCGCAGTTCATGCCGGCCACCGCTCGCGCCTACGGCCTTCGCAACCCCTTCGACGCCGCCGCCGCCATCGACGCCCAGGCCCACCTGATGTCCGACCTGCTGCGCCAGTTCGGCTCCGTGGCGCTCGCGCTCGCCGCCTACAACGCCGGGCCGGGCGCGGTGGCCGCCTGTCTGTGCGTCCCCCAGATCCCCGAGACCCGGGCCTACGTCGCGAGGATCCTCGGGCTGATGGGCGGCGCGGGCGAGCTGGCCATTCAGCCCTTGGAGGTGCGGCTGGTGGCGTGAACGATGCGACAGCGATTTCGTCGCTCTCAGCGCGGCCCGCCCGTCTGCACGGTCAGAGCTCGGTCAGTGCCTTGCCGAGCAGCTGCGTGCCGCGCTCGATCGCGGGCTCCGACATGCAGGCGTAACCGAGCACGAGGCCCGGCGGGGAAGCCCCCGTGTAGCTGTGCAGCGACAGTCCCTCGAGGCCGACGCCACGTCGCGCCGCTGCTCCCAGCAGGGCCGGCTCGTCGACATCGCCGGGCAGGACAGCCATCAGGTGGAGCCCATCGACCGCCGGGGACGGCGGGCAGTCCGGAAGCCGCCGCGAGAACGATGCGAGCAGTGCCTTGCCGCGCTGCTCGTAGCGCCGCCGCATCCGTCGCAGGTGGCGCTCCAGCTCGCCGCGGGCGATGAAGTCGGCAAGCGCGAGCTGCCCGACGGCCTCCGAGCCGGCATCCTCGATCGCCTTCGCGGAGATGAGCGCCCAGGACAGCCACGAGGGCGGAAGCATCCAGCCGAGGCGCATCCCGGGAGCGAGGCGCTTGCTCGCCGAGCCGATGTAGAGCACCCGATCCGGCGCGAGCCCCTGCAGCGCGCCAACTCGCGTGCGACAGAGCTCGGTGTCGTAGTCGTCCTCGACGATCAGCCGATCGCCCCGCTCGGCCCACTCGATCAGCGCCGCGCGTCGGCGGGCGCTCAGCACGACCCCGGTCGGGAACTGATGCGCGGCCGTCACGACGACCGCGTCCGCGCCGCTGGCCTCGAGCTCCGCCACGTCGATCCCCTCCCGGTCGACCGGAACCGCGGTCACCGCCAGGCCGGCTTCTTCGACGATCAGTCGTTGAGCGTGCCAGCCGGGATCCTCCAGCGCGACCTGCTCGACGCCGTTGGCCCGCAGCCACCGGCACGTGAGCGACAAGCCCTGGCGAAACCCGGTACACACGATCAGGTGCTCGGGATCGGGCGCCGCGCCTCGCGCTCGCCCGAGGTATTCGGCCAGCGCCTCGCGCAACGCCGGCACCCCGCGCGGGTCGCCGTAGCCGACGGCATCCAGGCTCGTCTCACGCCAGGCACCGCGCAGCGAGCGCAGCCAGCGATCGCGCGGAAAGCCCGCCAGGTCCGGCAGGCCGGGGCTGAAGTCGTAGGGGTGCTTGGCCAGCAGCGAGGGTGTCGGTGGCCGGGGCGGATGCGCCCGCACGCCGCTCGCCACACGGACTGGCGCTCCCTGCCGGGATTCGAGGTATCCCTCGGCGACGAGCTGGTCGTACGCGGAGGTGACGACGCCGCGCGAGATGCGGAGCTCCGCCGCGAGCCCGCGGCTCGACGGCAGGCGGGTGCCAGCGGGCAGGCGCCCATCGCGGACGGCATCGCGCAGGGTGCGCTCGAGCTGCTCGTAGAGCGGCTGTTCGCCGTCGCGGTCGAGCTCGACCAGCAGGTCAACTGGCCCTCTCGCGGTGGCCACAACTGGAACTGTACGGCAGGCCAGATTTCGCGTACCGTGCCGGACATGAGCGAGATCAGGGTTGTCGGCGGCGGGCTTGCGGGGCTGACCGCAGCGATCACCTGTGCCGAAAACGGCGCCGCCGTGACGCTGCTCGAAGCGCACGAGCAGCTGGGCGGGCGAGCCCGATCCACCGACGGCCCCTACAGGGCGAACCTCGGTCCGCATGCGATCTACGTGGGCGGCGTCCTCTGGGAGTGGCTCAACAAGCGGAACCTCATGCCCCCGCTCGCCCGGCCGCCCCTGACCGGGGTCCGATTTCGCTACGACGGCCGGGTTCATCGCACGCCGCCGCTCAGCCTGATCCCGCCCGGGCTGCGCCTGCGTGGTCGGATGGCCCCCACCGATCAGGACTTCCGCTCCTGGGTGGCCGACCACGCTGATGGCCGCACCGCGGAGCTCTTGTCCTCGCTCGCCGGCGTCTATACCTTTCACCACGACCCCGGGGCCCTGTCAGCGGCGTTCGTCTGGGAGCGCACTCAACGGCTTTTGCTGACCCCGCGGCCGCCGGCACGGTTCATCATCGGCGGCTGGACGCCCCTGGTCGACGCGCTCGAGCGGCGCGCCCGCGATCTGGGCGTTCGCGTCGTCACCGGGGAGCGGGTCGATGCCCTCCCCGCCTCCCCGGTCATCGTCGCGCTCGAGCTGCGCGACGCGCGAGTGCTGCTGGGCGATGAGGGACTCCAGTGGCCCAGTGGCCACACGCTGTGCCTCGACCTCGGCCTGCGCGAGCGCCGAGGGGATCCCTGGATCGTCTCCGATCTCGAGGCCGCCGGCTGGGTCGAGCGCTATACGGCGCAGGACCCGTCGCTGGCGCCGGCCGGCGAACAGCTCGTGCAGGCGCAGATGCCGATCCGCGCCGACGAGGACGGCGAGGAGGCCGCCGCGCGCCTCGAACAGCTGCTCGACTCCTCCTTCGAGGCCTGGCGGGAGCGCGTCACCTGGCGCCGACGCCAGGTGATGGACGGCCGCAGCGGAGCGCTGGACTTCCCCGGGACGACATGGCGTGACCGCCCGGCCATCGACCGGGGCGACGGGATCTTCCTGTGCGGCGACCAGGTGGCCGCAGACGGTTGCCTGTCGGAGGTCTCATTTGCAAGCGGGATCGAGGCAGGGGGGCTCGCGGTCACGCACGCTCGACGGACGACGGTTCGCCAGGCGGCCTGATCGCCTTCAGGGCGGCCTCGCGGTCGCCGAACATCCTCATGCGGTAGGGCGTTCCGTCTCGCAGCCAGACGACGTGGGCGACCCGCTCGGAGACCTCCGCTCCGCTTCCCTCTCCCACGGCCATCGATCGGACCAGGACGACCACGGCGTCACCGGCGTCGATCAGCTCCTCAACGTCGATTCTGAACTCCGCCCAGATCTCGAACCCCTCCCGCAGGAAGGTTCGATACGCCTCGCGCCCGCGCAGCACCGGCTCGTCGGGCAGGCGGGCCGTGAGGTCGACCTCGACGTCGGGGTCGACCCTGTCGAGCAGCCCGTCGACGTCTCCGCGGGCGTAGAGCTCATACAGCTCCGCGACGATCTGGACGTTCTGCTCGGACATCGCCGGCGCAGTATTCCCGACCTTCGCCCCCGTCGACCACTAAGCTCCTCGCGCGATGGAGCCCGTCCAGGTTGAGGGAGTCGAGCAGCTCAAGGAGCTCGTCGGCCGCGAGCTGGGGCCGACCGACTGGGTCGAGATCACCCAGGAGGACGTCGACAAGTTCGCCGACGTCTCGCGCGACCACCAGTGGATCCACACCGACCGCGAGCGCGCCGCCGCCGAGAGCCCCTACGGGACGACCGTGGCCCACGGGAACCTCACCCTCTCGCTCGTGGACAGCTTCCGGCCGCAGCTGATCCAGAACCGTGGCGTGAAGATGGGGATCAACTACGGCTTCAACAAGGTCCGCTTCCCGGCCGCCGTCCCGACGGGGACGCGGGTGCGAGCGCGGGCCGAGCTCCTCTCGGTCGAAGAGCTCGGCGACGGCTGGTGGCACGTGGTCACCAAGTTCACCGTCGAAGGGGAGGGCCAGGACAAGCCGGTGTGCGTCGCCGAGGCGGTCGGCCGGGCGCTGATCGACTGACCGTCTACGGCTACTTGACGGTCAGCGTGCCCTTCATCCCGGCCTGCTCGTGGCCGTCGACGCTGCAGAAGTACGTGTAGGTGCCGGGCTTCAAATCGACGTCCAGCGTCGTCTTTGACTGCTGGATGACGTCGCTGCAACCCACCTCCTTGCCGCCCGAGTCCTCCACGCAGACGTCGTGGCCGATCGCGGAGGGATTGTCGAAGTCGATCGTCGCCGCTCCAGGCTTCGCCGACAGGGACGTCTCCTGATACGCGAGGGCGCTCGGATCTGCCGACAGGCTGAGCGTCTGACCCCCGCCGCCGGCCGCCTCGGTCGTGGTCGTGGTCGGCGCTGCGGCCGTCGTCGTGTCGTTGTCGCTGCCGCCGCCGCATGCCGTCAGGGCAAAGGGGGCGAGGGCGCCGAGCGCCACCAGAAGTACGAGCTTTCTCATCAGAAGTCCCCCTTTCGAGCTGGTCGAAGGCGAGTCTATAACCGACCGGCTCAACGCCCGGTAAAGGTCGCTTCGCGACCCTCGATGAACGCGGTGACACCCTCGCGAAGGTCCTCCGTGGCCATGCTGTCCGCGATCCCGTGGCGCTCGAGCTGGAGGTGGTCGGCGAGCGTGTTGTCGAGGCTCGACGCCACCAGGCGCTTCGACATCCGTACGTAGTGCGGGGCCTTGGCCGCGAGCTTCGCCGCCTTCTCCCGGGCGCGATCCATCAAGGCGTCCGCGGGCACCACCTCCGCCACGATTCCCATCTCGAGCGCCCGCTCGGCGCTCAGCAGCGGGTCGTTCAGCAGGAGCTCGGTCGCGCGGGCGGGACCGACCATGCGGGGGAGAAAATAGGTCATACCGCCGTCCGGCGAGGCCCCGATCCGCCCGTACGCGCACACGAAGGCGGCGTCGGTGGAGGCGATCCGCGTGTCGCACATCAGCGCCAGGGAGAACCCGGCCCCGGCGGCCACGCCGTTCACGGCCGCGATCACGGGATAGGGGATGCGCCGGAAGTCGACGATCGCTTGGTGCAGGACGTCGGCGCCTCGTCGCACCTCCGCCGAGAGGTCCGGGCCGGACTCCTCGAGCCCGCGCTTGAACCAGTTCACGTCCCCCCCGGAGGAGAAGGCCCGCCCGGCTCCCGTGACGATCAGGCCCCGGAGCGGGGCGCGGTCCGCGAGCCAGGCGGCGGCGATGACGAGCTCTCCGATCAGCTCCGGGCTCATGGCGTTCAGCACCTCCGGACGATCGAGCGTCAGGGTGCCGATCTCCCCGTCGATCTCCAGGCGGAGGGTCTTCAGGTCGGGTGGACTGGGGGCGGTGGCGGTGGTCATCTGCGCTCCTGCTGTCGGTTGGCCGGCTGGCCGGGAGCCTAACCTTGTTGACATGCAGGCGAGACCCGAGGATGAGATGGGGGCGACGGACCACCCTTCCGGACGCGAAGCGGAGGAGGCAGCCGCCGACCCCGCCGCCCCCGGACGCGAAGCGGAGGAGGCAGCCGCCGACCCCGCCGCCCCCGGACGCGAAGCGGAGGAGGCGGCGGGCTTAGACTCCCAGCGCCGGCGTCTACCCGACCAACCCGGCGTCTATTTGTTCAAGGATGGCGACGGCGGCGTTCTCTACGTGGGCAAGGCCGTCTCGGTCCGGAAACGCGTCGCCTCCCACTTCTCCGGGCCCCACCGGGGCGGGCTTCCGTTCATCGGGCAGGTCGCATCGATCGACTTCCTGGTCACGGAGACCGAGGCGGAGGCGCTGCTCGCCGAGCAGCAGTTCATCAAGCGCCACCGGCCGCGGTTCAACATCCGCCTTCGCGACGACAAGTCGTATCCCTACATCGGCGTCAGCCTCGACGAGGAGTTCCCGCGGGTGTACTTCACGCGAGAGCGCCATCGCTCGGCCCGGGTCTACTTCGGGCCGTTCTCCAGCGCCAGGCGGGTTCGCGAGACGCTCGACCTCCTGGGCAAGCTCTTCCAGTACCGCACCTGCGAGGGCCCGGAGCCGGGGCGCCGATCCGGGGTGCCGTGCCTCGACTACTACATCAAGCGGTGCCAGGCCCCGTGCGTCGGGTACATCGATCGCGAGGAGTATCGGCGGAACATCCAGGCCATCGTGGACTTCCTCTCGGGCCGCTACCGCGACGTCGAGCGGGACCTCGAGCGCAAGATGGCCGAGGCCGCCGGAGAGGAGAAATACGAGCGGGCGGCGGTCTACCGCGATCGGCTGGAGGCCGTCCGCTCGCTCATGCAGCGCCGCAGCGTCGCCGGGGAGGCGCTCGAGAGCGCTGACCTGATCGCGGTCGCCGTGGAGGGGAACGGCGCCAACGCGCAGGTGTTCCAGGTTCGCGACGGGGTGCTCGCCGAGCGCCATGGCTTCTACCTCGCGAACGAGGGCGAGCGTGGCGAGGACGAGGTGACCGAGGAGTTCGTGGCGCAGTACTACTCGGCCGTGCCCGCGGTCCCACGACTGGTGGTCGTGGGCCCCGCCCTGCGGGACCGCGCCGGCCTCCTCGGGGAGGCGTTGTCCGCGAGGCGAGGCGGGCCCGTGGAGGTGCGGGTCGCCGAGCGCGGGGACAAGCGTCGGCTCCGCGAGCTGGCGGAGCGCAACGCGCGGCTCGCCCTGGCCCAGGACAAGCTCCGGGCGGAGAGGCGGCGACAGCAGCGCGTCGATGCGCTTGGGGCCCTCCAGGAGGCACTCGAACTCGACGCGCTGCCGGTTCGGATCGAGGGCTTCGACGTCTCGAACCTCGGCCCCGAGCATACGGTGGCCTCGATGGTCGTCTTCGAGGGGGGAGCGCCGAAGAAGGCGGACTACCGACGGTTCAAGGTGCGGGGTGACCGCGCCGACGGGCCGGATGACTTCTCCTCCGTTGAGGAGGTACTGGGGCGCCGTGCCGCTCGACTGCTCGACCAGGCCGATCGCTCGCCGCACGACGCCGAGCGCGATGACAGCTTCGCGGCACTGCCGGACCTGATCGTGATCGACGGCGGCAAGGGACAGCTCTCGGCGGGGATGCGCGCGCTGGAGCCGCTCGCCGAGCGGGGAACGGCGGTGATCGGGCTCGCGAAGCGGCTGGAGGAGGTGTTCGTGCCCGGGCGGTCGAGCCCGCTGGCCATCCCGGAGGACTCCGAGGCGCTGCGGCTCCTGAAGCGGGTCCGCGACGAGGCGCACCGCTTCGCGATCGACTTCCACCGGCAGCGGCGCGACCAGGCGATGACCCGCTCACTGCTCGACGAGCTTCCCGGGGTGGGCCCGGTTCGCAAGCGGGCGCTGCTGAGCCACTTCGGGTCGCCGGAGCGACTGGTGGGCGCCAGCCGCGAGGAGCTCGAGGCCGTGCCCGGGATCCCTGGGAAGCTGGCGCGCCAGATCCATCGGCAGCTGCACAAGG
The DNA here is from genome assembly GCA_036558385.1 of Solirubrobacterales bacterium. Taxonomy (GTDB): domain Bacteria; phylum Actinomycetota; class Thermoleophilia; order Solirubrobacterales; family 70-9; genus AC-56. The sequence goes on along the minus strand of DATBFS010000027.1, from coordinate 48,217 downwards.
CGGGTCGATGAGGGACGCGCCCGATCCAGACGACGGACGACGCGGGCAGGGGCGACGCGACGTCGACCTCGTGGTGATCACCGGCTACTCGGGAGCCGGGAAGTCGGAGGCGATCGCCGCCTTCGAGGACGGGGGCTACTTCTGCATCGACAACCTTCCCCCGAGGATGATCAGCTCGCTCGGCGAGCTGTTTCGGCACGAGGGGAGCGGCGTCCGTCGGGCGGCGATCGTGTCGGACGTCCGCGGCGGCGAGTACTTCGACGAGCTGGTGGAGGTGCTCGGCCAGTTGACGGAATCCGGGCTCGATCCCACGGTGCTCTTCCTGGAGGCCGACGAGGCCACCCTGCTCGACCGATTCAAGGAGACCCGCCGCCGACACCCGCTGGCGCCAAATGGCAGGGTGCTCGAGGGAATCCGCGCGGAGCGCGAGGTGCTGGGCCGGCTGCGGGAGGCCGCTGATGTGGTCATGGACACCAGCGGGCTCACCGGGGCGATGCTGCGCCGGCGCGTGGTGACGGAGCTGCTGGGACCGAAGGGCGCCCAGGGCAAGCTCGCCGCGACGATCATCACCTTCGGCTTCAAGAACGGTCCCCCGCGTGAGGCGGATCTCGTGCTCGACGTCCGCTTCCTGCCGAACCCCCACTACCGGGAGGATCTGCGGCCGCTGACCGGACTCGACCGCAAGGTGGTGGACTACGTCGAGGCGGGCGAGCTCGCCGACGAGTTCTACGCGCGGCTGTTCCCCATGCTCGACTTCCTCCTGCCCGCCTACGTCACGGAGGGCAAGACCCATCTGACGATCGCGATCGGCTGCACGGGCGGCCGACATCGATCGCTCACCGTGGCCAACAGGATCGCGGAGCATCTGACCGACCACGACGACGTCTCCCTGCGGGTAGTCCACCGCGACGTCGAGCTCGACTGAGCCGGCGGGCGCCCGGCGCCCGGGCGCGGCCTCAGTGGCTGAACCGCTTGAAGGCGCGCCAGGCGGGCTTTGGCTTGCCGCCGTGCTTCAGGAGCCCGGCGGAGGTGCAGAAGCTGCAGCCTCCGCGGCTGGCCGGCGGGTCACGGAAATCGAACCAGATCAGGCGCTTTACGTGCCAGGCCCGCCGGTGATGACGGATCAGCCGGAACGACTTCTGGAGCATCCGCTTCTGGCCCTTCGTCCCCTTGTTCAAGCCGAAGCGGTCCGGGCGGTGCGAGCCCCAGCCGAGCTCGGTGATCCAGACGGGCGTGCGCTTGTCCCCGTGGCGCTTCATCACTCCGCGGATCCGCCTGATCTTGCGGCCCACCTGGGACACCTTGGGTGCGTACGGGTTGATGGCGACCGCCTCGAACGAGGCCTGGATCCTGTGCGCAGCGTAGAAGCGGTTGAGGTACTTCTTGTCCGAGGGGTGGCCCCGGCCCGACATCCCGGCCAGGACCACGTTCGCGCGGCGGTCGGTGCTTGCGATCGCGCGGTGCGCGTTGCGCACGAGCGCCGCGTATTGCGGCACCGAGGGATGCGGGGCGAAGAACTTCTTCAGGTTCGGCTCGTTCCAGATCTGCCAGTCCCGGATGGGGAGCGCCGGCTTTCCGGGGTGTTGCCGGTGATAGAGCCCAGGGGCGGTCCAGTAGACACCGCCCGTCCCGTAGCGCTTCACCGCCTGGGCGAGGAACTTCCGCCAGATCTTGCGCTTCTTCGGCCCGTGGGTCGGCGGAACGTTGGGGGTTCGGGCGATGTAGCGAGGCGAGCCGTAGATGACCGGCAGCATCGCGATCCCCTTGCTCGCGAGCTTGCCCACGGCCCGGTCGAAGCCCGCCCAGTTGAAATGACCTCGGCGCGGCTCGACGCCCGCCCAGTACACGAGTCGGCGAACGGTCCCCACGCCACCCTGATCCATCCGCTTCACGTCCCGGTACGGGAGCGACCTCGAGGCGTCGTGGACGCCATAGAAGCCCCCCTTTGCGAGCGCGGGGGCGGCCCCCTGGGTCGCGAATGCGACCAGGATGGCGACCAGGGCAAGTGTCCGGGCTCGGCGCATCAGCCAGTGAGGTTCGTGGTCCCGCCTCGACGACGTCAGCCATCGGGCGGGGCCAAAGATACAGATCGAGTCGCCCCGCTTGTGCGACACCCCTGCGCCGTGTCCTCGATGCGCGGGGCGTCGAACGCCGGAGGCCTAGTCCGGCCGTCCATACAATCAGCCCTCGTGGCCGAGCCCGTGATCAGAGCCCGCGGCCTGCGCAAGTCCTACGGCGATCTCGATGCGGTTCGGGGCATCGACCTCGAGGTCGCCGGCCGCGAGGTCTTCGCGTTCCTGGGGCCAAACGGGGCCGGCAAGACGACCACGGTGGAGATCCTCGAGGGCTATCTCGAGCGAAGCGCCGGCGAGGTGACCGTGCTCGGCCTCGACCCCACCGACGCGGGGGGGCGGTGGCGACAGCGCGTCGGGATCGTGCTCCAGCAGTGCAACATGCAGCCGGAGCTCACCGTCCGCGAGTCGCTCGAGCTCTACGCCGGCTACTACGAGTCGCCGCGCTCGGTCGCCGAGACGATCGAGCTCGTGGGACTGGAGAGCGCCGCCGACCAACGGGCGGGGCGCCTCTCCGGGGGTCAGCAGCGTCGCCTGGACGTCGCGCTGGCGCTGGTCGGCGACCCGGAGCTGCTGTTCCTCGACGAGCCGACCACCGGCTTCGACCCCTCGGCGCGGCGGCAGGCTTGGGAGGTGATCTCGAGTCTGAGGGAGCTCGGAAAGACGGTGTTCCTGACCACCCACTACATGGACGAGGCTCAGGCCCTCGCCGATCGTGTCGCGATCATCGTCAGCGGGGAGATCGTCGCCGAGGGCGCGCCGGACGAGCTGGCGGGCCGGGGAGGGGGGACCTCATCGATCAGCTTCAAGCTGCCGGTGGGGGTCGTCGCGGCGGACCTGCCCAGCGAGGTGACGCTGGCGATCGGGGAGAGACGGAGGCTTCCCAACGGCGAGGTCACGCTGCATACGGAGGAACCCGTGGCGATCCTGAACGCGCTGACGGGCTGGGCCATCGCGCGGGACCTGCAGCTGGCCGATCTGGAGGTGCGCCGCCCGAGCCTCGAGGACGTCTACCTGGAGTTGACCGAATGAGCGGGCTGGCGCTCGCCCTGCATCAGTTCCGGTACGACCAGAAGGTCTTCTGGCGCAACCCGGCCTCGGTGTTCTTCACCGTGATGTTCCCGGTCATGTTCCTCGTGCTCCTCGGCGTGATCGTCAACGGGCAGACGATTCACGCGCAGGGGGGCATCGACGCGACGACCTACTTCGTCCCGGCCGTGATCACGCTCGCCCTCGTCTCGGCCACGATGGTCAACCTGGCGATGAACCTGACCGTTCTGCGGGAGGGCGGCGTGCTCAAGCGGCTGCGCGGGACGCCGCTGCCCGGGTGGGTCTTCATCGCGGGACGGATCGGGAACGCGTTCGTCACCGCGCTGCTGATGTTCGTGCTGGTCACGGCCCTGGGGCGGATCCTCTTCGACGTGCCCGTGCCCTGGGGAAGGCTCGCCCCGCTGCTCGTCGTCTTGGCCGTCGCCTCGGCCTCGTTCTGCGCCATGGGTGTGGCCCTGACGACGATCATCCCCTCCCGCGAGGCGGCTCCGGCAATCACGAACCTCGTCGTCTTCCCCCTGTACTTCCTCTCGGGCGTCTTCATCCCCGAGAGTGAGATCCCGAGCGGCGTCCTGCACGTCGCCGACGTGTTTCCGATCCGTCATCTCTTCGACGCGCTGCTTGCCGGCTTTGATCCGTCCACCGCCAGCGCCGGATCCGAGCTGGGCCAGCTCGTGGTGGTGGCCGCGTGGGGGGTGCTCGGGTTCGTCGTCGCGCTGCGGCGATTCCGGTGGGAGCCACGCCGGTAGGCTTGAACCGTGATCCATCACGCCAGCGTGGAGGTCTCCGATCTCGAGCGGAGCGGCCGTTTTTACGATTCGTTGCTCGGCGCCCTCGGGTGGCGGCGTCAGGTCGATACCGCCGAGGTGGTGGCTTGGGGGATCGTGAAGCCCGTGTTCTTCGCCTCGAACCGCGGCCCCGCGACGCCTGGCGGAGGCCACATCTGCTTCTCGGCGAGCGGCATCTCGGCGGTCAAGGCCGCCTGGGAGGGGGGAGTCGCGGCCGGGGGCAGCGACGACGGGCCGCCCGGTAACCGCCCCCAGTATGGTCCGACCTACTACTCCGCATACCTCCGCGACCCGGACGGGCATCGGGTGGAGGTGGCGGTGGGAAGCGACTGAGCGAGCACCGACGAAGGAGGGAATCAGGCAGATGGCGCCAGTGAGAGTTGGGATCAACGGGTTCGGGAGGATCGGGCGAAACCTCTTCCGGGCCGCCCACCAATCGGGCGCGGAGCTCGAGTTCTGCGCGGTGAACGACATCGCCGACCCCGCCACGCTCGCCCACCTGCTCGCCTACGACTCGATCTACGGGCGCTTTCCCGGGACGGTGGAGGCGCGGGACGACGCGATCGTCGTCGACGGTCGCGAGATCAAGGTCCTCGCCGAGCGAGATCCGGCATCACTCCCGTGGGCGGACCTGGGGGCGGAGGTGGTGATTGAGTCCACCGGCCTGTTCACCAAGCGTGACGACGCCGCCAAGCATCTGGAGGCGGGCGCCAAGAAGGTGATCATCTCGGCTCCCGCAAAGGAGCCCGACGTCACCGTCGCGCTTGGCGTCAATTTCGACGACGCCTACGATCCGGACCAGCATCGGATCATCTCCAACGCCTCGTGTACGACGAACTGCCTGGCGCCCGTCGCCAAGGTGCTGCACGAGTCGGTCGGGATCGAGCGCGGTCTGATGACCACGATCCACGCATACACCGCCGACCAGCGCCTCCAGGACATGCCCCACAAGGACCTACGTCGCGCGCGGGCGGCGGCGGTCAACCTGATCCCGACGACGACGGGCGCGGCCCGGGCGGTCGGCTTGGTGCTTCCCGAGCTCGACGGCAAGCTCAACGGGATCGCCGTCCGTGCGCCCGTGACGACGGGCTCGGTCGTGGACCTGGTCTGCGAGGTCTCGCGGGAGACGACGATCGACGACCTGAACGCCCGGATGAAGGAGGCCGCCGACGGGCCACTCGCCGGGGTTCTGCGCTACACGACCGATCCGATCGTCTCCACGGACATCGTGGCCGACCCTCACTCCTCGATCTTCGACGCGGAACAGACGATGGTCATGGACGGACGGATGGTCAAGGTCGTCGCCTGGTACGACAACGAGTGGGGCTATTCGAACCGCTGCGTCGAGCTCGCCGCCAAGGTGCTCGAGCCGAAGCCGGCCGCGGTCGGCACCGCTTGAGCTTTCCCAAGGCGAGCGTTCGCGAGGCGCCGGTCGCGGGCCGGCGCGTCCTGGTGCGAGTGGACTTCAACGTCCCGCTCGCGAACGGGAGGGTGGTCGACGACTCGCGGATTCGCGCGGCGCTGCCCACGATCGAGCTGTTGCGGGAGCGCGGTGCGGCCGTGGTCTGCGTCTCCCACCTGGGCCGGCCGAAGGGCCCGGACCCGGCGCTCTCCATGGCGCCGGTGGCCGCTCGGCTCTCCGAGCTCCTCGGGACCGAGGTTCGGATGGCGCCGAGCGTGGCCGGCCCTGAGGCGGAGCGACTGGCTGCGGCCCTGTCGCCGGGCGACGTCCTGATGCTCGAGAACAGCCGCTTCGAAGCCGGTGAGACCGCCAACGACCAGGGCCTCGCGCGCGGCCTCGCCGCGCTCGCGGACACCTATGTCGACGACGCGTTCGGCGCCGCCCATCGCGCCCATGCCACCACCGAGGGGGTTGCCCGCCTCCTTCCTTCCTACGCCGGCCTGCTCCTGGAGCGCGAGGTCCGGGAGCTGACCGCGGTTCGAGACGATCCGGCGCGACCGCTCTGCGTGATCCTGGGCGGCGCGAAGGTGAGTGGCAAGGTGGGGGTGATCGAGCGCTTCCTGGAGACCGCCGACGAGATCCTGATCGGGGGCGCCATGTGCTTCAGCTTCTTTGCGGCGAAGGAGATCGCCGCTGGCGACTCCCTTCGAGATGAAAGGAGCATCGAGCTCGCCCGCGAGATCCTCGGGCGTGCCGCGGCGTCCACCTGCGAGCTCGTGCTCCCTGTCGATCTGGTCGCCGGGAAGGAGCTCGATGCTCAGACGGAGGTGCGCCACCTCGACGGCGTCGAGGTTCCCGATGGGTGGGTGGGCCTCGACATCGGGCCCCGCACGGCATCCGCGTACGCGGATCACATCGCGCACGCCGGGACCGTGTTCTGGAACGGGCCGATGGGCGCCTTCGAGCTCGAGCCGTTCGCCGCAGGCACCAGGGCGGTCGCCGAGGCGGTCGCCGCGTCCCCGGCCACGACCGTAGTCGGCGGTGGAGATTCCGCCGCCGCGCTCCACTCCTTCGGGCTCGCCGACCGGGTCGACTGGCTGTCGACCGGCGGCGGCGCTTCGCTGGAGCTGATGGAGGGCCGCGAGCTCCCCGGGGTGGAGGCGTTGATGGATGCCCACCAGGTGGGCAGTCGGCCCTGACCACGAGCGCAGGAGCTGTTCAGATGCCAGCCCGCACACCGATCGTCGCCGCCAACTGGAAGATGCACAAGACGGTCGCCGAGACCGAGGCGTTCCTCGATCGCTTCCTGGGCGACGTCGAAGGGCTCGAGGGCGTCGAGCTCCTCGTGTGTCCGCCCTTTCCGTCGCTCGCGACGGCCGCGGAGCGGTGCCGGCGCTCACCGGTGATGGTCGCCGCCCAGAACATGCACGCCGAGCCGAAGGGGGCCTTCACCGGCGAGGTTTCCGCGCCGATGCTCACCGAGCTGGGAGTCGAGGCGGTGATCCTCGGCCACTCCGAGCGCCGCGCCATGTTCGCGGAGACCGACGAGGCTCTCGCGGCCAAGGTGCCGGCTGCGCTCGGGGCCGGGCTGACCCCGGTTCTCTGTGTCGGCGAGACGGAGGCCGAGCGCGACGGAGGCGAGACAGAATCCGTGCTCGCCCGCCAGACCGAGGCCGACCTGGCGGACGTTGAGGCCGACCGCCTGGCGGAGGTGGTGATCGCCTACGAGCCCGTCTGGGCGATCGGGACCGGCCGCAACGCAACGCCCGAACAGGCGGCGGAGGCGATCGCGTTCATCAGGTCGCTCATCGCGTCGCGTGACGATGCCGCCGGAGAGGCGATTCGCGTCATCTACGGCGGCTCGGTCAAGCCCGGCAACGCGGCCGAGCTCCTCGCGTCCGAGACGGTCGACGGGGCCCTCGTCGGCGGCGCGAGCCTCGAACCGGGCGATTTCCTTGAAATCGCCCTCGCAGCCGCCGACTCCTCGGCTTCGCCTGCGGAGTCGTCGGGTTCGGGCGCCGACGGGGCGGCAGGGTCAACCTCGTGAACCGCGACTTCGTCGCTAGCGCCAACGAGCTTCCGGAGGGTCCCACTCGGCTTCCGGTGCCCTCGCTGGCGCTGGTGGTGCTCGACGGCTGGGGTCTGGCGCCCGACGGCCCGGGCAACGCGATCTCACAGGCGGCCACACCGGTGTTCGACGAGATCTGGTCACGCTACCCCCACACGACGCTGTCCGCGAGCGGGCGCGATGTCGGCCTGCCCGACGGGCAGATGGGCAATTCCGAGGTCGGCCACCTGAATCTCGGCGCCGGATCGGTCGTGAAGCAGGACCTCACTCGGATCGACGACTCCATCGCGGACGGGAGCTTCTTCGAGAACCCGACCCTGAAGGCGGCCTGCGCGGCGGCGCGCAACGGCCCCAGGGGACGGCTGCACCTGATGGGGCTGGTGTCGGACGGGGGAGTGCACTCGGGCTGGGAGCACATCGAGGCCTGCATCGAGCTCGCCGCTCATGAGGGGGTCCCGGACCTCGTCGTCCATGCGTTCACCGACGGGCGCGACACCCAGCCGACGGCCGGTGCGGGCTATGTCCGCGAGCTCGAGCGCTGGCTCCGTCACGCGGGGCGGGTCGGGACGGTCAGCGGCCGCTACTTCGCCATGGACCGCGATCGCCGCTGGGATCGGACCAAGCTCGCCTACGACGCGATCGTGCACGCCGATGGCGATCACGCCCCGACCGCGGTGGAGGCCGTGGAGCGCTCCTACGAGCAGGACGTGACCGACGAGTTCATCCGCCCAGCCGTGATCGGCGACTACGACGGCGTCGCCGATGGCGACGCGATGGTCCACTTCAACTTCAGGCCCGATCGCACCCGTCAGCTCGTGCGGGCACTGGCCGAGCCGGGATTCGACGAGTTCCCCCGCGGCACGGCTCCCACGGTGAAGCTGACAACGCTGACCGAGTTCCAGAGCGGATGGACGTACCCGGTGGCGTTTCCCCCGAGGGCTCCGGGGGCCACCGTCGCCGAGACGATCGCCCAGTGCGGCGGCCGTCAGCTCCACGTCGCGGAGACCGAGAAGTACGCCCACGTCACCTACTTCTTCAACGGCGGCCGGGAGGCCGAGTGGGAGGGGGAGGAACGGCGGCTCGTGCCCTCGGTGCGCGACGTCCCCACCTACGACCACAAGCCGGAGATGAGCGCCCGCGCGGCGGCGAAGGCATTCCGGGAGGGTTGGGAGGAGGACGCCTATCGCTTCGCGATCATCAACTTCGCGAACGCCGACATGGTCGGCCACACGGGGGTGATCCCGGCCGCGGTGGCCGCGGTCGAGACCGTCGACGGCTGCCTCGGCGAGGTGATCGCGACCGTTCACCGGGCCGGCGGCGCCTGCCTGGTCACCGCGGACCACGGCAACGCGGACCACATGCTCGAGCCGGACGGCTCCCCGAACACCGCCCACTCGACCAACCCGGTGCCGCTGATCGCCACGGTGGAGGGCCTCTCGCTGGGCCAGGGCGGGATCCTCGCGGACGTGGCCCCCACCGCGCTCGCGCTGCTCGGCATCGAGCAGCCGCCCGAGATGACCGGGCGCTCGCTGATCGCCTCGTAGTCCGCTCGCGTCTTCCCCGGCTCCCCTACCGCCCTGCCCCGACTCGGCCTTGCCCTGCGAGGCGCGTCCGCGACCCCTTGTGAGCTTGACATCCTGGCCATGATCTACTATAAAACCACTTAGATTTTCTGTAGAGCCCTTGAACAGGAGGTTTGGCACGATGGCAGTGGTACGTTGGGAGCCGGCTCGACGGCTCGACACCTTTCAATCGGACTTCGATCGGCTCTTCGACGCCTTCCTCGGGACGCGCCCTCAGGACAGCGCCGGCCGGTGGGTGCCCGCCATGGACCTCGTGGAGACCAAGGACCACCTCGTGCTGAAGGCCGACCTGCCCGGCCTCGACCGCGACGATGTGGACATCGAGGTCACCGACGGGGTGCTGACGATCTCCGGCGAGCGCAAGACCGAGCGCGAGGAGCGCCAGGACGGCTACCACCGGATCGAGCGCGCCTACGGAGCCTTCTCCCGGTCGCTCTCCCTGCCGGACCGCATCGACGCCGAGCAGGTGCAGGCGGACTTCGAGAAGGGGGTGCTCGTGGTGCGCATCCCGAAGCCGGCGGAGCGCAAGCCGCATCGCGTCGAGATCGGCGCGACCGTGAACGGGGAGGCGCAGGAGAAGTAGCCCCCTAGGCTTCCGGGTCGTGCGCGCTGACCCGGACCGCCTTCGATTCGAGATCACTGCGCAGGATGGAGCCGCCCGCGCCGGGCGGCTCCATCTTGCCGCGGGCCCGGTGGACACGCCGGCCTTCATCCCGCTCGCGACCCGCGGCAGCGTTCGCTCGTTGACCGCGGCGGAGGTCGCGGCCCTCGGGTACGAGATGGTCCTCGGGAACACCTTCCACCTGTTCCTGTCGCCCGGGCCGGAGCGCATCGCCGCTCTGGGCGGGCTTCGGCGCTTCATGGGTTGGCCCCGGGCGATCATCACCGACTCGGGCGGCTTCCAGGTCTTCTCGCTCGCCCACGGGACGGTGGCGGACGAGATCAAGGGCCGACGCGGGCGCGCGGGCAGCTCGGGGAGCGTCCTCGAGATCTCCGAGGACGGGGTCCGATTCCGCTCCTACGTGGACGGCTCCGAGCGCTTCCTCGGCCCCGAGGAGTCCATGGCCGTGCAGGCAGCGCTCGGCTCCGACATCGCCCTGGCGTTCGACGAGTGCACCCCGTACCACGCCGATCGCGACTACACGGCCCGCTCGGTGGAGCGAACGCACCGCTGGCTCGACCGCTGCCTCGCTTGGCACGAGCGCGCGGGGCCCGCCGACCAGGCCGTGTTCGGGATCGTTCAAGGCGGCGTCCACGAGGACCTTCGCCGGCTCTCGGCGGAACGGGTGTCCGCGGCGGACGTCGACGGACTGGCGATCGGCGGCACGCTGGGACGCGACAAGGAGGAGATGGGCGGGGTGGTGGCGATGACAACCCCGCTGCTCGACCCGGCCGCGCCGCGACACCTGCTCGGCATCGGCGAGCCCGACGACCTGGTCGAGGGGATCTCGGTGGGCATCGACCTGTTCGACTGCGCCGTACCGACCCGGCTCGCGCGACACGGCATGGCGCTGGCGCCGCTGCCGGAGGCGCGGCATCGGTTTGACGTTCGGAGGGCCCGGTACGCGGAGGACGAGTCGCCCCTGGTGGAGGATTGTTCCTGCCCGACCTGCGAGGCGCACACTCGCGCGTATCTCCATCACCTCTCGCGAGCCGAGGAGATGACCGGGATTCGGCTGCTCGCCGTCCACAACCTCGCCTACCTGGAGCGGCTAGTCCGTGGCGCCCGCGAGGCGATCCGCACCGGTGCCTTCGCCGGCTATCGAAAGCGGATCCTGGGCGGCGTGGCCCCCTGGGGGGCGATCAAGAGTGGGAGTCGATGAAGTCCCTGATCGTCTGGATCTGATCGGGGATGTCGTGCTTGACCAGGTCCGTGTTCTGGCCGGCGTTGGTGGTCAGGAGCACGATCGCGGCCACGACCGCCGCGAGGATCGCGATCACGAACAGGACGCCGATTGCGCTGCGAACTCGCTTCGCGGCGGAGCGGCGGGGCTGGCGGGGGGCGGGTCGCGCGGCGGCCCGCGGCCGCGAGGCGGGCCGGCGCGCGGGCGCCGGCGGTGGGACCGGCGTCGCGGGCTCCGCCGGGAGATGCCGGGTGGCGTCGGTCGTCTCCCCGCGCATCATGCGCGTGGCCTGCGTCACGGCGCCGTCCGGCGGCGGAGGCTCGTGGCCGGCGCCCCCGGCGCGAAGCGCCGCGGCCAGCTGGCGAGGGGTCGAGTAGCGCCCCGCCGGGTCGCCGTCGAGCGAACGCAGGACGGCGGTCGAGAGCGTGTCCGGGATGTCGGAGTCATATGACGTCGGCGACAGGGGCCGCTCGCTCTCACGCCGCAGGGCGAGCTCCGCGAGCGTCGCTCCCTCCCACGGGAGACGGCCGGTGAGGAGCTGATAGATGACCACTCCCAGCGCGTAGACGTCGGACGCGGGCGTCGCCTCCTCGCCGCGGGCCTGCTCCGGCGCCAGGTACGCGGCGGTGCCGACCACGGAGCCCACCTGGGTCAGCCGCGTCTGCTCGGCCGCCCGGGCGATCCCGAAGTCGGTGAGCTTCACCGTCATCTCCCCGGTGGGCGGCTCGTGGGCGGTGGCCTCCGAGGCGCCGCGGGTGGCGGGACCGCCGATGACCATCAGGTTTCCGGGCTTGACGTCGCGGTGGATGATGCCCTGGCGGTGCGCGTAGTCCAGGCCGGCGCAGGCCTGGGTGCCGATCTCGACGGCGGTGTCGGACCCCACGGGCCCGCGCGATTGAAGGAGCTGGGCGCCCGAGCGGCCCTCGACGTACTCCATGACGATGTAGTGGCGCCCGTCGTCGACGCCGGTGTCGTAGACCTGCACGATGTTGGGGTGGATCAGCTTCGCCACGGCGAGCGCCTCGCGGCGAAAGCGCGCCACGAACTTGTCGTCGTCGGAGAGGTGCTCGGCGAGGATCTTCACCGCGACCGTCCGCTCGAGCACCCGGTCGGTCGCCTTGTAGACGCTTGACATCCCGCCTGACCCGAGTCGGTCGGCGAGCTCGTAGCGGCCCGAGATCAGGGTCGCGCCCATCGTCAGTTGCCCCCGATCCCGGTCCCGCCCGTGCCACCGGTTCCGCCCGTGGAGCCTCCAGCCCCGGGGTTGCCGGCGCCCGGGTTTCCGACCCCCGAGGTGCCGTTGCCCTGGCCGTTGCCATTCTCGTTCCCGGTCCCGTTCGCGTTGCCGTCGCCCGGCGGGCCCTCAGGCTCGGGGGGCGTCGTCGTCGGCTCCGTCGTCGTGGGTTCCGTCGGCGCGGTGTCGGTGCTCGTGTGCTTGGTGGATGAGCGCTCCGGGATGGTCGGCTGCTCGCCGGTCGCGCCGGTGACCCCCGCTTGACACTGCTCGACCAGGGTCCTCAGGTTCTCGCCGGCGCCGCGGAGGGTGTCCTTGAGCTCTGAGCCCGCGGTGCTCGGCAGCAGGTTCACGTCGGACACGAAGTCCTGGGCACTGGCCTGAGCCGTCTCGCAGTCCCCGCTTGCGGTGGATGATTCGACCGCGTCCAGATCGGCGTTCAGCTGGGCGGCGCTCGACGGCGGGATCGTGCCCTTGACGTCGTTCGACCCGCATCCCGCGATGGCCGCGACCGAGGCGGCGAGAGCGAGCAGGGCGGCGGGCCGCTGCATCCCCGGCATCGCGGCGAGTCTAGTTCGTGCCCTCACGAGTGCGAACTACCCCCGCGTGGCCCAACGGTTGCCCGTCGCTCGGTCACTGGCCCGCGTAGAGCCGCCTGGCCAGGTGCTCCGGCAGGTCGGTGGCCGTGATCGCCTCGGCGGCGCGATCGATGTCGTAGTCGACCCGGTGGTAGTTGGCCTCCCACGAGGCGGTGTCGAGCTCGAGCCATGCCGCGCGCGGATCGCCGTCGCGCGGCTGCCCGACGCTGCCGGGGTTCGCGAGCCACCGGCCCTCCGAGAGGTTCAATCGCGTGCCCCCGCCCGCCTGCGCACCGCGGGCGGCGTCGAGCAGCTCGGCCGACCGTCCCCGGGGGGCCTGGTTCTCGGGCATGACGAAGAAGAGGGCGACATGGGAATGGCCGACGAGGCTCACCCGCGCCGCCTGGATCCCGATGCACTCCGCGGCCTGATCGGGCCACAGCACGTACTCCCAGACCGGGTCGCGCGGTGAGGCGTGGTAGAGCGCGACCTCATTGCTCTCGTCGGCGGGCTCGAGTCCGCGCAGGAAGTCGAGCGTCGCGTCCTTGGCGACGTCCCGCGTCCAGCGGACCGCCGCGGCCGCCGCGGGCGAGAACGCGGACACGTCCAGCTCGTCCAAGACCGCCAGGTCGTGGTTGCCCACCAGGCAGAGCGAGCATCGCTCGGCGACCAGGCTTGCGCATTCGTCCGGTTGGGCCCCGTACCCCACGACGTCGCCCAGGCACCAGAGCTCGTCGACGTCCGCGTCCTCGATCGAGGAGAGCACCGCCTCCAGGGCCGGCAGATTGGCGTGGATGTCGCTGATGATCGCGAGTCGCAAGCGGACTATCGTAGGCGCATGGCCATCCGCCGCGGCTTGAGTGGGCTGAGGAGGCCCACCGGCGCTCTGCGGATCGGGGTGGTGGCGGTGTCGATGGTCCTGGTTGCCGAAGGGGCGGCCTGGCTGCTTCGCCCCCGCGAGCGGCCGATCCAGCCGGCCCCGGTGCCCGAGGGGCGGTATTTCACCACGGCCCAGATCACGCGCGGCCGCTCGTTCAGCGAGGGGCAGCTCTGGCTGTTCGCAGCCGCGCTCGGGGCGCAGGGCGCCGTGCTCGTGACCCTTGCCCTCGGTCGTCCGGGCGCCGTTCGCAGGCGTCTGGAGGTCCTCGGCGCTCGTCCGGTGCTCGGCGCGGCCCTGGCGGGGGCGGGCCTCTCGGTGACCCTGGGGGTTGCGGCCCTGCCCGCGGGCATCGCCGCCCACCAACGGGCGGTCGACTACGGGATCTCGACTCAGACCCTCGGCTCGTGGCTCGGCGACGTGGGGAAGTCGGCGACGATCGGGGCCGCGCTGGCGGCGGCGGGTGGAGCCCTGCTGATGGCGCTGGTGCGGCGCTTCGGTGGGCGCTGGTGGCTTCCGGCGACGGTCGCCGTGGCCGCGATCGCGACGGTCTTCGTCTGGCTGGCGCCGGTGGTGCTGGCCCCCATCTTCAACAAGTTCACGCCGTTGCCCGCGAACAGCCGCGCGCGGGCGGACGTGCTTGGGCTGGCCCGTCGAGCCGGCGTGGAGGTCGGGCAGGTCTACCGCGTCGACGCGAGCCGCCGCGTGCGCTCGCTGAACGCGTACGTCGACGGGCTCGGATCGACGAAGCGGGTGGTCCTCTACGACAACCTGCTTCGTCGCACCAACCGCCCCGAGCTCGAGAGCGTGGTCGCCCACGAGCTCGGCCATGTGAAGCACGAGGACGTCCTCAGGGGCCTGACGTTTCTGGTTATCGTCGCGCCGCTCGGCCTGCTGTTCGCCGCCGAGCTCGGCGCCGCCCTCGCCGGGCGTGCCGAGCTCGAGCCCCGCGGGCCGGCGGCCCTGCCCGCCTATTTCCTCGGGCTGGCCGTCGCCGCGCTCATCCTGGGGGTCGTTGGGAACCAGCTCTCCCGGCGGGTGGAGGCGAGCGCCGACGCCTACGCTCTGCAGCTGACGCACGACCCGCGAGCGCTGATCGAGGTCCAGCGCCGGCTCGCGCTCTCCAGCGTCTCCGACCCGGATCCCCCGGGCTTGGTGACGGCACTGATCGGGACCCACCCCTCGACGATGGACCGCATCGGCGCCGCGGTGGCGTATCAGCGGGAGCACTAGCGCGGGGCCGGAGCCGTTCAGGTCATGGGCCGGGTGACAGGACCGAGGGTCCGGACCTCCGTCGGTTGTCGGATAACTCGACCTGGGGCCGAGTTAGACGACAATGACGGGCGCCGTCTGTTCGCCACGTGCCCCGCGTTCCCTTTATCCAGCCCGGCGCGGCTTGCGCACCCGTTCCGGCCCGGACGAACCGTCTAGTAGTTTCGCCACATGTCCGACCCGCTCCGGGAGCTCCACGCGACGGTCCGCTCGGCGGCCGAGGCCCTGCGCGACGGGGCGCCCGACTCGGTCGCGCCCACCCTGGAGCGTCCGCCCAAGCCCGAGCTCGGCGACTACTCGACCAACGCGGCGATGCTGCTCGCGCCCGCGCGGGGACAGCCCGCCCGGGAGATCGCCTCTTTGCTCCGCGACGAATTGGGCGCCCGGCTCGGTTCCAGCGCCGAGCGGATCGAGGTCGCGGGCCCCGGCTTCGTCAACTTCTTCCTGGCCGACCGCTGGCATCGGGAGAGCCTCGCTGCCCTGCTCGAGGCTGGCGACGAGTTCGGGAGAGGATCCCCCGAGCGGCCCGAGCGCGTGCTCGTCGAGTTCGTCTCGGCCAATCCGACGGGCCCGCTGACCGTGGCGAGCGGACGGGGAGCCGCGTATGGGGACTCGCTCGCCCGGCTCCTCGAGCTCGCCGGGCACCACGTCGAGCGGGAGTACCTGCTGAACGACGTCGGCGGACAGGTGCGCCGGTTCGCGGAGTCGATCGCGGCCCGGATGGAGGGTCGCGAGCCACCGGAGGACGGCTACACGGGCGAGTACGTCGGCGCGCTCGCAGCCGAGCTGGCCGAGGGCGGGGCGAGCCCGCAGGACCTGGACGAGCTCGCGGCGCGGGGCACGGCGGCGATGAGAGATCGGATCGATCTGACGCTGTCCCGTTTCGGCGTCGGCTTCGACACGTGGTTCTCCGAGCGGTCGCTCCACGACTCGGGCAAGGTGGAGGAGGCTGTCGAGGCGCTGCGAGCGCGCGGGCACGTGTACGACAGCGAGGGCGCGGTGTGGCTCAGGACGACGTCGTTCGGCGACGACAAGGACCGCGTCCTTATCCGGTCCGATGGCCTTCCCACCTATTTCGCGGCGGACATCGCGTATCACCTGGACAAGTTCGATCGCGGGGCGGAGCGGCTCATCGACCCGGTCGGCGCCGACCACCACGGCTACGTCCCTCGGATGCGGGCGGCGGTGCAGGCGCTCGGTCGCGATCCGGACCGCTACGAGGCGCCGCTGATCCAGCTCGTCCACCTCATGGAGGGCGGCGAGCGGGCGCGGATGTCGAAGCGGAGGGGCGAGTTCGCCACCCTCGATGAGCTGATCGACGACATCGGCGTGGACGCGGCACGGTTCTTCATGCTCCAGCGCAGCCACGAGACGACGGTGGACCTCGACCTGGAGCTCGCGCGCCGCTCCTCGCAGGACAATCCCGTGTATTACGTGCAGTACGCGCACGCCCGCATCGCGAGCATCCTGCGCAAGGCGGTGGCGGAGGGCAGCAGCCCGGCGCTGCCGGGCGAGAGCGAGTCCCCCGACGAAGCGGCCCTGGCCTCGGCGGCGGGAGAGGATGCGGCCCTGGCGGCCGCGGCCGAGCCGACCGAGCGCGGCCTCGTCAAGCGGTTGTTCGAGTTTCCGGCCGAGGCCTTGGCGTCGGCCGACCGCCGCGCCCCCCATCGGCTCGCCGCCTACGCCACGGCTACCGCGGCCGACTTCCACGCCTTCTACCGCGACTGCCAGGTAGTCGGGGCCGGGGAGGGCCTCGAGCAGGCTCGCCTCGCCATCTGCGTGGCCACCAAGCGGGTGATCGCCCGGACCCTCGAGCTGCTCGGGGTCAGCGCGCCCGAGCGAATGTAGGGGCAGCGCTCGGGGCGGGTCCTGGGCCAGGCACGAGTGACGCCTACCTCGCTGTTAGATTCCGCCGGGCTCCTGCACCCGACGAGGAGGTCACATTGACCAAGGCTGAGTTCGTCGATCGACTGGCCGCCGACGGCCGGATCGGCAGCAAGAAGCAGGCAGGCGAGGTGGTCGAGGCCGTGCTCGACGGCATCGCCGAGACGCTCGCGAAGGGCGACTCCGTCAACTTCACGGGGTTCGGCAAGTTCAGCGTCGCCGAGCGCGGGCCTCGCCAGGGCGTCAATCCGCGCACGGGCGAGCGCATCACGATCGCCGGCGGGCGTGTGCCCAAGTTCTCGGCGGGCGCGGGGTTGAAGACCAAGGTCAAGGGCTGAGTGGCCTGACGGCGCCGTTCGCGGACCGGCTGGTCGCCCTGGTAGAGGAGCGGCGCAGCCAGCTCTGCCTGGGCCTCGACCCGGATCCGTCGAAGCTCGACCCCGACGCCGCCCCGTCGGAGGGGAATCCGGCCGAACGCGCCGCTCAGGCGAGCTTCGAGCGCTGTCGCTCCCTGATCGAACAGGCGGGGTCAGCATGCGTCGCGGCCAAGCTGCAGCTCGCCTGCTTCGAGCGGCTCGGCGCGCCGGGCTGGCGGGCGCTCGAGCGCACCGCGTCGGTCGCCCGCGACGCCGGACTGCTCGTCATCGCCGACGGCAAGCGCGGCGACGTGCCGGTGACCGCGGCCGTCTACGGCGAGGCGCTCTTCGGATCGACGCCAACGCCCTGGGGCGACGTCCCCGGCATTCGAGCCGACGCCGCCACAGCCAACCCGATACTCGGCGCGGACGCGCTGGAACCGCTGCTCGACCAGGCTCAGGCCGCAGGCGCCGGCCTGTTCTGTCTCGTGCGCACGTCGAATCCCGGCGCCGCGGACCTGCTCGACCTGCCCACCCCCGACGCGCCGCTGTTCGAGCGGCTCGCCCGGCTCGTCGCCGAGCGGGCGGACCGGCTCGGCTCCGAGTCGGGCCTGTCCGGTGTGGGCGCGGTGGTGGGAGCCACGGAGCCCGGTCACCTCGGCCGCTTGCGCGAGCTGATGCCGAGGTCCATCTTCCTCGTGCCCGGCGTGGGGGCGCAGGGGGGTCGCGTGACCGACCTGGCGCCGGCGCTGGGGAGCGAGCCGGCCTCGGTCCTGGTCACGGCATCGCGGTCGATCGCCGAGGCTCCGGATGCGGCCGCCCGGGCCGACGAGCTGCGTGCCGAGCTCTGGGATCTCGCTTCCTGAGTCGAGCGGCGGCGGCCTGGGAGAGCGATTGCCAGTGGCCCGCGTGGCGTCACCTTCGGCTCGTCCCGGGTTACCATCGCGACAGGAGAGCCTGACCGCGGCTGCTTCCGGGACGACGAACCGGCACCCGGTCTCATCCCCCGCGCGGAGAGATGGAGCCACAATCCACGCAGATGACCTCGGGCGCGGGTCCCACCGCGAGGATCCTCGCCGTGATCGCGCTCCTTGCCGCCGCCATCGTCGTCGTGATCGTGGTCGCGAGCTCGTTGGGCGGGTCGGGAGACGGGTCCTCCGGCGGCGGGCACGCCAACGCGGGCGGGAAGCCGGACCAGAAGTACTACGTGGTGCAGCCTGGCGATACGTTCGCCGGGATCGCGCACAAGGAGGGGGTCTCCGTCTCCAGGCTCGAGGAGCTGAACCCGAACCTCGACACCCAGCTCCTGCCCGAGAGAGGCTGCGTGGACCTCGTGCCCGAGGGCTGCAAGGCGCTCGCGAACGGGGGTTGAGCGACCGCCGTCGTGTGGCCTCACGCTGCGCCTGGCTTCTCATTGCCCTGACGCTCGCCGCGCCGGCGGCCGGCGCGGCATCGCCGTCCCCGCCGCGGATCCAGGCCCGGGCCTGGATCCTGCTCGACGCCGGTGACCGAGCCCGGCTCGCCGCCTCGAACCCCGAGCGTTCCCTGCCGATGGCCAGCACCACGAAGCTGATGACCGCTTACCTGTCCCTTCGCCGGCTTCCCCTCGACAAGCGCTTGGTGGCGCCCCCGTACCACCCGATCCCGGGCGAATCCCTACTCGGCTTGAAGGCCGGCGAGCGGATGTCTGTGCGCGACCTGCTCTATGGGCTGCTCTTGCCGAGCGGAAACGACGCGGCCGCGACGCTCGCCACCGGCGTCGCGGGGACGACGGCCGCGTTCGTGGGCGAGATGAATCGGTCGGCCAGGCGGCTCGGCCTGCGCCACACGAGCTATGCGAACCCCGTCGGCCTCGACGCGCCGGGCAACTACTCCAGTCCGGGGGACCTTGCGAAGCTCGCGATCGATCTTCGGCGTCGCGCGCTCTTCAGGCGGATCGTCGACACGCCCCGGGCGACGCTCACGACGGGTGAGCACCCGCGCACGGTCGTCAACCACAACGACCTGGTCGGCAGGGTGCCGTGGATGGACGGCGTCAAGACGGGCTACACGCTGGACGCCGGCTACGTCCTCGTCGGCTCCGGCACCCGCAAGGGCGTCACCCTGGTGTCCGTGGTCATGGGGGCGCCGAGCATTCGCGCCCGCGACCGGAACACCCTCGCGCTGATGCGCTACGGGTTCTCGCTCTATCGGGTGGAGGAGCCCGTACGGGCGGAGCGGACGCTCGCCCACGTGCAGGTGCCCAACGGGGAGCGCGACCTCTCCCTGGTCGCCGGCCACGCGGTGCACGCGACCGTGCGGCGCGGGGAGCGGCTCCACGTCGCAGTGCAGGCGCCACCCTCGGCGTCGGCGCCGATTCGACGGGGCAGGCCCATCGGGCATGCCGTCGTCACCGTGGACGGCCAGCGGGTGGGGCGGGCGCCGCTGCTGGCCCGTTACACGGTCCGGGTCGCCAGCGGGCAGTCGCTCGCGGCGCGGGCCGACGACGCGCTCCCGGGTCCGCGAGCCGTCGTCTGGGTGCTCGCGGCGGCCCTCGTGGCGGCGATCGCGGTCGCGATCGGCGCAATTGTGACCCGTCGCCGGCCCGGCTAGTCTCAAGGCCCGAGGGACCCGCACGTGATTCTCACCGTCACCCTGAACGCTGCCATCGACCGCACGGTCGCCGTGCCGAACTTCCGGCTCGGTCAGCGTCACCGCGCGGTCGAGTCGCGCACCGTGGCCGGGGGCAAGGGCGTCAACGTCGCGCGCGCTCTAAAGCTGCTCGGGCGCCCGGTGATCGCGACCGGGCTGGCCGGCGGCGGCACGGGGTCGCGGATCCTCGAGCGCCTGGCCGAGGAGTCCATCCTCAACGCCTTCACGCGGATCGAGGGCGATTCGCGCACCAACCTCGTCGTCGTGGACCCCACCTCCGGCCAGCAGACGGAGATCAACGAGCGAGGCCCCGAGGTGCGGGCGGACGAGGTGGATCGCTTCATCGAGAAGCTTCTCTACCTGGCGCAGGGGGCGAGCCTCTGCGTGCTCGCCGGGAGCGTCCCGCCGGGCGTCGACACGGCGGTGTACGCACGGCTGGTCGGCGAGCTCCAGCGTCTCGGCGTGCCGACCGTGCTGGATACCGACGGGGAGCCGATGCGCCTCGGCCTGCGTGCCGAGCCCGCGGTCGTCGCTCCGAACGTCGCCGAGGCCGAGGGGGCGGTCGGCCACGAGTTCAACGACGCCGACGACGTCGCGATGGGGCTCGCCGGCCTGCTCGAGATGGGTGCCCGCGAGGCGGTCATCACGCGCGAGGCCGGCTGCGTGGCCATCGTGGCCGAGGATGGCCGGCACCGGTACGAGGTCCAGATCGAGGCGCTCGAGCCCGTCTCCCGCGTGGGCTCCGGCGACTGCTTCCTCGCCGGCTACGTGGCGGCCCGGTACGAGGGGGGAACGCCGCGCGAGTGCCTTGCCTACGGGGTTGCCTGCGGCGCGGAGTCGACCCAGCACTTCGGCGCGGGCAACCTCAACCCGCACGAGGTCGAGCGGCTGCTCCCCCGCGTGGAGGTGAGGGAGCTGGACGTTCCCGCGGGCGTCGGGTGATCGCGGCGGCTAGGGCCCGACGTAGTTGACGTGCCACCACTCGCCGGGGGCCTCCGTCTTCGCCCACCCGTACTGCGCGCCGATCTGATCGATGACGGTGGCCATCGAGGGGTCGGCTAGATCGACCGCCGCGCCGTACTCGTGGGAGGAGGTTCCGGGGGCCGCCGCGAGGCTCCCCTGGCCCGAGAGGTACAGGTCGTAGAGGTAGAGCTGCTGCGCGTAGGAGCGGTAGGCGGAAAGGGGGCCGGCGGGGTAGAGGTCGATCCCGTAGGTCTGGAGCGACTGTTGCCTCATCGCGTTCCAGTTGGCGGCCGCGTTGGCGGAGAGGTAAGCCTGGCCGGACGAACAGGAGGGGCAGTAGATCGGGGCGGTCCAATAGGGAGGCGCCTCGGGCGGGGGCGCGCTCGGCGCGCTGGACGCGGTGGTCGTCGTGCTCGTCGTGGCGGCGGTGGAGGCTCCCGACGAGGTGGCCGCGACATCCGCGGTGCCGAGCGCCGCGGCTCCCTCGGCCTCGGTGGGGATCTCGAGCGTCTCGCCGGGCTGGACCGAGCTGTCCTCGGACAGCCCGTTGTAGGCGGCCACCGTCCGCGTCGTGAAGTTGTTCGCCGCGGCGATCGACCAGAGGGTCTCGCCGGGCTGGACCGTGTGGGGGACGGCGGCTTGGCTCGGCGCGGCCGCGCAGGTCGCCACGAGGACCCCTGCGGCGAGGATGGGAAGTCTCGGGAAGCGCACGTCGGACTCCCCTTTGAGGCGCGGGCCACGCCTCCTTCCCGGTGAAGGAGGTCGTGCACGCCGCTGCTAACATCGCCTGGGCCTTGGAAACGCCGGGCCAGAGCCGCATCAAGCGCGTTTTTCCGCCTCGCTCGACGAGGCTTTTTTCGTCCGCGGCCCGCCATAGCCTGGCTTCTTTACCGCCAGAGGGGAGCTGAGTCGGCTTATGGAACTCGAGATCGGACGCGGGAAGAAGGGCAGGCAGGCGTACGGGTTCGACGACATCGCGATCGTGCCATCGCGGCGCACCCGCGACCCCGACGACGTGGACATCAGCTGGACCCTCGGCCCCTATCGCTTCGAGCTGCCGCTCCTGGCCTCCGCGATGGACGGCGTGGTGAGCCCAGGGACGGCCGTCGAGATCGGGCGCCGGGGCGGGCTCGCCGTCCTGAACCTCGAGGGGATCTGGTCGCGATACGAGGATGCCGAGGAGCAGCTCGAGCGGATCGCCGCGGCGCCGCCGGAGGTGGCGACGCGCACGATGCAGGACATCTACGACGAGCCGGTCAAGCCGGAGCTGATCGCCCAGCGGGTCGAGGAGATGAAGGCCGAGGGGGTTGTGGCAGCGGGCTCGCTGACGCCTCAGCGGGTCACCTCCCACTACGAGCTCGCGCTCGAGGCCGGCCTCGACATCCTCGTCATCCAGGGCACCGTGATCTCGGCCGAGCACGTTTCCTCGAAGTCCGAGCCCCTCAACCTGAAGGAGTTCATCGCCGAGGTCCCGGTCCCGTGCATCGTCGGAGGTTGCGCCTCCTTCTCGACCGGCCTGCACCTGATGCGGACGGGCGCGGTGGGGGTGCTCGCGGGCGTGGGCCCGGGGGCCGCCTGCACGACCCGCGGCGTCCTCGGAATCGGGGTGCCACAGGCGACTGCGATCGCGGACGTCGCGGCGGCCCGGTCCCAGCACATGCTCGAGACAGGCGAGTACTGCAACGTGATCGCCGACGGCGGCATGCGGACGGGCGGCGACGTCTCGAAGGCGATCGCCTGCGGCGCCGACGCCGTGATGATCGGCTCGCCGCTCGCGCGGGCAAAGGAGGCGCCCGGCCGCGGCTTCCACTGGGGCATGGCGACCTTCCACCCGTCGCTCCCGCGCGGCACCAGGGTCACCACGACCCAGGATGGGACCCTGGAGGAGATCCTCCTCGGTCCGGCGCAGGAGAACGACGGCACGTTCAACCTGATGGGGGCGCTGCGCACGTCGATGGCCACCTGCGGCTACGAGGACATCCGGGACTTCCAGCGCGCCGAGGTGATGGTCGCCCCCGCCCTCCAGACGGAGGGCAAGCAGCTCCAGCGCCAGCAGTCAGTCGGCATGGGCTCGAACGGCCGCGCGGCCGTCGCCGCCGGAGTCGCCGTATCGGATGACTAGCACGGGGCGGCCCAAGGTCGCACCCGTTGGAGCTAGCGACGAAGTCGCGGTTCAGGCGGGTCAACCTGCCGCCACGTTGGCGCCCGAACCCGGCGATTCCAAGCGCAGGCTGGACGCCGAGGGCGCGAAGGAATCGCCGGAGTGTGTCTTGGTCCTCGATTTCGGGGGGCAGTACTCCCAGCTCATCGCCAGGCGGATTCGGGAGTGCGGCGTCTTCGCCGAGCTCCTCCCGCACGACACCGACCTGGGCCGCATCCGCGAGCGGGAGCCCGCCGCCCTGGTGCTCTCGGGGGGGCCTGCGTCCGTGTACTCGGAGGGAGCGCCCGAGCTTCGCCGCGAGCTGCTCGAGCTCGGCGTCCCGGTGCTGGGAATCTGCTACGGGATGCAGGCCATGGTTCGCACCCTGGGCGGGCGCGTGGAGGGTGCCGACGCGGGCGAGTTCGGTCGGACCCCGCTGTCGCTCGCTGACGGGGGCGGACGCCTGCTGTCCGGGCTCCCGCACGAGCAGCAGTGCTGGATGAGCCACCGCGACGCCGTCTTCGAGCCCCCGCCCGGCTTCGCGGCCCTGGCGTCGAGCCCCGGCTCCCCGGTGGCCGCCTGCGAGAGCCCCGACCGCGGCCTGTACGGGATCCAGTTCCACCCGGAGGTCGTGCACACGCCCTACGGGACCCAGATCCTCGACCGGTTCCTCCGCGACCTGGCGGGGCTCGAGCAGCGCTGGTCTCCCGCCTCGGTGATCGGGGACCAGGTCGAGCGGGTGCGCGCCCAGGTGGGCGACGCCGGCGTCCTCTGCGGTCTCTCCGGGGGCGTGGACTCCGCCTGTGCGGCGGCGCTCGTCCATCGCGCAATCGGCGACCAGCTCACCTGCGTGCTGGTGGATCACGGCCTGCTGCGGAAGAACGAGGCCGAGCAGGTCGTCGAGACCTTCCGCGATCGCGGCATCAGGCTGATCGACGTGGCCGCTCAGGACCGCTTCCTCGATCGGCTCGCCGGGGTTGTCGAGCCGGAGGCCAAGCGGAAGATCATCGGCGAGGAGTTCATCCGCGTCTTCGAGGAGGAGGCCGAGAAGCTCCCCGACGTGCGGTTCCTGGTCCAGGGCACGCTGTACTCGGACGTGATCGAGTCCGGAGGCGACGGGCGGGCGGGGGCGGCCACGATCAAGTCGCATCACAACGTGGGTGGCCTTCCGGAGGACCTCGACCTGGAGCTGGTCGAGCCACTGCGGATGTTGTTCAAGGACGAGGTTCGGGCGGTCGCGACAGAGCTCGGCCTGCCGGACCGGATCGTGTGGCGCCAGCCGTTCCCGGGCCCGGGCCTCGGCATCCGCGTGGTGGGCGGCGAGGTGACGGCGGAGCGGCTCGAGATCCTCCGCGAGGCCGACGCGATCCTCCAGGAGGAGATCCGCGCCGCGGGCCTCTACCGCGAGTTGTGGCAATCGTTCTGCGTGCTGCCGGTCGTTCGCTCGGTCGGAGTCCAGGGCGATGGGCGCAGCTACGCGTACCCGATCGTCGTGCGGGCGGTGACCTCCGCCGACGCGATGACCGCCGACTGGGCGCGGCTGCCCTACGAGCTGCTCGAGCGCGTGTCGAGCCGGATCATCAACCAGGTCCCGGGCGTGAACCGGGTGGCGCTCGACATCAGCTCCAAGCCGCCGGCGACGATCGAGTGGGAATAGCGCGGTCGCGCCACGTGGCGCTGGCGTGGATGAGGCTGGGTGGGGAGCAATGCACGGCAAGCTGCCCGAAATCGCCGAGACCCGAGTTATCGCCGCATATGGAGCGCAACTCGGGACTCGCCGCCACTCGGGCTCGGACCCTGCCTTACTTGCCCTGTTCTCCCACTAGCTCCAGCCGTCCCAGCGGCGCAGGATCGGCAGGGGGTCGACGGGGTGTCGGCGGTCCCAGCCCCGGGGCCAGACCTCGAAGTGGAGCTGGCACCCGACGGTTCGGGCATTGCCGGTCTTGCCGATCCGGCCGATCCGCTGCCCCGTCTTGACCCGCTCCCCATCGTGGACGGAAGCGGGGTGCAGGAAGTGCGCGTATCGGTAGTCGGTCTTGGTTCCGCGAGCGTCGATCACCACCCAGTTGCCGTAGAGCACCGGGTCGGAGCCGCGAGCCTGCACCCGGCCACCGCGGG
The DNA here is from genome assembly GCA_036558385.1 of Solirubrobacterales bacterium. GTDB lineage: Bacteria > Actinomycetota > Thermoleophilia > Solirubrobacterales > 70-9 > AC-56. Next base: position 23,357 of record DATBFS010000027.1, on the reverse strand, counting down.
CTGCGACGACTGGGGTGCCACAGGACGCGAACACGTCCTGGCCCTGATGCACGCGGCCTCCCGTGCGCGGCGCGCCGAATCGCTGCACCGGCCCGCCGTATCCGTGTCGGCCGCGGACCGGGAACATGCCGTCGTAGAGCCTGAACGCGGGGGCCGGATGGGCGTGGTGCCCGGCTCGCTGGAGCTTGAACCGGTAGCGCCCGTGTTTGGCGGCTCGGCCGTGAGCCAGGGCCCCGTCCCACCGCAGGCGGTGGACCCGGTACGGGGCCTTGTGCCGCAGGGTCCACCTCTTGCGGACGTGACCGCCGTGTACGAGCTTCACCCTGACGTCGATCGCCGCTCGAGCCCGGAAGCGGAAGCTCAGCGTCACCCCACGTGTCCGATCGAAGAACACGCGGTGAGGCCGCACCTTCGCGCCCAGGAGATCGAAGCTGTCGGGCCGGGGGAGCCGTCGCTCCGGGACGATCCGCAGCCGCTGTCCCGCGGGATACCGGCGGCCGCCTGAGTCAACCAGCCGAGGCTGTCCGCTCCGGGCGTGACGAGGCACCGTCACGACCAGCCGGCGCGGACGCACGAGGGTCGGCGGGGCGGAGACGAAGCCGGTCGGACCGGGAAACTCGACCTCGGTCACCTGGCCGAGCCGGCGCCCGGTGATCGCGATCTTCCCGCCGACGGCCGCCTTGTGGCCGCCCGCGCAGCGCTGGAGGCAGGCAACAGAGCTTGCCCTGGGTGACGGAGCCGTGCCCCCGGCAACGCCGAGGCCAAGAGCCGCCAAGGCGGCGAGCCCGGCGAGGGCACCTGCGAAGCGCGCGCGAAAAGTCAGGGGGTGCAGGCTATCCGCCGGACCGGCCCCTTCCATCCGTCGGGTGGTGCGGAACGGCGCGGTCCCAGCGGATGGCTCGAGGGCCGTAGCGGCCTAGCGGGCCGCTAGCTCCACGTGTCCCACTGCTTCAGGTGCTTCGTGACCGACTTCAGGAAGTGCCCGCCCTCATACCAGCCGGGGCCTGACCATTCCTCGAAGTGCAGGTGACAGCCGCTGGCCGCGCCGGTCTCGCCGACGATCCCGACCTTCTGTCCCGTCCTCACCCGATCGCCCTTGTGCAGGGGCGAGCGCTTCTTGAGGTGCATGTACACGTAGTCGTGGCTGGTCTTCTTGCCGTCGATGACGACGTAGTTGCCGGCGCCGCCGGCCTGGTAGGACCTCCACTGGACCCGCCCTCCGCGCGCCGCGACGAGCTTCGTGCCGCAGGCCGCGGGGAGGTCCTGCCCCTGATGCGTGTGCCCCACGCGGGGGGCTCCGACGCCGTCGCCGTAGCTGTGGTGTCCGCGCACCGGGAACTCGAACCGGTGGTAGGCGAACTTGGCCTTGCTGGCGGACTTCATCGTCCCGCTCTCGGGGCCGATGCGGAAGCGGTATCCGCCGTTGTACGCCGGCTTGTTCGTGCCCTGCTTGACGCCCTTCCAGGTCGCGGTCTGGACCGTGTTCGGCTCCTGGTCCTGCTGGATCCAGCTGTCGACGACCGTTCCGTCGCTGCGCTTCACCACGTCGATGCGGACGTCGGTGGGCTCGCTGTTGGTGAACATGTAGGTGACGCGCGGCTTCTTGACCCCGTAGTAGTAGGTCTTGTGCGGCTTCGCAGCCACCGCCTTGAGCTTGAAGCTGCTCGAATCCGGGATCTGGTCCGAGGGGATGATCCTGAGCTTGGTGCGCGAGGTCGAGCTGTTGTCATAGGAGTCCGTCACCTTCGGATGACCGGTCGCGGCCTTCTTCGGCACCTTCGCCGTCACCGTCCGACTGGTGACCGACGCGGCGCGCACCGCGATTCGCCCACCGCCGTGAGCGCTGAACTCCACCTTGGAGACACGCTTCAGGTGGTGGCCGCTGATCTGGACCTTGGAGTTCGCGGTCGCCTTGTGCACGCCCCCGCAGGTGGCGATGCAGACCACGTCGTCCGCCTTGGGCCCCTTCGGCGGCGTGATCCCGCCGCCCTCGGCGAGCGCCGCCGCGACCCCCACGGCCAACGAGGCTACGGCCATGGCCGTGGCTACCGCTGTTCGCAATCCGCGCCTGGATGGCGGGGTTCCGCTGGGCCTCACTGTCCGCTCTTTCTCTGGCCTGCGGGGTTAGCTGTCGGGCTCGCGCCGAAAGAGCGGCGCTACGGACCCGTCGGTCCGATTCGCCCCCGGGGCGGCTTTCGACGCCGCCCCTCTGGTTCCCCCGCTCCGCGGCGGCGTACCGCGGCGGATTCGGCAGGTTGACTGGGCGGCGGCAGTATAGCCGCGCTCGCGGCGGGGCGTGGCGGGCGCCGCGTGGCGCGTGCCCGGCCGCCGTCGCTCGACTATCATCCGGCGGCCGCGCCCGTTTCGTCCTTGGACGGGGGCGGCTTTTCGTGGTCAGCGCCGAACGCGTGGGCGCTCTCGGATCCACATGAAGACCTACGTTGCGACACCAGCCAACCGCCAGCGCGACTGGTACGTCGTCGACGCCGAGGGGAGGACCCTGGGCCGCCTCGCGACTCAGATCGCGGACACCCTGCGCGGAAAGCGCAAGCCCGAGTACACGCCACACTGCGATACCGGTGACTTCGTCGTCGTGGTCAACGCCTCGAAGGTCCGCGTGACCGGCAACAAGCTGAACGACAAGCTCTACCACCGACACAGCGGCTACCCCGGCGGCCTGCGCTCGAGGACCCTGGGCGAGATGCTCGAGCGACGACCCGAGGAGGTCATCCGGCTCGCGGTCAAGGGGATGCTCCCGCGCAACCGCCTCGCGCGCCAGCAACTCAGCAAGCTGAAGGTCTACGCTGGCGCCGAGCACCCGCACGAGGCGCAGAAGCCGACCCCGCTGGAGGTCGAGGGTTGATGGCCGAAGACACCCGTCGCGACGAGCCGGAGCAGCAGGAGCGCGAGGAGCAGGCCCAGTCCTCCGACGCCGCGGAGCAGCAGCCCGAGGCGGATGGTTCCCAGGGCGAGGAGCCGAAGGCCGAGGCGCCCGAGCAGGAGTCGCAGGACGATGAGGACCAGGCCGAGGCGCCCGAGGCCGAGGCAGAGGCGAAACCGGCCGAAAAGGAAAAGAAGCCCAAGGGCGAGGATTCCTCCGAGAAGCCGCCCGGTGCCGAGCTGGAGCCGATCAAGATCGAGCCCCAGCGCGAGCTCAGCGCCGAGGAGCGCGCCCGCTTGGAGGCCGAGGCCGAGGAGCGCGCCCGGGCGGAGGCTGAGGCGACCGCGGAGGCAGGCGAGGAGCCGGTGCCGACGCGCGAGCCGGCGGTGGAGCTCGCCACGGAGGCGCGGATCCAGGCCACCGGCAAGCGCAAGAGCTCGATCGCGCGCGTGGTCCTGCGCGCCGGGAGCGGCAGCTTCGAGATCAACCGCCGGGGGCTCGAGGAGTATTTCCCTCGCCATCAGCACCAGGCCTTCGTGCGCCAGCCGCTGGTGGCCTCCGGATACGACGGCAAGGTCGACGTTCGAGTCCGCGTGCACGGAGGCGGGATCGCAGGCCAGGCGGGCGCGGTGCGACACGGCATCGCCCGCGCTCTGACCGAGATCGACCCGGATCTGCGTGGCGAGCTCAAGCGCCGCGGGCTCTTGACCCGGGACGCGAGGGCCAAGGAGCGACGCAAGGCGGGGTTGAAGAAGGCCCGCAAGCGCCCGCAGTTCTCGAAGAGATAGTGACCCGCAAGCTCTTCGGCACGGACGGCGTCCGCGGGGTCGCCGGAACCGAGCTGACCGCCGAGTTGGCGCTTGCCCTGGGAAGGGCCGCGGCGCTTCAGGCCCCGTCGGAGCGGCCCCAGGTGCTGATCGTGCGAGACACGCGCGAGTCGGGCCCGATGCTGGAGGCGGCGCTTGCGTCCGGGGTGGCGGAGGGCGGGGGCGACGCGTGGCTGGCCGGGGTCCTGCCGACTCCGGGCGCGTCCCTTCTGGCCAGGCGCCACGGCCTCGACCTCGCGGCGGTGGTCTCGGCGTCCCACAACCCGTGGGAGCACAACGGGATCAAGTTCTTCGGCCCGGACGGACGAAAGCTCGACGCGGAGATCGAGGAGCGGATCGAGGCGCTGGTCGCCGACCATGGGCCGCAGACCCCGGCGGTCGGCCGGGTCCGCACGTTCAATGGCGCGTTCGACGACTACCTGCGGAGCCTGCTGTCCGCGTTCCGGCTCGACCTCTCGGGACGGCGGGTGCTGCTCGACTGCGCCAACGGGGCGACCTACCGGGTGGCCCCGGCGGGGTTCGAGCGCCTCGGGGCCGACGTGCGGGCGATCGGCATCGAACCCGACGGCCGCAACATCAACGAGGGCTGCGGCTCGACGCATCCGGAGCATCTGGCCGAGCGCGTGTCAAGGAGCGATGCCGAGCTCGGGTTCGCCTTCGACGGCGACGGCGACCGCGTGATCGCGGTGGACGGCGAGGGCCGGATCCGGGACGGGGACGAGCTGATCGCCCTTTGCGCGCGACACCTGTCCGGCGAGGGGCGTCTCAACGGGGGCGTGGTGGTGACCGTGATGAGCAACTACGGCTTTCATCAGGCGATGGCGGACGCAGGGATCGAGGTGGCGACGACCCCGGTCGGAGACAAGCACGTGGCGGAGGAGCTCGAGCGTCGCGGCTGGGCGCTCGGGGGTGAGCAGTCCGGTCACATCATCTTGGAGGAGCTCGGGCCGACCGGCGACGGCATCGCCGCCGCCCTGCTGGCGATGCGCGCGCTCGGCGGCGAGGAGCTCGCGAGGGCGATCCCGATGCAAAAGCTCCCCCAGGTCCTCGAGAACGTCGAGATCCGGGATCGGCGGGCGTTGGAAGGCGCCCCCGCGGTTCGGGAGGCCGTGGACCGCGAGAGCGCCGCACTCGAGGGGCGCGGTCGCGTCCTCGTCCGGCCGTCCGGCACCGAGCCCCTCGTCCGCGTCATGGTCGAGGCGCCGACGGAGACGGAGTGCAGGGAAGTCTGCGAGCGCCTCATACGTTTGGTTGAGCAGGAGCTGGCCTAGCGGAGCCTCCCACGGCGCCGGCCCTCGGCTCTACTCTTATCGCCTCGCTATGTGCGGAATCGTCGGATACGTCGGCAAGCGACCGTGTCGGGACCTGCTGATTGCGGGGCTCGAGAAGCTGGAGTACCGAGGCTACGACTCCGCCGGCATCTCGCTCCTGGAGGACGGTCGAATCGACTCGGTGCGGGCCGTGGGCAACCTCGCCAACCTCCGCGCGGCGGTGGGGCTCGACGGTGCGGGGGCCAACGGCCACCGGGCGGCGGCGGGCGCTCCGCTGGCGACGATCGGACTCGCCCACACCCGTTGGGCGACCCACGGCCGAGTGACCGAGGAGAACGCCCACCCGCACGGCGACTGCGACGACGAGGTGCAGATCGTCGCCAACGGGATCGTCGAGAACCACGCGGAGCTGCGGCGTGACCTCGAGGCCGATGGCCACCGGTTCAGCTCCGAGACGGACGCCGAGATCATCGCCCACCTGATCGAGCGCCACTACGAGGGCGACCTCACGGACGCGGTGCGGACCGCCTTCGGCGAGCTGAGGGGGCACTACGCGTTCGCCGCGATGCATCGCGAGCACCCGGACACGCTGGTGGCCGCCAGGGAGGAGTGCCCGCTGGTGGTCGGCCTGGGCGACGGTGAGGCTTTTCTCGCCTCCGCGATCCCGGCGTTCCTGGCCGAGACGCGGCGTGTGCTGCAGGTCGAAAACGGCGAGATCGTCACCGTGACCGGCGAGGGCGCGACGCTCATCGACGCCGCCGGGGTCGCGATGCCCCGGGAGACCGAGGAGATCACGTGGGACGAGGACGCTGCCGAGAAGGGCGGCTACGAGACCTTCATGCTGAAGGAGATCCACGAGCAGCCGGACGCGGTCGCGGAGACGATCGCCGACCGCCTTCCGTCGACCGACCGGGTGGACCTCACCGAGGTCGACCTGCCGGAGGACTTCATCGCCGGCATGCGGCGGATTGTGATCGTCGCCTGCGGCACCAGCTATCACGCCGGCCTCGTCGGCCGGTACGCGATCGAGCAGTGGGCGCGGGTGCCGGTGGAGATGGACATCGCGTCCGAGTATCGCTATCGCGACCCGGTGGTCGGCCCTGACGACCTCGTCATCGGGATCACCCAATCGGGGGAGACCGCGGATACCCTCGCCGCGATGCGCCTCGCCAGGGAGCGCGGCGCGAAGGTGATGGCGCTGACCAACATCATGGGCAGCCAGGCGACGCGCGACGCCCACACCATCCTCTTCACGCGAGCGGGTCTGGAGATCGGTGTCGCGGCGACCAAGACCTTCACCGCTCAGGTGGCGGCGATGTACCTCCTGGGTCTGTGGCTGGCGCAGTCGAGACGGACCCTGCCCGATGAGCGCCTCGAGGGCCTGATCGCGGAGCTCAAGGGGATCCCGTCGAAGATCGACCAGGCACTCGAGTCGGTGGAGGACGCCGTTCAGGAGATCGCCGTCGCCGAGCACCAGGGCCGGTTCTTCCTCTATCTGGGGCGGAACATCGGGCTGCCGGTGTGCTTGGAGGGGGCGCTCAAGATGAAGGAGATCTCCTACATCCCGAGCGACGCCTATGCCGCGGGCGAGATGAAGCACGGCCCGATCGCGCTGCTCGACGAGTCCACCCCGGTGGTCTGCGTGGCCACGGACAGCCCGGTGCTCGACAAGGTGCTCTCCAACGTGGCCGAGGTGAGGGCCCGCGGCGCGGATGTGATCGCGATCGCGACGGAGGGCGCCGAGAACGTGGCCGACGTCACCGACCAGGTCGTCTACGTGCCCTCCACCGACTGGGTCCTGCAGCCGATCCTGGCCATCCTCCCGCTCCAGCTTCTCGCCTACCACGTGGCCCGCCTGCGCGGGCTGAACGTCGACCAGCCCCGCAACCTCGCGAAGACGGTGACCGTCGAGTGATGCCGAGAGCGGCGTTCGCCTTTGCGGCCGCGGCCGCGGCGCTTCTCACGGGCTGCGGCGGCGGCGGAGGGACGACGACCTCGTTCACGGGGCCCGACCCAGCGACGGTCGCACCCGCCGACGCGCCACTCTTCGCCGAGGCGGTGGTTCGCCCGGCGGGGGACCAGAAGGACGCGCTAGATTCGGCGCTCTCCAAGCTCCTTGCGACCGACGACCCCGGCGGATTCATCCTCGAGCGCCTCGACAGGGCGCTCGGCGAGCAGGCCAAGGGGTTCACGTTCGAGAACGACGTCGCCCCGTGGCTGGGGTCCAGGGCCGGGGTGTTCCTCGAGACGTTTACGGATGATGCCGATGGCGCCGCGGTGCTGGCGGTCACCAACCCCGCGGCCGCGCGCGACGCGATCGACAAGGCCTCGGCCGCAAGCGACGAGCGCCAGCGCCACGCCACCTACGACGGGGTGCCCTACGACAGCTCCGGGTCCACCGCGACCGGGCTCGTGGGTGACTTCCTCGTCACCGGGTCCGAGGGGGCGTTCAAGGAGGCCGTGGATGCGTCACAGGGCTCCTCGCTCGCCGATTCGGGCGACTTTTCGGCGCGGCTCGCCGCGGCCCCGGAGGACCAGATCGCGTTCCTCTACGCCGAGCCGCGCGGGATCGTCGACGCGCTGGAGAGGTCGGGAGAGCTGACGGCGCAGGAGTTGGAGGCGGCGGGCCCGCAGGTGCAGACCCTGCTCTCCCAGCCCGCCACCGCCTCCGTGTCGGCGACCGCTGACGACGTCTCGCTCGAGCTCTCGGCGGCTCAGGGTTCCAATACGCCGGCGCCGCGCGAGTCGCCGCTCATGAGCGGCTTCCCGAGCGACTCATGGCTCGCCTTCGCGAGCAGCGACGCCGGCGCGGCGCTCGGGCAGGGGCTCGGCGCGGCCGAGCAGGCGCTCGGCTTCGACCTCGGAGCCCAGCTCGGCCACTGGGCCGGTGACGTCGGTGGGTTCGCTCGGGGCACGTCCCTCTTCGGCCTCGGCGGGGCGCTGGTGCTCGAGACCGGTGATGAGCAGGCGTCGGCCGAGACCCTGGACGACCTGCGGCGTGCGCTGTCCGCCGATCGATCCGTGCGGGTCTCGCCGCTGTCGGCCTCCGGCGAGCAGGGGTTCTCCCTGTCGCCGGCCGGCGTTCCGATCCAGGTCCAGTTCGTGCAGCGGGACGGCAAGGTCGTGGTCGGCTTGGGCCCCGACTCCGTCGATCAGGTGTTCTCGCCGAGCTCGACGCTGGGTGACTCCGATGCCTTCAAGGCGGCCGAGGGCTCGCTCGGCGACGACTTCCCGCCGGTGGCGTTCCTGGACTTCGTTCCGCTGCTCCAGCTGGTCGAGAGCTTCCAGCAGGCGGCCGAGGACCCCGACTACCAGCAGGCCAAGCCCTACCTCGATCATCTCGCCTCGCTGGCTGTGGGGGGCCGCTCCGAGGGGGACCGGGCGTCGGTGCGGGTCGTCCTGGGGCTCCGAGACGCGCCTTCCACCGCGGGCGCCCCGACCGGAGCGAGCCCTGCGGCCGCCCTCGTCCCGTGACCGGGGTCGGGATAGACCTGATCGAGATCGAGCGCCTCGAGCAGGCGCTCGAGCGCCGTCCGCGCCTGGCCCAGCGCCTGTTCACCGAGACGGAGCTGGCGAACGCGCGCCCGCGGCTGCGGCCCGGCCGCCACCTGGCCGCCCGGTTTGCCGCCAAGGAGGCGGCGATCAAGGCGCTCGGCGTGGCCCTGCCCGCCCGCGAGATCGAGGTGGAGGGCGGGGCCCGCGAAGCGCCGACGCTGCGCCTCCACGGCCGGGCCGCCGCCGTGGCGGCGGATCGCGGGCTCGCGCTGCAGGTCTCGCTCACGCACTCCCAGGAGATGGCGGCTGCGGTGGTGCTGGCGGAGCCAACGGGTAGCTGACGAGCGCCCGAGCCGTCTGACACCCTCCCCCGCATGGAGGCCTGGCTGACGCCGATCTTCGACGCCACGGGGATGCGCGCCGCGGACTCCTGGGCGATCGACGAGCGGGGAATCCCCTCCCTGGAGCTGATGGAGGCGGCCGGAGCGGCGGTCGCCGAAGCGGCGGGTGACGTCGCCGGAACCGGCCCGGCCCGCGTGGTCTGCGGCAAGGGAAACAACGGGGGCGACGGGCTGGTCGCGGCCCGCCGCCTCGCCGAGGCCGGATACGAGGTCGAGACGCTTCTGCTCTGGCCGGCCGGCGAGCTCTCACGGGACTCGAACGCGAACCTGGAGCGGTTCGGAGGCTCGGTTCAAGAGGTCGGCGCCGGCGAGGTGTCGGCCGTGCTCGACGGCTCGGGAGTTGTCGTTGACGCGATCTTCGGCACCGGCTTCTCCGGCGCCCCGAGGGCGCCCGCCGACGCGGCGGTCGAGGCGATCAACGCCTGCGGGGCCCCGGTCGTGGCGGCGGACATCCCGTCCGGGGTCGATGCCTCCACGGGCGAGGTCGCGGGCGCGGCCGTCCGCGCGGCGATCACGGTCAGCTTTCACGCCGCCAAGCTCGGCCACTGGATCGCGCCCGGCAAGGCCCACGCCGGCGGGCTTCGCGTGGCGGCGATCGGCATCCCGAGCGACGCCCCCGCCGCGCCGGCCGCCGGGGTGATCGGCGACGAGGTGCTCACCCTGACCCCGCAGCGCATGCCGAGCTCGACCAAGTTCGACTCGGGCGAGGTCGTCGTGGTGGGGGGATCGCGCGGCCTCACCGGCGCCGTGTGCATGGCCGCCGAGGCGGCGATCCGGGTCGGGGCCGGCTACGCGACGGTTGCCGTTCCGGCGGATCTCGAGCAGATCTTCGAGTTGAAGCTGACCGAGGTGATGTCGCGGGGGTTCGATGGCGCGGTCGGACGGCTCGCCAGCGCCTCGGCCGACGCGATCCTGGAGGCGGCTCACCGGGCCGCGGCCGTCGTCCTGGGCCCGGGACTCGGCCGCGACGAGGACTCGCTCGAGCTGGCGCGAGCCGTGGCCCGGCGGGTCGCGGTGCCGCTGCTGGTCGACGCCGATGGCTTGAATGCCCACGCCGAGCGGCTCGAGCTGATCGCCGAGCGGGAGGCGCCGACGGTGCTGACCCCGCACGCGGGAGAGCTGGGACGCCTGCTGGGCCGCGATTCACGCGAGGTGGGCGAGCATCGGCTCGCGAGCGCGCGCGAGGCGGCCGAGCGAAGCGGCGCCACCGTGGTCCTCAAGGGCGATGACACGATCGTCGTCGGGGGGGAGCGGCTGGCGGTCAGCCGGGGCGGCAGCCCCGCCCTCGCCACCGCGGGGACAGGGGACGTTCTCTCGGGCACGATCGGCGCCCTGCTCGCCCGCGGGATGGAGCCCTTCGCGGCCGCGTGCGCGGGCGTCCACGCCCACCAGCGCGCGGGCCGGATCGCCGCTGAGCGGTTGGCCTCGGTCGAGTCCGTGATCGCCACGGACGTCATCGCCGCCCTGCCCGCGGCGCTCACCGCATGACCGACGTCCCTCTCCAGCGCGCCGTCGCCGTCGTCGACGACGCCGCGGTGGAGCGCAATTGCAGGCGCCTGACCGAAGACCTCGCCGAAGGCGCCCGGCTCTGCGCGGTGGTGAAGGCCGACGGCTACGGGCACGGCGCGGTGGAGTGCGCGCGGGCGGCGCTGGCCGGGGGGGCGAGCTGGCTGGCCGTCGCTGCCGCGGAGGAGGCCGCCGAGCTTCGGGGCCGGCTGCCGGATGCCCGCCTCCTGACCATGGGCGCGCTCACGGAGGCCGAGCTCGACGTCGCCCTCACCGCCGCCTCCGACGTCGCCGTGTGGCAGCCCGGGTACGCCGAGCTGGTCGCGGAGCGGGGCCAGGAGCTGGGGATCCGGCCCCGGGTCCACGTCAAGTACGACACCGGCATGGGGCGCCTCGGCCAGCGCGATCCCGACGTGGTCCTGTCGTTGACGGATCGCGTGGCGGCGGACGATCGACTCGACCTGGCTGGGCTCTGGACCCACTTCGCGACCGCCGACGAGCTGGACTCCGCGTTCTTCGGCGAGCAGCTCGAGCGCTTCGCGGGCGTCGCCGAACGGGTTCGCGCCGAGCACCCGGACGTCCTCGTCCACGCTGCGAACAGCGCCGCGACCCTGCGGGACCCGAGCGCCCACTTCGACATGGTCCGGTGCGGGATCGCGATCTACGGCCTGGATCCCTTCCAGGCGGATCCGATCGCCCAACGGCTAGAGCCGGCGTTGGAGCTCCGCTCCTACGTGGCCGACGTCAAGCGGTTCGGCGCGGGAGCGAGCGCGGGCTACGGGCAGCGGTGGCGAGCGCCCGTCGACACCTGGGTCGGGGTCCTGCCCATCGGCTACGGCGACGGAGTGCGGCGGGGCCTCACCAACAACGCCGAGGTGCTGGTTCGGGGCGCGCGCTACCCGCTGGTCGGAACGGTCTCCATGGACAACGTCACGATCGATGTGGGCCCGGAGCTCGTCGTCAGCGCCGGATCTCCGGCGGTGCTCATCGGCCCGCAGGGCGAGGAGCGGATCCTCTGCGAGGAGGTAGCCCGGCGACTCGAGACGATCAACTACGAGGTCACCTGCGGGATCTCGGCCCGGGTCCCCCGGGTGCACGTCGGCTCGCGGGGCCGGTGAGCTCGACGATCGCCGATCGCCTCGCGGAGTCGCCCGCGGTTCGGGCGTGTCGGGAGGCCCTCGGGGGAACCGCCGACGCGTGGATCGTCGGCGGGGCGGTTCGCGACGCGGTGCTCGGCCGGGGGGTCACGGACGTGGACCTCGCCGTGGCGCGCGATGAGCGAGAGGCCGCGCGAGCCATCGCCGGGGCGGCTCAGGGGGCGGTGTTCCAGCTCTCCGAGGAGCACGCGACCTGGCGCGCGCTGGCGCCCGACCGCGCCTGGCACGTCGACGTCGCGCGGCTTCGCGGCCAGGGCATTGAGGGTGACCTCGAGCTTCGCGACTTCACCGTCAACGCGATCGCCCTCCCCCTCGGGCGGCTCGACGGGCCCCCGGTGGATCCCCACAGAGGGCAGGATGCCCTCGACGAACGCGTGCTTCGGGCGGTCTCGGAGCGAAGCTTCTCCGACGATCCGCTTCGAGTTCTCCGCGCGGCGCGGATCGCCTCCGTCCTGGCGCTGGACATCGACCCGCGGACCGTCGAGCTGGCCAGGTCGCAGGCGCGGGCGGCGGGGGAGGAGGCCGGCGAGCGCCAGTTGGGTGAGCTCCGCCTGCTGCTCACCGGCGAGGATCCGGTGCGGGGGCTCGGGCTCCTGGACGAGCTGGGGGCCACGCGGCACGTCCTGCCGGAGCTGGAGGCGCTCCGCGGCGTCGAGCAGAACCCCTACCACCACCTCGACGTCCGCGACCACACGATCGAGGTTCTCGCCCGGCTCGCGGCCCTGGAGGCAGACCTCGAGGAGCTCCTCGGCGACGACGCCGGAGAGGTGCGGCGCCTGCTGGCCGAGCCCCTCGCGGACGAGCTCACGCGGGGCGGGGCGCTTCGCTTCGCGGCGCTGTTCCACGACCTCGGGAAGCCGGAGACCCGAAGCGAGGGGGAGGGGGGACGGATCCTGTTCATCGGCCACGACCGCGCCGGCGCCCGGATCGTCCGCGAGCTGTGTCGTCGGCTGCGCGCGAGTCGGCGGCTCGCCGACTACCTCGCCAATCTGACGCTCAACCACCTGCGGCTGGGCTTCCTCGTCCACGAGCGCCCGCTCTCCAGGCGACACGTCTACGACTACCTTCGCGCGACCGATCCGGATTCGGTCGACGTCACGTTGCTGACGGTCGCGGATCGCCTGGCGACCCAGGGGGAGCGCACGAAGCAGGAGGCGATCGACGCGCACCTCGACCTGGCGCGGGAGATGGTCGGCGAGGCGCTCGCCTGGCGGCGGGATGGCCCGCCGCGCGCGCCGATTCGCGGCGATGACCTCGCCTCCGAGCTGGGCATCCACCCCGGCCCGGAGCTGGGACGGCTGCTGGAGGAGATCGAGGCCGCGGTGTTCGCGGGCGAGGTCTCCGGGCGCGACGACGCGGTCGCGCTCGCGCGCAAACTCAACTAGTCTGCCGCGCGGATGGAGAGCGACTGCCTCTTCTGCGGGATCGTCGCCGGGGACGTGCCGGCGCAGATCGTGGACTCCGACGATCGCACGGTCGCCTTCATGGACATCAACCCTGCGACGCCGGGGCACGCGCTGGTTGTGCCGCGCGCCCATAGCGCCGACCTCGTGGAGATCTCGGACGAGGACCTCGAGCGAACGACGCTCGCCGCCCGCCGCCTCGCGAAGCGGATGCGCGGAGCGCTCGAGCCCGCGGGCTTCAACATCCTCAACTCGTGCGGATCCGCAGCCTGGCAGACGATCTTCCACTTCCACCTGCACGTGATCCCGCGCTATGAGGACGACCCGCTGAGGCTCCCGTGGGTTCCGGGGCCAGGCGAGGCGAGCGAGATCGAAGCGCTCGCCGATCGCATCCGGGGGGCGGGGCCGTGAGCGCGGGACAGCGCAAGGGGAGGGTGCGGCGGGGGGCATGTGCTTGGGGCCGAGCGCGAACTCGGGAGCTCCAGTGAGCGAGCAGCCGGTTCGGCTCGAGCGCGACGGCGGGCTCGCATCGCTGGTGTTGCACGACCCGCCGCTCAACCTGTTCGGGAATGCGACGACCGAGGCGCTCGATGCCTGCCTCGGCGAGGTCGAGGGCTCAGACGCGCGGGCGCTCGTCTGGCGGGCCGAGGGAGAGGTGTTCACAGGCGGTGCGGACGTCAACGGGTTCCAGCGGGCGGTCGAGGCGGGGGGCGATCGTTCCGGGGCGTTCACGCCGCTGTTGGACGTGGTGCGCCGCCTGGAGGCGCTGCCCATTCCCACCCTGGCGCTCGTCCACGGCCTGTGCCTGACCGCGGGGCTCGAGGTGTCGCTCGGCTGCGACATGATCTGGGCCACGGAGTCGGCCCGGTTCGGGCTCGTGGAGGCGGTGGTGGGGCTCAGCCCCGGCGCGGGCGGCACGCAGCGGATGGCCGAGCGAGCAGGGCCCGCGCGCGCCCGCGAGTTCGTGATGTCCCAGGGGATCTATGACGCGGCGACGCTCGAGCGATGGAACGTCGTCAACCGCGTGGTGGCGGACGACGAGCTGATGGAGAAGGGGATGCGCTTCGCCCAGCGGCTCGCGTCCGGCCCGACCAAGGCCCACGGCGTGACCAAGCAGGTGGTTCGCGCCTATCTGGAGGGCGGCGTCGATCGAGCGGACGAGGTCGTGCCGGGGCTCGTGGGGACCCTGTTCGAGACGGAGGACCTGCAGCGCGCCGTCAAATCCTTTCTCTCCGAGGGCCCCGGCAAGGCGACGTTCGAGGGGCGGTAGGGCTGGGAAACGTCGCTGGGTGGGGCGGAAAAGACGGGCTGGGCGAGGCTGAAAGACGTTGCCGGGTAGGGCTGTGGCGAGGTATTTCGCCGCGCTCGCTACCCGCTCGGATACGCGCCGATTCGCGCTTTGCGTTGGTGCGATCCATGCGTGAGCCCGGGGGGCCATCCGCTACCCTCGTCGGCGTCGATGCCTAAGGAAGAGAAGATCGAGATGGAGGGCGAGGTCACCGAGGCTCTGCCCAACACGATGTTCAAGGTCAAGCTCGACAACGACCACGAGGTCCTGGGCCACATCTCGGGCAAGATGCGCCGCCACTACATCCGCATCCTCCCCGGCGACCGCGTCAAGATCGAGCTCTCGCCGTACGACCTCGACCGCGGCCGCATCACCTACCGCTACAAGTAGCGCTCGCTTTCGCAAGCGTCGCGCTCACGCCACGCATAGCGCTCACGTTATGCACACGGTCCGCGCCATCCGGCACGCTCGCGTCGACACCATCGCCCCATGTTCGCCGATGGCCGAGAAACGTCGTCTATTTCGACGGAACCCGGCCATCGCTGGGCGAAAAAACGGTACGGCGGCGGGCGCGGCCAGCGCGAACGCGCCCTCGCGGCGGTCGCCGCTCGCCAGCACGGAGTCGTCACGCTCGATCAGCTCCGATCCGTTGGACTCACGTCGTCCGCGGTGCGGGATCGGGTGAGCTGTGAGCGACTGCATCGCCTGCACCGGACCGTCTACGCGCTGGGCCGTCCCGACCTTCGGGTCGAAGGCAGGTGGATGGCAGCGGTCCTGGCCTGCGGCCCCGGCGCCTTCCTGTCCTATTTCTCGGCCGGCGCCCTGCATCGCATTCTCCCCACGGCCCGAGCAGCCGTTGACGTCACGATCGCCCGGCGCGTAGGCCTCGCCCGGCCAGGCATCGCCGTCCACCGCTCCGTCCGCCTCGATCCCGCGGACCGTGCGGAGGCGAGCGGAATCCCGTGCACCTCCGTCCCTCGTACCCTGCTCGACCTGGCGGCGGTCGTGAATCGCCGTGTTCTGGAGCGGGCTTGCGACCAGGCCGAGGTGCTGCGGCTGGTTGATTGGGCGGGGATGGAGGGATTGCTGGTACGTGCTCGTGGTCGTCCGGGCGTCCAGCGACTGCGTGCCGTGCTCGGTGCTGCCGATACTGACCAAGCCCTCACCCGCAGCGAGCTTGAGGGCCGCTTCCTCGCCCTTTGTCGGGACGCTGCCCTACCCAGTCCCGCCGTAAACCAGTGGCTCACGGTGGCTGGTGAGGAGATGCAGGTTGACTTCGTCTGGCGCCGCCCTCGCCTGATCGTCGAAACCGACGGAATTCGTACCCACGGCACGCGCCGAGCGTTTCAGGAGGACCGTCGCCGCGATCGCCTCCTCGCTCTTGACGGCTGGCGGGTGATCCGGTTCACATGGGAGGACCTCACCGGGGACCCCCAACACGTGACATCAGTCCTGCGAGACTTGGTCGATACGCCGGCGGCGCTCCGATGAGCCTCCCGCTGGCCGAGAAACGTCGTCTATTTCGACGTTACTCGGCCATCGCGAGGGGGGGCAGGCTACTCGGCCGTGCGCGGCCGTGCGCGGGCGGTGCGGGCGGTGCGGGCGGTGCGGGCTGCGGGCGCGGGGGAGCGCTACAGGTAGCTGCTGGCGACGCGGGGGTCCGGGTCCGACATCTCGACCGCAAGGCTCGTCCATGCGAAGTCCGTAGCGCCCAGGCCCTCTCCGGTTCGCGGGTGGTAGTACTCACGCAGGCCTTCGCGCCTTACCGCTTCGGCCAGTGCGGCCGCCAGGTGTTCGGCCTCCTGGACGTAGCCCAGACGCACCAGCCCCAGCCACAGAAGCCACGCCGCGTTCACCCAGGTCGGCCCCCGCCAGTAACGGCGCACCAGTCCTCGCGCGCGGCCGGGCTCGAAGCTCGGCTCGGCGGCGGAGACCGACGGGGGGGCGATGGGCAGCCAGAAGCGCTTGGGGTCCAGCAGGTGCTCCTCGACCATGCGCCGGCCGATCGCCTCGGGGAGATCGGGGAGGGCTAGGGGGGCCAAGGCGGCCCAGGTCTCCACGCGCGGCCGAGCGCCGCCGGGCTCCGCCTGATCCAGGAAGAGCCCCAACTCCTCTTCCCAAAGACGATCGATCAGCGCTGGCGTGATCGATGGCTCGCCGAGCGCCAACCGCGCCAGCCCCCAGAGCACGTTCGTTACCACCTCGCACAGGACGGGGCCCCTGGCGTCGCGCACCCGTCGGGCGTCCCAGCCGAGCCGCCGGTTGCGGGCGACGAGCAACGGGAACCCCAGCCTCGCGTGGGCTCTCCATCCCCAGACCGGATCGAACTTGGGCGAGGAATCCAGACCGGATTCGTCCGGCTGGACGAGCCACAGGAGTCCGTCCCCTTCCAGCTCCCGGTTCGCCCGCAGCCACTCGTGATGGCGGGCGATGCGCGGCTCCGCCGCCGGATCGCCGACCGCCACCCTCCACGCCCAGGCCAGGAGCGGGGGCTGGATCGTCGCCGTCATCGTCGCCGAGCGCGAGGGGACGTTGTAGTAGACGCTGCGCGCGAGCGAGACCGGGTGCTCCCAGAAGACCGTGTGGCCCACGAAGCCGTCGGGCCGGCTGGCCCGAAGGAGCGTCTCGAGCTCCGCCCGCGAACGATCGGCGTCGAAGCGGCGCCACACCATCGCCGCGAAACAGGAGTCCCAATACCACTGCCACGGGTACCGGCTCGGGCTCGGACGCGTGTAGGCATACGGCACGCCTTCGCGCTCACCCTCCACCCAGCCCCTCTCCAGGATCCGGTAGGCCTCGGTGGCAAGCCCGCCTGGGTTCAAAAAGCCGTCCGCCGCATCCCCCGCAGCGCGAACGCGGCCAGCAGCGCCATCAGCGCGGCCAGTGCCAGCAGCCCCGGCCACGTGTCGCCCCAGCTCACGCCGCCGACGAACCCCTGGCGGGCGGCCTCGACGATCTGGGTGGCGGGGTTGTACTTGGCGACCGTGTGAAGCCAGCCGCTGAGCAGGGCGAGCGGCGCATATGCCGTCGTGGTGAGGATGAGGACGAACATGCCCGCCTGCATCAGCGGCGCGGCCGACTGCGAGCGGAACTTGAGCGCCAGGGCGCAACCCCAGAGGGCGGCGATGGTGCCCATCCCCATGACGATCACGACCGCCATCACAAGCCCGCCGATCCCCGGCCAGCTCACCCCCAGCGCGAACCCCACGATCAGCAGCACCCCGGCGGGGATGAGCGACCTGAGGCTCGCCGAGATCACCAGGCCGGCGAGCAGGACCGGCCGCGGGGCGGGGGAGACGAGCAGCCGGTCGAACCAGCCCTGCTCGATGTCGCGGGCGAGATTCACCCCGGTGGCGGCCCCCGTGAACCCGGCGCCCTGCATCAGGCTGACCGGGATCAGGAAGCTCTGGTAGCTCGACGTGTCGAAGCCCGGCAGCAGCGTCAGGTGCCCGAACACCGAGGTGAGCCCGAGAAAGAAGATGGTCGGCGCCAGAACGCCCGGGATCGCCGCGCCCGGCACCCGCAGCAGCTCGTTCGCGGCCCTTCGCACGAGGGCCGTGATCATCTCGAGGTCCGCCCGCCAGCTCACGGTCAACCGCCCATCCGAAGCCGCTTCCTGAGCGCAAGCGCGCTCAGCGCCACGCTGATCGCGCCCACCAGGGCGATCGACCCGAGTGCCTTGCCGAAGGCGCTCAGCGACAGCGAGGAGATCACCGGGTCGCGGACCCCCTCCACGATGAAGCTGATGGGGTTGTACTTCGCGATCGAGGCGGCCGGCTCCAGCATCAGGTTCGCGGGGAAGAAGGCCGAGGACAGGAAGAGGATCACGAACACCAGCGGGAACAGGCCCTGGACGACCGAGGCCCTCCCGGTTCGCAGCGCGACAGCGGCACCGATGCCTCCGAAGGCGACCGCCGACAGCGACACGAAGACGATCATCAGGAGCGCCCCAGGGACGCCCTCGTCGATCCGCACGCCGAAGGTCAGGCCCACGGCGATGAACCAGATCGCCGAGAAGGCGCCGAGCGCAGCAGTCCCGGCGAGCCGCCCCAGCACCATCGCGTAGCGCGGGATCGGCGCGGCCAGCAGCCGATCCGTGAACCCCATCTCGATGTCGACCGCGAGCGCGATCCCCCCGCTGTTGGCAGCGAGCAGCGTCGATTGGATCATCGCCCCCGCCAGGATGAAGTCGAGGAAGCCGTTGACGTGCGGGAAGCCGGGCAAGTCGACCCCACGCCCCGCGCCGCCCGTCTGGATCGCTAGGAGCAGCGACGGAAAGACGATGATCGGCGCAAAGAGCTGCGGCCGGCGCATGGTCTGCTTAACGGACCGTGCCCCAAGCGCCCAGATGACGCGTAGGTTCGTCACGGGCTAGCGACGAAGTCGCGGGTCACGAGAGTCACCCTGCCGCCCCGGTGGCGCCCGAGCCCGACGACTCCGCAGGCGGAGCCGAGGAGTCGTCGAGTGGTTCTGCCTCCTCTTCGGGCTCCAGGTGGTGGCCAGTCTTCGCCAGGAAGACGTCGTCGAGGGTGGGTTCCACGAGGTCGAGCGCCTCGACCTCCAGCCCCGCCTCGTCGAGCGCGCGAACCACCGGCGCCACCGCGCCGGCGCCGCGCTCGAGCTCGACCAGCACCGCCCCGTCGCGCATCGGGAGCGGCTTCCCGAACCGTGCGACGACCTCCTCGGCCCGCTCGGCTCCGTCGTCGCTGAGCCGGAGCTCGAGGTGCGGGTGGCCGATCTGAGCCTTGAGCGCCCTCGGCGTGTCCTCGGCGACGAGCTTGCCGAAGTCGATGATTCCGACCCGATCGGCGAGCTGGTCGGCCTCCTCCAGATACTGCGTGGTGAGGAAGACCGTGGTGCCGTCGTGGTTCAGCTGCTCGACCTCGGTCCAGATCGTCTTGCGGCTGACGGGGTCGAGACCCGTCGTCGGCTCGTCCAGGAAGAGCACGGGAGGCTCGTGGACGAGCGCGGAGGCGAGGTCCAGCCGGCGGCGCATGCCGCCCGAGTAAGTCCCGACCTGGCGATCCGCGGCCTCGACCAGGTCCACGCGCTCGAGCAGTGCGTCCGACCTCCGATGCCCCTCCTCTCGAGGCAGCCCGTGAAGCGTGGCCTGCAGGCGGATCAGCTCGCGACCCGTCATCAGCGGGTCGAGCGCCGCCTCCTGGAGGGCGACGCCGATCGTTCGGCGCACCTGGCTCGCCTCGGCGACGACGTCGTGGCCCGCAACGCTGGCACTCCCTGCGGTGGGCCGCAGGAGGGTGGTCAGGATTCGGACCGTGGTCGTCTTGCCGGCGCCGTTCGGCCCCAGGAAGGCGTAGATCTCACCCTCGGCGACGTCGAGGTCGACTCCAGCGACCGCCCGCACGTCCCCCGAGAACGTTCGCTCGAGCCCTTTGGCCTCGATCGCCGGCACGCGCGGAGAATAGAACGGCCGCCGCGCCGCCTAGCCCGCGAGCGGCGGCGCCGCGTCGACCCACACGCGGTCGGTGGCGCGCTCCAGCGCCTCCGCGGCGTCGATCAGAAGCTCGTCTCGCCCCCAAGCGGCGATCAACTGCAGCGCGATCGGCAGCCCGTCCGAGCTCCGCCCGACGGGGACGCTGATCGCGGGCACTCCCGCCAGGTTCGCCACGCCGCCCTGGCGGGGGTTGACGTAGTCGGCTGGATAGGCGCCGGAGGGAAGCTCGACGGTGGGGTTGTCGAGCAGCGGAGCCGGGGCGGCCACCGTCGGCCACGCGAGCAGGTCGACGTGCTCGAAGGCTTCGGCGAGCGAGCGCCGCACCAGCGTGCGCACTCGGCTGGCCTTGGACATCGCCGCCGCCGGAATCAGCATCCGGTAGCGAAGGAGCGCCCTCGCGACGAGGCTCGCCTCATCGGTCAGGCCGGCGATCCGCGCCGGTGTCACCTCGCCGAGCTCCTCGGTCTGGCCGACCAGGATCGAGGCGATCAGGACATGCTCGCGGCCCTCGAAGTCCAGCTCGGCGACCGTGCCGTCGCCGGCTTGGCGAAGCGCCTCCACCGCCGCCGTACACGCGGCGTTGACCTGCGGGTCGCAGTCTTCCCAGAGCTCGCCAGGGACCACCCCGATCCGCAGCCCCGACGGCTCGGAGCCGGCCAGCACCTCGCCGAACAGGACGCCGCCGAGCAGGCGGCAGTCCGCCGCGTCGCGGCAGAGCGGACCGGAGACGATCGTCGTCGTCTGCGGGACGTGGTGACCGAGCATCGTGGAGCGCCCGAAGGTCGGCTTTAGCCCCGTGAGCCCGCAGTAGGCGGCGGGATAGCGAATCGACCCGACGCCGTCGGCTCCCACGGCGCCGCTGACCAGCCTCGCCGCGACGGCCGCGCCGGGGCCGCTCGACGAGCCGCCCGGACAGCGCTCCGTGTCCCAGGGGTTTCGCGCCGGCCCGTAGGCGGAGACGTGGCCGGTGCTCCCGGCACCGTACTCGTGCATGTTCGCGATCCCCACGACCACCGCGCCGGCGTCGCGAAGCGCCATGTAGGGCCCGGACTCGCCCGCCGAGGGCTCCGGTCCGAGGTGCTGTGCGGCCCCGAGCCGCTCCGCGCGCCAGGGCAGCGGCCACTCGTCCTTGATCGCCACCGGCACCCCGAAGAGCGGGCCGCGAGGGGCCTCCGCGAGCATCCGACGGGACTCCTCCGGAAACGTTTCCACAATCGCGTTCACCGCCGGGTTGCGCTCCTCGATTCGAGCCAGCGCCGCGTCGAGGAGCTCGCCAGGATCGGCGTCGCCGCCGGCGATCGCCTCCGCCTGCTCGCGAAGCGGGCGGTCGAGGAGGCTCATCTCAGCTCCAGTGTCCGCGGGGCGCGGGAGAGATCTTCGCCTGGCTCGGGCTCGACGCCATCGAGCTCCGCCTCGAGCAGTCGTTGGAGCAGCCCGCCGTAGAGGGAGTCCACCGCCTCGATCACCGCGAGCTCCGCCTCGCCCGCTCCGAGTTCCAGCACCTCCAGGCCGGCGCTCACGAACCGACGCCTGGCCTCCG
Organism: Solirubrobacterales bacterium; assembly: GCA_036558385.1. GTDB lineage: Bacteria > Actinomycetota > Thermoleophilia > Solirubrobacterales > 70-9 > AC-56. The sequence goes on along the minus strand of DATBFS010000027.1, from coordinate 2,133 downwards.
CCTCAGCGGGCTCAGGCATCAGCCCCGCCGGTTCCCTCCGCGCCCATGGCCGCGCACCCTATACGCGCCGCTCGCCTCCCCGCGGGGCGCACGCCGTCCGGCGGCCCCGCTCCCTAACCTATGCGGTCGCATCGAGGGCGCTCGCCCGGACGACAGGCGGCTCGGAGCCGCAACCGGGGCGGGCGCGCGGTGTTGAAGACCCGATGAGCGGAACGAGCCAGTCGACAACCGGCCCGCGCAGGCGCGCGCTTTCCCTGGTCGTGTTCGCGACCCTCTGCGCGGCGGTGATCGCCGGCGGCCTGGTCTCCTCGGCGATGGCCGGAAGCGCGAAGGTGCTGGGGAAGACGAAGAACACGCCACCGCCGTCGTGCCCCAACAAGTCCCACCCGAACCGCTGCCAGGGCGTTGGCAGGGTGACGGGATTCCCGCTGGTCGCCGATGGGCAGAAGCGTCCGTTCCTCGTGCGCAAGAACGGCAAGCTCGTCGCGTGGGCGGTAGACACCTCTCGCGTCCTCAAGAAGAACCCGGATCAGCAGGGGTTCTTCGAGACGATCTTCAAGGGCGGAAAGTTCGACAAGCATCCGTCCGCCCGGATCGCCGTGATCAAGCAAAACAACAAGCACCGCCGCAAGTTCAAGCTGCTGCGCCAGAGCCCCACCGTGAACCTCTCGGGCAACCTCGGCCGCAAGTCGATCTTCACCCTCGACAAGCCGCTTCGGATCAGGAAGGGCCAGACGGTCGCGCTGACGATCCCGAGCTGGATCACGAACTTCGCCCACGCGAACGCCTCCTCGTTCGCGCGGAACAACAAATGGCGGGCCAGCCGATCGAAGAAGAAGTGCTCGCCGACGAGCGGCGACTCGGCCGCGATCAAGCGGTGGGCGCAGAACAGCAAGGCTCAACAGAAGGTCGGCTCGAGTCGCAACTACGGCTGTGACTACTCGGGCGGGCGCCTCCTGTACTGGGCTTATTACGTTCCGAAGTAGGCGGGACGCGGATCCACGGAGGGCGCCCCGCGCCTAGCGACCGCCTAGTCGCAGGAGTTGCCCGGGCAGAGGTCGTCACCGGGTCCCGGGTGACCCGAGCCACCACCGTGGTGACCGTTGTCGTCGTTCCGGATGCCGGTTCCGCCGGTGCCGTTCCCGCCGCCGCCGCCGCCGGTCGTCGTGGTCGTGGTGGGGGTGGTGGTGGTCGGCGACGAGGTCGTGGTGGTGGTCGGAGTCGTCGAGTGCGTGGTCGTGCTTCGGGTCGTGGTGGTGGGACTCGTCGTCGTTGGCGGGACCGTCACCGTCGACGTCGTGTCGCTTCCGCACGCGGCGAACGGGATGCTCAGCGCCACCGCCAGGGCGGCCAGGGGTGCCGTCGCGCGGCTCACGCCGATCCGTCGAGCGCCGGCTGGCGCAGCCCGCAGTAGGGACAGTCGCTGACATCGAGTCCGATCAGCTGATCGCACCGGCGGCAGATTCGCAGGTTCTCCGGCACGCGCAGGAGCGCTGACTCGGACGGGGCGAGGGGGAGGGTCCGGGTGACCGGCAGCATCTCCTCGCCCGTCTCGCGGTCGAGGTATGCGGTTCGCTCCTCGATCGGGGCGAGCGCCTCTCGGCCCGAGGCGGGCGCGCGCAGCCTATAGACCTGACGTGTGTTCATCGCGCCGACACGATAAAGGTTGAACATGCGCACTAGCGACGAAGTCGCGGTAGGAGCGAGCACGACCTGCCGCCACGCAACAGGCCCTAACCCGCCGCCCCCGGACGCGGGAGCAGATGGGAGATGCCCGAGCCGGAGGCGAGGGCAAGATATTCGGGCGGGAGCGGAGGAGGCGGCGGAGTTATTCCGAAGCGGAGGATGTCGCCGGTGAGGGTCCTGATCTTCCACGGATATCTCCTGCGCGGCACGGGGTCCAACGTCTACAACGCGAGCCTCGCCCAGGCGCGGGCGGGGCTCGGGCACCAGGTCCATCTGCTGTGCCAGGACCGGGAGGCCGCGAGCCTCGACTGGGTCGACCGCTTCGGTCGCTGGTCGAGCGGGCGCCTCGGCGTCGAGTCCGCGGGCGGGGGCGCGGGGCCGGGGACCGTGACGGCGTACGTGCCCGAAATCGGCGGGCTCCTGCCCGTCTACGTCGACGACCCGTAC